>CALFXO010000029.1 GCA_937958025.1 uncultured Syntrophobacteraceae bacterium
TCAATGACCTCGGTGAGGACGCCAGCGCCGACGGTCCTGCCGCCTTCACGGATGGCGAAGCGCAGCTCCTTCTCCAGGGCGACGGGAGTGATGAGGACGACTTCCATCGAGATGTTGTCGCCGGGCATAACCATTTCGACGCCCTCGGGAAGGGTGACGACGCCCGTAACGTCCGTTGTGCGGAAGTAAAACTGCGGGCGGTATCCGGGGAAGAAGGGAGTGTGGCGGCCGCCTTCCTCCTTCTTCAGGATGTAGACTTCAGCCTTGAACTTCGTGTGCGGCGTGATGGAGCCTGGCTTGGCGACGACCTGTCCGCGCTCGACTTCGTCGCGCTTGGTGCCGCGGAGGAGCACGCCGATGTTGTCGCCCGCCTGACCGGAGTCGAGAATTTTGCGGAACATTTCAACGCCCGTGCACACGGTCTTGGTGGTGGGCTTGAAGCCGACGATCTCGACTTCCTCGCCAACCTTGACCTGACCGCGCTCGACGCGACCGGTGACGACGGTTCCACGGCCGCTGATGGAGAAGACGTCTTCGATCGGCATCAGGAAAGGCTTGTCGATGTCGCGGACCGGGTCGGGCACGTAGGCGTCGATGGCGTCCATCAGCTCGAAAATCGGCTTGGCGTCGTCGGCGTCCGGAGAATCGGCCTCAAGCGCCTTGAGGGCGGAGCCGCGGATGATGGGAACGTCGTCTCCGGGGAAGCCGTATTTGCTGAGAAGCTCGCGAAGCTCAAGCTCAACCAGTTCGATGAGTTCGGGATCGTCGACCATGTCGACCTTGTTGAGGAAAACGACGATGTAGGGCACGCCGACCTGACGGGCGAGCAGGATGTGCTCACGGGTCTGGGGCATGGGGCCGTCGTCCGCGGCGACAACCAGGATGGCGCCGTCCATCTGCGCCGCGCCGGTGATCATGTTCTTGATATAGTCGGCGTGGCCGGGGCAGTCGACGTGCGCGTAGTGGCGCCGCGCCGTCTCGTATTCGACGTGGGCGGTGGCGATGGTGATGCCGCGCTCGCGCTCTTCCGGGGCCTTGTCGATCTGGTCGAACGGGACGAACTCCGCGTTGCCCTTGGCGGCCAGGTTCTTCGTTATGGCAGCCGTCAAAGTCGTCTTGCCATGGTCGATGTGTCCGATGGTGCCCACATTCACGTGCGGCTTCGTCCGCTCAAACTTCTTCTTAGCCATTACACTTCCTCCTGGAGTGTCGATTCTCTGAAAACCGGTGAAAACGCCTGTAACGACTTATATCCTTAGCTATGATGAGCGCAACGGATGATCCATGGGAGCGTGCGGGACGCCGTCATCACTCTCCCTGGAGTCGGTTGGGATAAAGCGGTGGAGCCCACGACCGGGGTCGAACCGGTGAACCTCTTCCTTACCAAGGAAGTGCTCTACCTACTGAGCTACGTGGGCCCGCGGGAAAGCGGTGAAGACACGGGGGCAAGGGCAACACGTGACGCGGCGATGCAGGTCTTTTCTCTTGAGCTGTCAATTCGCCGCGTGGAGATCCCCACCTTGGGAGGCGCCCGGCACATTTCAGAGCGCGTGTAGTCCCAGCGACAATGGTCCGCCTCACAGCTCCCACCATCTCCTACCTGGATCTCGAAGCTGGTGGAGAGGGGAGGATTCGAACCTCCGAAGGCATCGCCGGCAGATTTACAGTCTGCTCCCTTTGGCCACTTGGGAACCTCTCCACTTTAAGCCAATCTCCAAAAGGAATCTAGTCCCCTTGGCAACAGCTTTTCTTTGTATCAGACAAAGAAGAGAAAAGCAATAGATTTTTACTGCTCAACCGCTATTTGGCACACTCGGCGCGGCAACGCGATCAAGTTGGCCTACTCTCTACCATCAAACGCGCCTCGGAGCAACAAAAAAATGACGCGCTGTAGGGAACACATAGAATGTCCGCACTTGTAGCGCATAAATTGTCCGGTTCTCATTGGGGGGAGGGCGTGGGCCAATCTTGCCGGGCATAAAACCCCCGATCAAGGAGATGCACAGGGAATATGAGCGCAAATCATGTATGGAAAGTCCCGCGAAACGAGGTGATTTCAAGCGGGCTTTTCATGTAGGGTCGACGTCCAAGCTCACTGATTTAAGGGCATCCATAAAGCGATAGGGCAAAACAAAATCGTTGTTCCAATTTGAAAAGGCCAATGAGGCGTCAATTGCGAAAGCGGATGGCGCATGATTTGCTTTAAACATCCGAAACGGCGTCTGTGGATTACTTCAGGAATAAACACAGGATTGAAATCCGATCCGCAACAGCAGGGAAAGACGGACAACGCCCATGGGAATGGACAACGCCATGTTCCTCGAGGTCATCGAATATTTTGACGACACCGGGTCAGAAATCGTGCACCGCATACCGGAAAGCGGCTCCGGGGAGATCAAGTGGGGGGCGCAGCTCATCGTGCGCGAAAGCCAGGCGGGGGTTTTCTTTTATAACGGGCGGGCCTACGACGCCTTCGGACCCGGCCGCCACACGCTCAAGACAAACAATTTCCCCATCCTCACGAAGGCGCTGAGTCTCCCGTGGGGCGCCACCAGCCCGCTCCGCGCCGAGGTGTACATCGTCAACATGAAGGTGTTCACCAACCTGAAGTGGGGCACGCGGGACCCGGTGGCATTCAAGGATTCGCAACTCGGGCTCATCCGGCTGCGGGCCTTCGGGATCTTCAACGTGCGGGTCGTTCAGCCGGTGCTCTTCGTGAACAGCCTCGTGGGGACGCAGGGGGTGTATACGACCGAAGCCATAGAGGAGTTTCTGAACCGCGTTGTGGTTTCGCGCTTCAACGACCACCTCGGCGAGCAGCTCGATTCCATGGTGGACCTTCCCGGCCAGTACGACGAACTGTCGGACAGCCTCCGGGATCGCCTGCAAAAAGATTTCAGCTACTACGGCCTGAGCCTCTCGCATCTTTACATCAATTCCATCACTCCTCCGCCAGACGTGCAGCAGGCGATCGACGACCGCAGCCGCCTTGGGGTTTTCCAGGACCTCGACGCCCTCCTCAAGATGAAGACCGCCATGGCGATGGAAAAAGCCGCCCAGTCGCAGGGGGAATCCGGGGCCGGGGTCGGAATGGGGCTAGGGTTCATGATGCCCGCCATGTTTGGCGGCGCCATGCGGCAGTCCGGCGGAGGCGCGCCAGCACCCACGCCTACTCCGCAGCAGCCGCCCCCGACAGAAGCTCAGCACTGCCCCGACTGCAAGGCCCCCGTCGGGACGGACGCAAAGTTCTGCCCCCAGTGCGGACACCAGTTGCTCGTCTTCGGGCGGTGCGCCCACTGCGGCAAGAACCTGCCCCCGACGGCGCGCTTCTGCTCCGCGTGCGGCCAGCCTGTCCAAGGGACGCCCATCCCCCGGAAATGCACCCACTGCGGGGCGGAAAACATGCACAATGCTTCGCACTGCAACCAGTGCGGGGAGAAGATCGGCGGATAGCGCGGAGCGCGTCGGCTTGCAGCACCAAGGCGAGCCGCCAGAGCGCGACCGAAGAGAGAAAAGAAGGGTCCCATGCCGCTACAGACGTCGTCCTGGCAAGTCGAACTCCAATGTCCCCAGTGCGGCGGCCCCGCGACGCTCGCGGAAACGGACCGCGTCTTCTCGTGCGGATACTGCAAGGTGCGCCTAGGCGTCTCCTACGGAGGCGGTCACTTCCGGTATTACCTCGCGCCCGGAGGCAGCGCGGACGATTCGCGCGAAATCCTGTACGTCCCCTACTGGCGCTTCAAGGGCGTGGCCTTCGCCTGCCGGGGCGAAAACGTGGAGGAGCGGTTCATCGACGCGAGCGTCCTCGCCGGGCGCGCGCCTCTTGCGCCCATGTCGCTCGGGTTCCGGCCCCAGGCGCTCAAGCTCCGGATGGCCTCCCCGACGACGCCGGGGAAGTTCCTTTCGACCGCGGTTCCCCTCGGAGGGCTGCTCTCGCGGCTCATCACCCAGATCGACCACGCGGAGGGCGAGGAGGAAAAAGCCGCGCCGCTCCACCACCAGTCTTTCCTCGGCGAGACGGCGAGCGTCATCTACGCGCCGGTCTACATGGAAGGGGAAAAGCTGTACGACGCGGTGCTCCACAGGCCGATAGGAAGACTATTGACCGAGGAGGAAGGAGCGGGGCTGGCGGGAGCCAGAAGCGGCGGGGCGTTGAGCATCGGAGCGAGCCACGCGCCATGCGGGCCAATCGATGCCTACGACGGCCCCTTCGACGACCACCGGCAGTGGCAAATACAGTTTAGCCCCATGCTCTGCCCGCATTGCGGGTGGGACCTCTCCGGGGAAGCCGACGCGCGGGCGATGCTATGCAAGAATTGCGGGTCGGGGTGGGAGCTTCCGGAGATCCAGGGCGGCGCGCTCGGGCGGTTGCGGGTCGCGGCGCTTGCGGGCGACTCCCCGGAGGGGTTGTATCTGCCCTTCTGGAGGATGCGGATGCGGGTCGATGGACTCGCGCTCGAGACGTACGCGGACCTCGCGATGCTATGCAACCTCCCCAAGGCCATCCGCCCCGAGTGGCGCGAACAGCCGCTCCACTTCTGGCTTCCCGCCTTCCGGACGTCCCCCCGGCAGGTGCTCAAGCTGGCGCGGGCGGCAAGCGTCTTCCAGCCGGGGGAGGACGATTTCTTGGAGGATTTGCCCAAGACGGAGCTTTTCCCCGTGACGCTTTCAAGGATGCAGGCGGCGCAGGCGATCAAACCGGCGATAGCCTTCATGGGCGTGCCGAAGAAAACGCTCTTTCCGAAGCTCGCGGAAATGAGGGTGCGGATAACCGGCTGCATGCTGGTTTACGTTCCTTTCACCGAACAGGGAAGCGAGTTGATCCAGCCCGCCATGCACGCGTCGATAGGCGGAGCGGGATTGAGGTTTGCGAGGGGGGTGTAGGGGGCAAGACGTCCGCAGGGGGGTGAGAAAAGATGCGTTGTCGGGATGGGCGGAGCCTCAAGGTGTGCACTTTCTTTTGTCTGCTGCTGGTGCAACCCCAGACATTAATCGTTAAAATGCGCCTCACAACCAACGCTTATATCATGATGGAAGATATTATCACTCACTAACCAAGGAGAAAGAAGCGGGGGCGGCAACAGGAAAAAGAATGGACGGGGAGGGATGCGGGACGTTATAATATTTGTAATAACCACTTGTTGAGGAGTAATTCCATGCGCGCGACAGTCACACAGATCGGCAATTCGACCGGCATCATCCTTCCCAAGGAGGCCGCCGCCCGCCTCAAGGTCAAGAAAGGCGACGCCGTATTCCTCACCGAGACGCCCACCGGCTACGCGATTACCCCCTACGATCCCGAGTTCGAGGCCCAGATGGACGCGGCGCGGCGCGGCATGTCCCGCTACCGCAACGCCTTGCGGGAGCTTGCCAGGAAATGATCTGGCTCCTTGAAGCCATCGTTCTCGCCGTCCACGACGAAGAAATAGCCGAGCGCGGCGGCGCGGAGGGCGTCAGGGACGGAGGACTTCTCTCCTCGGCGCTTGCACACCCACAAAACAAGGCGTCCTATGGCGACCCGTCCGTGTTCGACCTCGCCGCCGCTTACGCCTCCGGCATTATCTGGAACCATCCCTTCATCGACGGCAACAAGCGCGCGGGGTTTCTCGCCGCGTACATCTTCCTCGACCGCAACGGTTGGGAGATGGTCGCGCCGGAAGCTGATGCGGTTGACGCCGTGCTCGCCCTGGCGAGGAAAGAAATGGACGAGGCGGGCTTTGCGGCCTGGCTCAAGGAAAACTCCGTCAGCCGGTCGGAGTGAGCGCGCGGGAGCGGGGCGGCGTCACCCGCCCTTTTTGCTTTCGACGCCCGCACCGCCGACAAGACCATGGGGGTTTTCGCGGGCTGCGTCAGAAACCTCTTACGCTTCGCGCACGGACAACTCGCCCGCGAGTTGTCCGTGTCGCCCTGCAACTATAGATTTCCTGGACGTGGAGAGCCATGGACGGGGGACGTCGATGGAGCCCCACGCCCTGCCCCGGCGGCAGAACGGGAAGTTGGTCGAGAAAGGGAAGTCGAGCGGTGAGGCGGCGGGCGCCTCTTGACAAAACGGGGGTGCAGCCCCACTAGAATAGGTGTTATACTTATGAGCGTCCGCGCTGGATTGATTCGACTCCGCTATCCAGAGAGGCTGGAGGCCCCTCATGAGCATCCGTGCGCTGGAACTCGGGGGCAATTCTACTGGACCAAGGAATCGGGAGGGATTGCAAGTTGGGTCGAGGCCTTGGGAAATCCGACATGGATCGGCAGTGATCGGCATCCCTGTTGGGTTTCGCTATCGCTCAATCCAACCTACAAAACCCGATTGCGCTCGGGGCGGGGCGGCAGGCGGACGGACGCAAAGCGCAAAACCGCCGGCGGAAGGGCCGGTTGCACCATAAGAATGAGAGGCGAAATCCGATGAAGTTCAAGGCGGTGTTATTCGATCTCGACGGCACGCTGCTCGACACCCTCGAGGACCTCGGCGATTCGATGAACGCCGTGCTCGGGCGGCGCGGGCTGCCGACGCACGAGATGGCGAAATACAAGGTGTTTGTCGGCGACGGCATCACCAAGCTGGCGATAAGGGCATTGCCCGAGGCGCTCCGGGAAGACGGGGCGCTGGTCGCGGATGTGGTCGCCGAGATGCGGGCGGAATACGCGGCGCACTGGGCGGTCAAGACGCGGGCCTACGACGGCGTTCCGGAGCTGCTCGACGCGCTCGCGGAGCGGGGCGTCCGGATGGCGGTGCTCTCCAACAAGCCAGACGACTTTACGAAAACCATGACGGCGCATATGCTGCCGCGCTGGAAATTCGAGTGGGTGATAGGCGACAGGGGTTCGACGCCCCCTAAGCCCCATCCTGGCTCGGCATTTGAGATCGCGGCCAACATGGGCCTCGAGCCCCGCGAGTTCCTGTACCTCGGCGACACGAACACGGACATGATGACGGCGACCGCAGCCGGAATGCACCCTGTCGGCGTGTTGTGGGGGTTCCGGACGGGCGGGGAGCTCGCGGCGAGCGGCGCGAGGGAGCTTATCGAGCGTCCTATGGACGTCCTGGACATTCTCCAGTCGAACTCCGAATAAACCATTCAACTCTTTCCAGGTGGAGGATAAGGACTATGTTCCGCAATATTCTGATTCCAACGGACCTCAGCGGCAAAACCAACCGGGCTATAGACATCGCGCTTCGGATGTCCGTGCAGGGCGACAGCAAGATCACGCTGCTGCACGTCATAGAGACGATAGGAGCGGACGCCGATTACGGGGAATTCGAGGATTTTTACAAGAAGCTCAAGAAACGCGCGGAGAAGCTGATGAAGGCGATGATCGAGGCGTACAAGGAAGCGGGGGTGGAAATCCGGAAGGAGGTCACGTACGGCAAGCGCGTGCAGGAAATCGTGCAGTTCTCGGAAGGAAACAGCGTCGACCTGATCGTGCTGAATTCGCACAAGATCGACGTGGAGAACCCGAACGAAGGATGGAGCACCATCAGCTACAAGGTGGGGTTCTTGTCGCAGTGTCCGGTGATGCTCATCAAGTGAACGTGAGGCGGCGCGCGCCGTCCACGGTTTGATGCGGGGAGTCGCAAGGCATGACGCCGGAGAAGCAAACCTATCGGCATATCCTGCACGTCGACATGGACGCGTTCTACGCTTCCGTGGAGCAGCTTGACAACCCGGACCTCCGGGGCAAGCCGGTGATCGTCGGGGTGGGCGCGCGGGGGGTGGTTTCGGCGGCGTCCTACGAGGCGCGGAAGTTCGGCGTACGGTCGGCGATGCCCATATTCCAGGCGAAGAAGCTATGCCCGCGGGGGATTTTCGTCCCCGTGAGGAGGGAGCGCTACAAGGAGGCGTCGCGGGCCGTCATGGAAGCGCTCCGCGAATTTTCGCCCGTCGTCGAGCAGGTGTCGATAGACGAGGCGTTCGTGGAACTAATCGTCGCCGGGGCGCCCCCGGAGGAGCCCGCCGCGACGGCAATCGCCATCAAGCGGCGGATCAAGGAGGCGACTTGCCTCACCTGCTCCATCGGGGCGGCGCCCAACAAGTTTCTCGCGAAGATCGCGTCCGACGTCAACAAGCCGGACGGGCTCACCGTCATACTAGAAGAGGAGAAGGCGGAATTCCTGTGGGGGCTTCCGGTGGGGAAAATCCCCGGGGTCGGGAAGAAGGCCGTGCAATCGTTGCAGGAGCTGGGCGTTTCAACGGCGGGGGACGTGCTCAGGATGCCGCCCGCGTTCTGGACGAAACGATTCGGAAAGTTCGGGGCCGTTTTATACGACAGAGCGCGGGGAATCGACGATTCGCCGGTCGAACCATACAGCG
Organism: uncultured Syntrophobacteraceae bacterium; assembly: GCA_937958025.1. GTDB lineage: Bacteria > Desulfobacterota > Syntrophobacteria > Syntrophobacterales > Syntrophobacteraceae > CALFXO01. The sequence continues at coordinate 8,307 of CALFXO010000029.1, forward strand.
AGCCGAAATCCTTCAGCGCGGAGGACACTTTTGCAAGAGACACGGAAGACGCGGAGGAAATCGAGCGCTGGCTGATGATCCAGGCGGAGAGCGTCGGGCGGGACCTGCGGCGGCGCGGCTGGATGGGGCGGACGGTGACCGTCAAGGTGAAGCTCTCCGATTTCACGCAGCGCACGAGGAGCAGGACGCTCGCCGACCCGACGGATTGCACGCACACGATTTTCAGGGAGGCGGTGAAGCTCTTCGGGGAGATGGGGCCGAAGGGGAAGGCGCGGCTCGTGGGGGTGGGGGTTTCCAATTTGTCGAAGGGGGCGGCGCGGCAACTCAAACTTTTCAGCGATCCGGCTCAAAGCGCACAGGAGAAGCTAGACAAGGCGATGGACGACATCCGGGCAAGATTTGGCCCCGGCGCACTCCGGAGAGGCCGCCTGTTCGAGGGCGGGGACTAAGAGGAAAAGCCCGCAGGAGCGCCAGCGCCAGTTGCGTAGGAGGCGGCGAGGCGCCTGGGCAAGACGCCGCCAAGGTGAAGAGGGCGGTCCGTCGACGGCGGACGGGACCAAGGGCCGCGTGACGATCACATGGGGATTAGCTTCCAGACCTGGTTATTCACGCAACGGTAGATTTCCTCGTCCGTGCCGTAGATTTCCACGGTGGATTTGTGGTCGATGAGCTTTTCTATGATGAAAGCCGTAACGTAGAGGCTCACGAAGTGCGGGCGCGGAACGAGGTTCCTGAAGTTGGCCGTCTGGAACTGGACGTCGAAATCCTCGGCGGTTAGAAGAGCTTCCAGGCAGTGGTGCAACTGGTCGTCGAGGTCCTCCTTGCTGAGGGTTTCCACCAGCCGCTCCTCGATGAGCTTCGTCCCAATGCGGCTGCTCAAGTCGTCGATATGCTCGCGGAGCAGATGGAGGGCGTTGATCCGCTGATTCTCCTTTGCCTGATCGAGCTTGGAGATGACGGAAAATTCCTTCGCATTAGGTCTGTATTCTCTTGCCATAGAGAATGGTCTCCTTTGACTGGTGAGAGGGAGGAGGAATGCGGTCCGAAAAGAACGGAAGCCGCGGGGCCCTTTGCCGGACCATCCGGCGCAGCCCTTGCGCTCCAGCGTTGCAACGTTGCACACACAGTCGAAAATGATGATATATTAATAAAAAGTAAACTAAGTATAGCCCGAACGCCGCCCAAGAGCAAATAAATCCACCGATGGAAGGCGATAATTTTCATAGGCCGTTTGTGGTAAAATGAGCCAGCCGCGCGTGGCAGGAAGGAGCCCGAGAAAGGGCCGTCCAGAAGCCGTCGTCTTCCGGCCCGCGTCAGCGCCCCGCCGCCTTTTCATCTCGCCCTTTATGTTGATCGCGGGACGCGCTTCCCCCCACGCAACATCGATGGATTAACCCCGCCATATAGCCTGCCCCAAACCCGTTGTCAATGTTTACCACGGAGATCCCCGGAGAACAGCTATTGAGCATGCCAAGGAGCGCGGCAAGACCGCCAAAGCCCGCGCCATAGCCCACGCTGGTTGGAACCGCTATCACAGGGCGGTCGACGAGCCCCGCGACGACGCTGGGGAGGGCGCCTTCCATGCCCGCGACTACCACATAGACCGAGCCCCTGCGAAGATCCTCCAGGATGCCCAGCAAGCGGTGAAGTCCCGCAACGCCTACGTCGTAGAAGCGCTCCACCACGCTCCCCATGTTCTCCGCCGTAACCGCCGCCTCCTCGGCTACGGGGAGATCGGACGACCCGGCGCATATGACTTGCACGACGCCGTCCGGCGGCAGGGACGGGGGCGGCTCTTGACGAAGGACGAGTGCGCGGGCCACGGGGTGGTGGACGACGCCGTCGATGCTTCGGGTGACGACTTCGGCCTTCTCGGGGCTCACGCGAGTCACAAGGATGTTGCTGCCAAAGGTCATCATGGAGCGCATGATGGCTATGATTTGATCGGCGGGTTTGGATTCGCCGTAGATGACCTCGGGAAATCCACGGCGGAGGCCGCGATGGTGATCGACCCGCGCGAAGTCGAGATCCTCGTAAGGGAGCCTGCGCAGAAGGTCAAGGGCCTCGTCCTCGCCGATCCGGCCGTTCTTGTAGTCATCAAGCATTTCTCTAAGCTTCTTCATTCATTCCTTTCGTCGGGCCGTGAGTGGGCGGGACCGCGCGGCGCCGAATCTTCGTTCAGGACGTCGCTTAGGACGTCCATGATTAGCTCGACCTGGCGCTCCGCCGCGCCCGCAAGGCGGGCGACCGCATACCGCGCTCGATCGCCGCGAGCGCGGAGTTCGGGGAGACGCCCGGCCCAATCCGTCCACGCGGAGAGCAAATCGTCGGCATTGCGCACGATGAAGCCCGCCCCCGCCGCGTCCAGGCAAGCATGCTCGCGCCGCACCTTGGCTATGTTCGGCCCATAGAAGACCGCCTTCCCCCACGCGGCGGGCTCCAGGACGTTGTGGCCCCCGATGCCGGGTTCGATAGAGCCCCCGCAGAAGATAAGGTCGCCCAAGGCGTACAACTCGAAAAGCACGCCGATGCGGTCCACCACGACGATGGGAGCGGTCCGCCTTCCGTCCGGCGAGGCAACCTCCGAGAGAAGCTGGAAGGGGAGGCCGCGCTTTCGCAGCCATTCGATCATCGACGGAAGGCGCTCCAGATGCCTCGGGACGAATACGCCGAGAGCCTCCGGATGCAACTCCCGGAAAGCGGCGAAAATTCGCATGAGTTCCAGACATTCGGAGCCGCGAAGGCTCCCCCCGACCACGACGGGGGACGCCGCGCCCGCATCGAGAATCTCGCCCCATCCATTAGCCTTGACCACGTCGACGCGCATGGCGAGGCCGTCGTACTTCGACGTGCCGACGACGAGCGTCCGGCCGGGGTCCGCGCCGAGCCGGAGAGCATTTTCCCGGTCTTCGGCGGAGTGCATGGCAAGGTGAGTGAATTGCTTGAAGATGGGACGGAAGAGAGGACCAAAGAGCGCATAACGCTTCGTGGATCGATCAGACAGGCGGCCGTTGAGGAGCAAGGTGGGAATTTCACGGCGCCGTAAGGCGTGGAAAAGATTCGGCCAGAACTCGCTTTCGACGGGCGCGTAGACGTCCGGGTCCATGAAACGGAGCGCGCCGGCCACGGCGTTCGGGAAATCGAAGGGCGCGGGCAGCACGAACGCCGTGTCCGCGATGCGCTCACGCGCAAAACGGTAGCCGTGGAGAGTGCCGACCGTCAGGAATATGGCCGCCCCCGGCAGGCGGTCTCTCAGCAGACGAATTATGGGAACGGCCCCTCCCGTCTCCCCGACCGAGGCCGCGTGCAGCCATATGCGGGGACTTCCGCCGGGCTTTCGGTCCATGGGGAGCCTCCCCCACCGGCCGTCGTAAAAGGCCGCGTCGCGGCGCATGTCCCGGCCAAGAAGGCCCAGCGCCCCGGCCCCCGCCGTGTGCAGCAGCAAATTGTAAATGGGTAAAAGCAAAGACATTCCCGAAGCCATGCCTCGCGTAAATTGAGCTGATTGTCGCCAGCCGGGGTCAGTCCACCCGAATAAAAATCCCTCCCCGCCATCTCCGGGCAGCGAAGTTTAGCAGCACACACCGGGAATGACAAGCTTCGGCGCCCCGGCAAGGCCAGCGTCAGAAGCGCTTCATCCCTTCCAAAACGGAGAGGAAAGCACTTTTCACGAGATTTTAACCTGGATTTCTACTGTGATTTCTTTTCATATTGTTTTATGCTTTATATTTATCGTGCAACCGAATAAAGATAACGGGTTATCTGAACGCCACCCCAAGGAGAGAGGAAGATGCGAGCAAAGAAAAGCTTCACCGTCTGGTCATTTCTGTTGGTCCTGATCTTTAATGGAATATTGATCGGCGGCCTGTATTATATGGCTGGAGAAGTGCTGGACGGACTCCGGCAGTGGATCGCCCCGCTGATCGGGGCCGAGGCTACGGAAATCAGCGACGACGCCCGCATCGCACTTGGGAATATGAACAGCCTCATCATCCAAGCGCAGATCTACCTGGCTCCCGTTGTTCTGGGAGGCGGGTCGGTTCTATCCCTGCTGCTATGGCTGCTGACCGGCTCCGTGGGCCGGAGAGGAATGGGCAAGGCGGCGCAGGAAGCGCTCGCCTCCGCAGCCGCACAGCAGCCGGCGAAATCCAGGAAGGCGAAGACCGATGAGGCTGCCGCGCCGCCGGAGCCCCGCTACGCGCAGCCGACGCCGGGGGCCGCCGTACAGATGCTTTCCATTTTGCAGCGCGACGGTAGATTCATAGATTTCCTCCAGGAGGACCTGACCCTCTACGACGACACGCAAATCGGCGCGGCGGTCCGCAGCATCCATGAGGGATGCAAGGACGCGATAAAGCGCCACATGGAGCTGAAGCCCATCATGGAGGAGACGGAAGGCTTCGAGGTCACCGTGCCAGCCGGTTTCGACGCGAGCGCGGTGCGGCTGACGGGAAGCGTCTCGGGCGATCCCCCCTTCCGTGGAATATTGAAGCACAAGGGGTGGCGGATCACGAAGATACAGCTCCCGCTCCCGACGACCGAGCCCAAGGAGGGCTGGGTGCTCGCCCCGGCGGAAGTCGAGGTGTCCGAATAGACGGCCTCCGGAGCATTTACGCCCGTTAAGGTTCAAATGTTGTGGTCTGGAGGGTTTATCTTGTCGTAGGAGCGTGATTTTCAATCCCCAGTGAGTATAAGTCACCCTGGCGCAGTCCCTTCCTCCCGCCCGTGAGGGTTGGAGGAGGCGAAAAGAAGTCATCATCAGGGCGCGGCGGCCTTCAGGACATCCAACCAGCCTCGCGCCCGGCGCGGCCTGCGCCGCGCTCATCCGGCCATACCGCCGGATCGAAGCCGTATTTCACCACGCCCCGCCGTCACAAGGGAGCGCCCCGGCCCCGGCGATCCCGGGTTTTTCATCTTCGCCCGAGCGCCATCCCTCTTTGTGATGCAACCCGAGGAGCGTTTAAAAGATAAGAGGAGACAACCCTTGAGCGACCCCAAGTATATTATAGGAATCGACCTGGGAACGACCCATTGCGTCCTGGCCTACACCGAAGCGCAGCCGCCCGAGGACGAGGCGCCGCAAATCCGCATTTTCGAGATACCCCAGATAGTCAGTCCGGGCGAAGTGAAGGCGCAGCCCCTTCTGCCCTCCTTTATATTCCTGCCGAAGCAGCATGATGCGCCCGCGGGGAGCCTGAACCTCCCCTGGGATGGACAGGATGCCGATGCGAACGGGGAAAACCCCATCGCTGTCGGCGAATTCGCGAGGAAGCGCGGAGCGGAAATCCCGAACCGGATGGTGGCGTCGGCCAAGTCGTGGCTCAGCTACAACGGCGTGGACCGCACGCAGCCCATCCTCCCCTGGGGAGCGCCGCCCGACGCGAAGAAGCTTTCGCCGGTGGAGGCCGCGACGCTTTTCCTGATCCACATGCGGGACGCCTGGAACCATGAAATGGCCGCAAGCGACGCGAGCGAGCGCCTCGAGGAGCAGGACATCTACCTGACGGTGCCCGCCTCTTTCGACGCCGTGGCGCGGGAGCTCACGGTGCGGGCCGCCATGTCGGCGGGGCTCGCGAACCTGACGCTCCTCGAGGAGCCGCAGGCGGCGTTCTACGCATGGATCGAATCACAGAAGGAAGGCTGGCGAAAGGCCGTCCGGGTCGGGGAGTCCATTCTGGTCTGCGACATCGGCGGCGGTACGACGGACTTCAGCCTCATCCAGGTCGGCGAGGAAAATGGGGAACTGGCGCTGCGGCGAGTGGCTGTCGGCGACCACATCCTCCTTGGCGGCGACAACATGGACCTCACCCTGGCCTACGCCGTGCAAGCCAAGCTCGCGCAGAAGGGCATCCGTCTCGACGACTGGCAGTTCAGGGGGCTGTGGTGCAGCTGCCGCGCGGCGAAAGAGCGCCTGCTGGCCGATCCGGACGCGCAAAGCGAGCCCGTCGTCATACTCGGACGCGGAACGTCGCTCATCGGGGGAACGATCCGGGCGGAGCTCAGCCGGGCAGAGGTCGAGACGGTGCTCCTCAACGGATTTTTCCCAAAGTCGGGGCCCGACGAATACCCGAAGGAGAAGACCAAGGTGGGCATGCGGGAAATGGGGCTCCCCTACGAGGCAGACCCCGCCGTGTCGCACCATCTCGCGCGGTTCCTGGGAAGGCAGGTCCAAAACGGCGACGGAACGGACAAGGCCCCCTATCCTTCGTGCGTGCTCTTTAACGGCGGCGTCCTCAAGCCGGCGGAAATCCGGGAGCGCGTGCTCTCCATCCTGGCGGGGTGGCATAACGGTGAGCCGCTGCGAGAGCTCGGGGGCGACAACCTCGACCTTGCCGTCGCTGAGGGGGCGGCTTACTATGGCCTCGCCCGCCGGGGCCGGGGCGTCCGCATCCGGGGAGGCGTCGCCCGGACGTACTACATCGGGATCGAGAGCGCCATGCCGACGGTGCCGGGCATCCCGACGCCCATGAAGGCGCTTTGCGTTGTTCCTTTCGGAATGGAGGAAGGGACCGAGGCGGAGATCCGGGATCACGAGCTGGGGCTGGTGGTCGGCGAGCCCGCGACGTTCCACCTGCTGGGGTCCACGGTCCGCAAGAAGGACGCGCTCGGCGAAGTCGTGCTCGACTGGACGGGCGAGATCGAGGAAGTCAACATCATGGAGACCGAGCTTCCCGCGACGGACGAGGAGCAGGGCGGAAGGATCATCCCCATCCGCATGCAGAGCAAGGTTACGGAAGTGGGCGCGCTGGAGCTCTGGTGCGTATCCCGCGACGACGACAGGCGCTGGAAGCTCGAATTCAACCTGAGGGAGCGGGAAGAGTCGTAAGGGAGACGCTATTTGGCGGCGGTGCGCAAGCCGAATGGTCTTTGTAAGAGGAGATGCAATGGGAAAATCCTCAACAGTCCGATATTTGACTTTTCTTATCGGCGTGCTCACGATCCTGCCTGCTTTAGCATATTCTTCCGCGGGCAGCCTTGAAGAGGAAATAGATCAACTCTATAAGCTGCCCGAAGAAAGGATCGATATCGGCATTGCGTCTCTAAAGCTGGCAAAAGAAGTGCAGCCTGATATCGATATCGCATCATATTCGGTGATGATCGATGACATGGTCAAGGGCGCCAGAGAGATCACCAAAGGTAGCACGGACCCTGATTACAGAATAAGAGCATTGAATACATATTTATTCATGAGGCTACGCATTGAGTACGATCTTTCCGACCCACAAGCTCGAAAGCCACAGAACAGGTGGTTGAACGGGATGCTCGATACCAAAAGAGGATCATGCGTCACCATGCCTCTTCTTTACTTAGCCGTCGCCCAAAGATTGGGCTACCCCGTCTATCCAGTAAATATTCCGTTGCATACATTTCTCAGGTACGTCGATCCAAGACTTAAGAAGCAGAACATCGAAGCAACAGGCGGTGGCGGCTATGTCCCAAACGGGGAATACATTGAAGTATTTCGGATATCCAAGCGCGCCATGGATAGTGGAGCTTACCTCCGGACCATGACCTACAGGGAGTTTTTGGGTGATTTGATCGCGCAAAACGGGGTGTATTGGGGCATGCGCGGAGATTATGAAAAAGCCGCCCGCTATTTGGAAAAGGCCATAAACATGAATCCCCGCTCCGCTGACATCCACCAAATGCTGGGGATTATCGATCTACATTTGAGCAGGATGGCTAACGGCGCTCTAGCAAATGATCTGATGAAACAGGGTCACTTTTTTATCAATATGGCGCAATCGATGGGCGTCACGGAAATATCACCTGACGAGGATTATATGGGACAGCAGAAGAAGGCGCAAGAGAAGTACAGACAAGAACACAAGGAGGAATATCAATGAGGCGGCTTCTTTCAGGTTTGTTCCTGCTCGTAGTGGCATTTTCGTTCGTTTCGGTTTCCGAGGCAAGATACTACGATGCGAGCACAGGGAGATTTATCAGTGAAGATCCTTCGGGATTCGAGGGCGGGGACGTAAATTTATACGCCTATGTTCAAAACAATCCGGTTAACTATACGGATCCTTATGGACTGAATCCTGTCGCGTTTGCATTGGCAGGCGGCTCCATCGCAGGACCGGCAGGAGCAGTGGTTGGACTGGGAATAGGCATTATTGGGGGACAGATACTTTGGGACAACGTCATCCAGCCATGGTTTAATAGTGACAACCTCCCCACTCCACCAAGTGAACCTTCCCAATCACCAGGTGAAGGATGGGAATGGAAAGGCAAGGATCCACCCGGAGGCAGAAGAGGAAGTTGGCACAATCCAGGTACTGGTGAGAGTTTGCATCCTGACTTGAACCATCCGCCCCCAATAGGCCCACATTGGGACTATACTGATCCTCAAGGCAAGAAACATCGTTTACCTTGTGGCAGTTAAATTGATGGGAATGACTAACAATGGAAGAAGATATAGATAATTTCAATAACGAAAACAAAACCATACGAGAACAGTGGCAAGAACTCGGATTCTATTATGAATGTAGAGACCAAGAACGATTATGGTATATTACAGGATCTATGAATGGATTGTTACATTTTTACACTATACTACTTAATTACATAAATAAAGAGCAATATAATGATATATCTGAGCACGAGCACTATGGTCCATATATGGATCTAGAAATAATGACTTGGAATAAGGCTGGCATCAATAGCCATTCAATCCATGGAACAAAGAATGATTTAAAAAAATTAGCAGATATATTTTTATCTAAGCTACAGTCCTCATCCATAGGCGATCAATTTACTATTAAATGTGAATATGCTCCGGATACTGAGTACTCAATTTTAGTTAAAGTAAGAGAAGATAACTTTGATCCTTTTTTACTGGATAGATAATAGACTCCTAACCAATCGCAGAATAGTGGCAAGATTAGACTTGTGAGCGTCAGTCAACATAAGACTACGGCCATTTAATCGGCAGGCATCGCCATAACCAAGAATTAGATATTATTGAAGAGCAGATACTTTGGGACAACGTCATCCAGCCATGGTTTGAGCACAATAAAACACCAAACTCTGGTGAGCCGGGAAGCGTGCACGTAAATCCTGCCAGTGGCCAGGAACGCGTGTATGGGAAAGACGGATTGCCAGATTTAGATATAAATTGGAATCATGACCATGGTGCTGGTATACCACATGCGCATGACTGGGGTAGAGATTCAAACGGCAACCCTGTCAGAGGGAAAGGAGCTCCGATATCAGCATGGCCCAAAGGGCGAAACGCTGAACGCAGTAAATAATTATTGCTTACTTGAAGTGCAGTATATGGAGCACAAAAAATGTATCAAGAGAGTTTATTATCAGACATACATGACTCAGAAATTATATCTATAAATATATATAGATCAATACGTGAGCTTGAATTTATATTGAATAGTTCAAATAATACAATTATTAGAATTGTTTTCCACGATATTGCAATATTTCGCATAAACGATGTACTATTTCAAAATATTATATCTAGATTAATAATTCATGCAAACAAATACACCAACGATGAAGATGTAATATACTGGATAAACTGGATTTCCATGTCTAGTAATGGAGAATATATAGTCGCTAAAGACATGGCACACAACTATTTAAAGCAAATTAAAAATAATGAATTAACGCTATTTTTATTAGAACCTTCATGGGGAGCCGAAAGCGCGATCATATGTAAATCACTTTATCATGAATATAAAACATGAATAGATGCGGTCCTTTTGAAACGACAAGCCGAACAGATGCGAACAATGTTTTGAAACCGCGTAACCGTTCAGGGAGTCTATAAGTGGCTGGTTTGGCGTCTATTTTTTGAGAGCCATACCCTGATCTGCATGATTTTAACCCCCTAACCCGTTGATTTCAGCGTTCACCCAAGCACCCCCGTGAACAGTTACCATCTTTCAACTCTCCCGCCGGATGCCGCCTGATTTCCCATCCGGGGCTTTTTGTTGCACAAGCAGGCTTATGGAACACATTACATTCGATTCGGAAGAAAACGAGTATCACTATGTCGTCGGGATAGATCTCGGCACGACGAATTCCGCCGCCGCCTTCGCGGACCGGAGCATGAAGGGGGCAGACAAACGCGGCATCCGGTTTTTGGGGATTCCCCAGCTGGTTTCGGCGGGAGAAGCCGCGCAACGCCCAGTGCTTCCCTCTTTCCTGTACCTGCCCGGTCCGTATGAGCTGTCCGCCGGAAGCACGGCGCTCCCCTGGGCGGCCGACCGGACGTTCGCGGTCGGCGAATTCGCGAGGGAGCAGGGCGCGCTCGTCGCGGGCCGGCTCGTCACCTCCGCGAAGTCGTGGCTGAGCCACGGGGGAGTGGACCGCACCGCCCCGATCCTGCCCTGGGGGGCGGGGAAGGACGTGGAGAAGGTTTCGCCCGTGGAGGCCAGCGCGCGTTACCTCCGGCACCTGCGGGAGAGCTGGAGCGAAACGATGGCGCGGGGCCGCGAGGAGCGGCTGCTCGAAAACCAGCTTGTCATCCTGACCGTGCCCGCGTCGTTCGACGAGGTCGCGAGGGAGCTCACCATCGCGGCGGCGCGGGAGGCGGGCATCCCCCGCGTGATCCTCGTCGAGGAGCCTCTCGCGGCCTTCTATGCGTGGCTTTCGCGCAACGAGGACTCGTGGGAGTCCCGCATCCGCCCGGGTGAGATCATACTGGTTTGCGACGTGGGCGGTGGCACTACGGACTTCACCATCATAGCGGCGAAGGAGGGCGAGAAAGGGCCCCGGTTCGACCGGCTGGCGGTCGGCGAGCACCTCATGCTCGGCGGCGACAACATGGACCTCACGCTCGCCCGGCGCCTCGAAGTGCAACTGATGGGACAGCCGGGAAAGATGGACGCCCAGAGACACCGGCAGCTTATTCACGCGTGCCGCAGGGCGAAGGAGGAACTGCTCGGCGACGCCCCCAAACGGACCAGGGTGGACGTCACGCTGATGGGATCGGGCGGCAAGCTGATCGCAGGGACGCTCAAGGGGTCCATCACCCTGGAAGAGGCGAGGGAGCTGATCCTCGAAGGTTTTTTCCCCCACGTGGGGCTCGATGAGCCGGTCCAGGGAGCGCGCCGCTCCGGCATCACGGAATGGGGGCTCCCGTATGTACAGGACCCGGCGGTCACGCGGCACATGGCGGTTTTCTGGCGACGCTTCCGCGACATGCTGGCGCGGGAGACGGGAAGAACCCCGCCCCGCCCCGACTTCATCTTGTTCAATGGAGGGGCGCTCACGCCCGCCATCATCCGCCAGCGCATCCGGGAGGTGGTCGGAAAGTGGTTCGAGGAGGAATCCGGAGAGGGATGGATTCCGGAGGAGCTTGAAAACCCGCGTCCGGAGCTTTCGGTCGCGATCGGCGCGGCCTACTATGGCCTCGTGCGGCTCGGCGAAGGCGTGCGGGTCGGGGCGGGAAGCCCCCGCTCCTACTATGTGGGCGTTGGGGATGAAGGGATCGAGGCGCCCGAGGGAGACGAGGAAGAGAAGGTCTACCACAGGGCGGTCTGCATTGTCCCGCGCGGCACGGAGGAAGGGTTTGAAACGCTCCTCGAGCAGCCCACCTTCGAGGCGCTCGCGAACCGGCCCGCGGCGTTTCAGCTCTACAGCTCGCACACCCGCCTCGGCGACGGCATGGGAGACGTCGTGCTGCTCCCCGAGGAGGAAATCGCGACGATGCCTCCCATCCGGACCGTGCTGCGCTACGGAAAGAAGGGGGAAGCCACGGCCATTCCCGTGCGGCTTGGGGTGCGCCTGACGGAAGTCGGGGTGCTCGAGCTCTGGTGCCTCTCGGAGCAAACCTCCCACAAGTGGAGGCTGCAATTCGACGTGCGGCAGGGGATCGCGCCGGAAGAAGCGTCCGCGCCCTCCGGCGAGACGCTGGAGCAGGAGGTCGTAGAGCAGGCGCGGGGCAAGATCGCGGCCGTCTTCCAACAGGGAGCGGCGGAAAGCATGGCCCCGGAGAAGCTCGTCAAGGAGATATCCTCGGTCGTCGAGACCGCCAAGGACAAATGGCCGACGCCGCTTATCAGGAGTCTCGCCGACGCCCTGCTCGAACAGCGCCTGGGACGCTCCATAACGGCGCAGCACGAATCGCGCTGGCTCAACCTGCTGGGCTTTTGCATGCGCCCCGGCGTTGGAGACCCCGTCGATGCATGGCGCATCCGGGAGGCGTGGAAGCTTTTCCCGGCGGGCCCCGTCTTTCCGCGCCAGCCGCAGTGCCGCCTGGAATGGTGGGTTTTCTGGCGGCGCGTGGCGGGAGGACTCAACGCGGGCCAGCAACTGCACATATACCAGCAGGTTTCGGCGGGCCTGCCCCTTTCCGAAAAGAAGCGGAAGGGCGCCAAGAAGCAGGCGAAGCGCTTCGGTCCGCAGGAGGAGACCGAAGTGCTGATGATGCTCGCCAATTTCGAGCGGCTGCCGCCCGACGTGAAAGTGGAGCTTGGGCGGTGCGTGCTGGAGCGGATCGAGAGAGGGAAGCCGAAGTCGCAGGATTTATGGGCGCTCGGGCGATTCGGGGCCCGCGCGCCGCTCTACGGGCCGTTCGACCGGGTCATCCCGGCGCGGGAGGCGGCGTCCTGGCTGTGCGCCGCGCTGGGAGCGGGCGTGGAAGCCACGGAAGGCGCGGGACATGCGCTCGTGCAGTTGGCGCTCAAGACAGGCGACCGGGAGAGAGACCTGCCGGACGCGGAGAGGGAGGGGCTCGCGGCGTGGCTGCGCAACGGGCCGCATTCGGCGCGCCTGCTGGAGATCCTCGAAAACCCGGATTCGTCGCTCAGGGCGCACGAGCAGGAATGGATTTTCGGGGAGGCGCTCCCCTCTGGCATCACGCTGGCGGGGGGACGGGCGGAGAAGGAAGCATAATCCTCCTCCGGAATGCTCTATTCATGGCTTTAGCGTTCTGGGACAGGTCACGGCGGTTGTCCGCGCACTGGACGATTCGTTTTTCGCCCGTTCATCCTCGAGAGAGCGCGTCATTTTTTGGTTCTTCCGGCAAATGAATATCCGCTGCAAATGCTTGACGTAGAATGGCTTGAGCCCGTTTGCCTCATTCTTTCAGCACTCCATTAAAATGAAGGCTGATAGCTCAATAGCTCATCTTGAACGGGACTCTTTCCCATCCCCGGAAGAGGGCAGTGCTCTGAAATAATCGCAGAGGTCCGTTACGTTGCATTGCCCGCACTTTGGGGAAACCGGCCTGCACGTGCTCTGCCCGTGCTTTACCATCAGCATGTTGATGTGCATGACGCCGTCGGCTGGCGTGACCTCCCATAGCGCCTTTTCGCTCTCGTCCGGCGTTTTTGTCTGGATGATCCCGAGACGGTTGCTAATCCGGTGGACGTGCGCGTCAACGGGTATGGCGGGCTTCCCGAAGCCGTAAACCATGACGCAGCTAGCCGTCTTGAGCCCCACGCCGGGGAGTTTTAGCAGCTCCTCTATCGATTCCGGCGTTTCCCCGCCGTGCCGCTCGAGCAGAATCTCGCTGATCTCCTTGATCCGGAGCGCTTTCGTATGGAAATACATGGAAGGGGCGATCAGCGGCTCTATTTCCTCTACGGACGCGGTCGCAATGGCTTGGGGCGTTGGAAGTTTGGCGAAAAGCGCCTTCGCGGCCTTGTCCGTGTTTTCGTCCTTGGTGCGCTGCGAAAGCACCACGCCGATGAGGATCTGAAACGGCGTTTGCTGTGTGTGCCAGTTCCATGAGTCCGCTCCATAGGCTTCGGTCAGCCGTTGGAGGACGGTCGCGGTCCTCTCCCTCAGGGCTTCCTTCTCGATTTCTTCCATCTTCGCACTCATCTTCCTTCGGTCGTCTTCCAGTCGATGCGCTCTAGCGGCCGTCGTTTGCCCGTTCATTTATCGAAAGCTGCTCCTGCGACGTCGCCGGAAAGCTTGCGCGGCCAGCTTCCTGAAAATTCAACCTGCGTTGTAAGCGTTCCGCCGATCACCAGCGCCGCCGAAAAGTATTGCCAGCGGGTCAGCTCCTCGCCCAGCATCCACCACCCGAGCAGCATCGAGAAGACGGGAATCAGATTGGTGTAGGGAGAAACCTTGTTCGCTGGCATCCTGCTGAGCGCGTGGTTGTAAAGATAATAGGCCGCGACGCTCACCATGAGCCCCATGTAAATAACCGCGAGCGCTGCGCCTCCGGTGAACGCCCGGGCGACTGGGGGCGCTCCCGGAATGAGCATCGCGGGGGCGAAGAAAGCCGTCCCGACGAACGTCTGCACCGCCGTGATGAAAAAAGGCGAATACCGGGCGCTCAACCGTCTGCTCGCGATGGTGTATCCCGTTGCGCAGACCATGGCGAGAAGTTCCAGGCTGTTGCCGAGGAGTGGTTGTGGGGCTGACTCCGTCGCCCTACCTGTAAGGCTCATGCCTACAATCCCGATGAACGCAACCACGAACCCGGTGAGCGTTCTTGTGGTCAGCCGCTCGCTCAGCAGAAACCACGCGGCGATGGCCGTCATGAGCGGCAGAAGCCCCGTTATCATGCTGGCTTCGGATGCGGACGTGTACACGAGGGCGTAGGTTTCAAACGAGAAATAAAGGCACGGCTCGCAGAACGCCATGAGCCCGAGGAGCTTCCAGTCGCCCCGCTGGTAGTGCATTTCTCCGAAGTGCTTGCGAAACACGATAAAAAAGACGCTGGCCGTGAACAGCCGGCCAAACACCGCCGCAAGCGGATGGAAGGCTTGCAGCGCGAACTTCATGGCGACGAAAGAGCTTCCCCATATGAGCATTGCGAGGGCCAGGCCAAGAATGGCGCCTGTCAGGGGAGCGTCAGAGTTTCGATTTAGCATGATGGAGCTTCTCCGGGGGGGCCGTCGCGGGGGTGCGGTCCGAGCGCAATCCGAGGTGGATGTTGTTATCTTCGTTATCCGCTCTATGGATAACATGCAAATCGCAAATCGTAAAGCTCCGGGCGTGGGCGAGCCGGCGCCCGGCGTCTGGTTTATGAGCCGCTGGGCGCTATGTTCTCCGGCGTGGTCCATCGCCCGTTGAGGCATATGGAAATATTTCCGGGCGAACCGAGCGCCTCCGGCAGGTCCTCCGGCGTCCCCCGGACCACGACAAAAGTCGCGGGCGCTCCGCGCTGGATCGGTCCAACCCTGTCCTCGACGCCAATAAGCCGCGCGCCGTCCGTCGAAGCGCACTGCACCGCTTCCTCCAATGAGTATCCGGCCTGCATGAGAAGCTTGAGCTCCTCGGAAAACGCTTCTCCGTGGTGGAGTCCCATCCCTCCGCTGTCCGTCCCAACCACGACCTCGACCCCCGCTTCCCGCGCCAGGGCGATCTGCCCCAATTGGCTTTCCAGGTTGCGTTCGGACATCTGCGCTTCCAAACTGTCTGGCGGAAGCTCCCGCGCGTACGCCTTCATGGCGAACGCCGTGGGGACCCAAAAAACCTGCCGCTCCGCCAAGCGCCGGATGTTGTCGCGGCCCATGAAATAGCCGTGCTCTATGGAATGGCACCCCGCTTCGATGGAAATGCGCACCGGCTCCCGCCCGTTCGCATGGACCATCGTCTTGAGCTTCATCCGGAGGCCCATCCGAACCCCCGCTTCCAATTCCTCCAGGGAGAATTGCGGGAGCGTCTCCTTCCCGAACACCTTGAGACTGTTCAGGCCCGAGTTGATGACCTTGGTATGGTCGGGTTTGCTCTGCTGGGCGGCGATGCCCTCGGCCAGCGAAAGCCCCTCGCGCGGAGGGCGTCCAATGAGTCTCCCATACCTGCCTTTTGACCGCCACGCCTTGCCAGCGCTGCTGAGAGCCACAGGCCAATTCTCAGTAAAAACGGTATGTTCCCTTTTGTAGCGAAGCACGTGACCCGCCGAATCGCCGCCATCGCGCACCGCAACCACGCCATAGGCGAGGTGCTTGTTCAGGGTTCGGGCGATGACCGGCCGGGCTTCCTCGAAATCGTATCCCAACTGGTGTTTGCGGACGTCATCATCCACCGTCCCCGACATGCAAAGGTGCACGTGGCAGTCCACAAGCCCCGGTAAAATCACGCAATTCGAGTAATCCGAAACCCTGCTCCCAAGAGCCTGGAGGTCTTCCCTCCGGGCCTTCTTGAGCGATGCGATCTCCCTGCCCCGAACCTCCAAAAGCATATTGGAGCGCGCCGCCGCACCCGTCCCGTCCAGTAGCCATCCCGCCAAAATAAAAAAAGAATCTTCCATTTCCCGATGGTCTTCCTCCCAAATAGGCAAATAGTCTGTGCAGGTTGTCGAATCTTCTGCTGAAACAGCGCATCCACCGCCGTTTATCCATAAGTGAATTCGTGGAAAAGAGCCAGAAAATAGTGCTGTCGCATGCGCCGTGGATGGCTGTGAATCGGCGGAGGAGTGGCGGCGAATGTCCTTGAAAGCGTCTCTGGAACGCGCTATGAAAGAAGCTCTACGCCATTCTTTTTTTATCGCATCGATGCACCCGAACGGGGTTAATAAAAATGATTGTTGTCGCCGATAACTTACATGTGCTCAATCCTGTCGTCGCGGACGCCATGCGGCGGCTCGACCCCGAACCGTTGCGCGAGTTGGCCATCCGCTGCCAGTGCGCCGGGGCGCAATGGATCGACGTCAATCCCGGTTATCTTTCGCGTCGCAACGAGGACCGCATGGCCTTTATGGTCGAGACGGTGCAAGATGCCGTTCCGGGGATGCGTCTGGTGCTCGACAGCCCCAGCCCGAGGGTGCTCGCGAATGGGCTTGCCGCCTGCCGCGAAACTCCCATCCTCAACGCCCTCTCGCTGGAGAAGGAAAAACTTGAGGAAATTTTGCCGCTCGCGGTCGAACACCACACATCGCTTGTCGTATTGCTGATGGATGAACGCTCCTACACGCCGCCAATCATGGACGAAAAGCTGGCTCTTGCCGTGGAACTTCGGGAGCGCGCCCTTGCCGCTGGACTGCCCCACGAAAACCTCATTTTCGACCCCGTTATTCCAAACCTTAGTTGGCCTGAAGCGTTCGGACAGATTTCGGAAATCGTGCGTGTGGTCCGGCTGCTCGCAAGTGGAGCGGTTTTCGGCGAACCGGCGCGTCTCATGGTGGGGCTTTCCAATTTGCGGAGCGGCCTGCGGAGTCGATATCCCGTGAGTCTTGATTCGGCATGCCTCGGACTTCTCTCCGGAGCAGGGTTAGACCATGTGCTTTGTGACGTCCTTGATCCGAACCTGATGGAAACGGTGGGGGCCATCAAACAGATGACCCGTTGATTGCTCCGCTCGGGCGATTTCATTTCCTCCACCCCACACAGCCATGTTTGTGAGTCTAGAACGCCATTTCGTTTCCGTCAGGCATGAGGAGCGGTTCGTAGCCGAATATCGCGTTCAAGTGGTGCAGAAAAGCGTGCTTGCCTTCTTTTTGCCATACCGCCTCAACCGTGTCGTTCACTCCGCCGTAATAGGCTTTCAACTCCCACGGTGACGCGGATTCAGGCGGACAGGGGCGTGCGCGCGCCGCCTCGTCAATCAAGGCGAGCCACATCCGGCTTGCTCCCATTATAAAATACGGCCAGCACTTTTGCAGGGAAGGAGACCAGTGTTTGTCGCTCGTGTCCTGCAAATTGGGCTTGGCGATATGGGTTGTGTCGTCGTAATCGTCGCTAAGAACGAGTCCGGCCGTCTTCAATTCCGCAAGCGTCTGGTCTGTTCTCATGGCGTGGAACACTTCTTTGGCCGTCTGAGACGTGGAATAGAAAATGAAGCTGAACTGGTGTCCCCACTGGTCTCTCGCGGCGCGGCGATGGAACCGCCAAAGGGGAATGACGTTCTCGTGCTGCTCCAGAATAGGGGCAACGACGCGGTGTGCGAGCAGAAGGTCCATAGGCCAGCGTGGGGCTTCCCCTTCGGGCCAGTACATCCGGATGCGGGCAAGCCACCAGCCGCAGTCCTTTCTCTCATTCGTCTGAATGGACTTCCCTACGGCTCTCGTGGAAACGCATCCTGAAACGAGCGCCAGAAAAACCCCTATCATGGCCAGCAGCAGGAGCCTG
This sequence comes from uncultured Syntrophobacteraceae bacterium, assembly GCA_937958025.1. Classification (GTDB taxonomy): domain Bacteria; phylum Desulfobacterota; class Syntrophobacteria; order Syntrophobacterales; family Syntrophobacteraceae; genus CALFXO01. The sequence goes on from CALFXO010000029.1 coordinate 26,300, forward strand.
CTGGCAAGCTCTTTCCAGCTTGGCGCATTCCTATGGATAAATGGGTCCATCTGTCGTCTTTTTCCTCCGGTCGTCAACTTCGTCGTGCAAACTGCGCAGCGCTTCGACGATACTACTAATCGGGTATGGTGCTTGCAATGCAAATATTCGATTGAACTGGCAGCACGCAGTTCTGCACTGAGTGTGCGCGGTGTTGTTCGAGCAGTATGATCCGGTTGCTAAAATATGCAACTTACGATAGAAGTTTGTGACAGAGCTTTCATTTGGAAGTCATCAAGAATGGCCTGGTCGACACGCGCGGGGAATCGGGTGGATTGTTCCGCCGGCGCGCTTCTGCACACAACCGAATGATGTAGGGGAATGGCGCTTCAGCGGCTTCTCCTTGGTTTTTGCTTTGCTCATGCGCGCGCTTGCGGGCGGCCTGTCCCGAAGCGGGACTCACGACCGGCCTCCGGGCGGGAGCGGCGCCAACCAAACCATTTGCAGCAGGGAGCTAGGGAAATGAAAGCATTAAGGGTTTTCGCCTCTCTTTTCGTAACGGTTGCCTTTCTCATGTCGGCTTATACGCTTGCACAAGGCAAGGAAAAAGGTCCTGCGGCAGGGCAGGGCGCTGCACCCCAGGGACGGATTGAAACCAGGGAGTTGAACGCCGACCTGATGCGCGCGGCGACCTATGGGGATATGAGCGCGGCGCAAACGGCGCTCGACCAGGGGGCGGACATCAACGGGAGCGATGTCGAAGGGATGACCGCTCTCATGCAGGCTGCTCGATCAGGGCAGTCCGATATGCTGATTTACTTACTTGAAAGCGGCGCCGATGTGAACCAACAGGACGCTAACGGCGCTACAGCGCTGCTTTTTGCATCCTGGGCCGGGAAACCCTGTATAGTGCAGACGCTGTTGCAGCACGGGGCCCATATCTCTTCCGGGACCGGAGGGCCCACCCCTCCCCAGAAAAAAGGGCTCACCCCGTTGATGATGGCCTGCATCGGGGGAAACTACGATGTGGCGAAGTTGTTGATTCAGCAGAAATGCGACGTCAATGCTCGGGATGAAGATGGGGAAAGCGCTCTGCTGTATTCCATTAAGGACGGACGACTCAACTTAGTCAAGCTGCTGCTTAAGAACGGAGCGAGGATCAACTCAAAGGACGCCTACGGAAGAACTCCTCTCATGATTGCCACCATATACGGCCACGAAGATGTGGCGGAATATCTCTTGGCCCATGGGGCCAATCCGGATACTAAGGATGATCAGGGGCTGGATGCGGCTAAATACGCTTGGGCCCTGGACAGGGACGCAATCCGCCAGATGCTCGGCGGGTTGAGCGATGTCGACCGCAAATAGGGTCATTGCATTCTAACGATTTGAGAGGCGGCAGCGTTTGCATAGCCGCCTCTCCGGTTTGTTGATTGGCTCGTTCTATATTGGGCGCCGCGTCGTCTGGATTATTAGGGACTGGCGGAACTTTTAGGACTGTCAAAACAAAAGTCAAGGGATTGACAACCTTCAAGTCCCTACTTACCTGTCTATTGCCACATGTAGCTGATTTCCTGTTCTCCCCAACCCTTATCGACAATGAATGCCGCCAGCGCTTTAACCTGATCGTTTGACTTGGATGTTGTGTACAAGAAATAGGGGCGTCGCAAGGGATAGCTTCCATTTTTGACCGAATCACGTGAGGGAGCTACGGCTTCCGCCGAATCGTCTTTTTTGACCTTGATGGGTTTGATGTTTGCAGCGCGTCCTGCCACCGATTCAAAAGGGTCCCGTATTCTTGTGTAGGCTATGGCTCCAGGGGTTTCTGCCACCTTCTGCATGACGGTGGGAAAGTCTTGCACCACTTGGACGTCTTTGGTTATCGGTTCTTTTAGAATATCGTCTTCGATGAAAGCTAATGTGCCAGGGTGTTTCTCACCCGTTCTGAAGACCGTGATGGCGACGTCTTCTCCCCCGACCTCTTTCCAATTTTTATACGCCCCGGTGAATATCATCTTGATCTGATCGACAGTGAGTTCATCTATGGAAACGCCTGGGTGGGCTATTATGACGATGCCGCCATAGCCGATGAGATGCTCGACCAACTGGAATCCCATGCCCTTGGCTGCTTCCATCTCTGCCGCTGTGGCCTTGCGGGATGCCATGGCCGCGTCGGCTTCCCCTCCGATGAGTTTCTTCATCCCTTGGCTTACCAGTCCATTCTGTTCAACCTCGATCTTGACGTCCGGATGCTGCTTCATGAAGATGCGCGACAGGCCGTTGATTCTGCCAAACATGCTGTCCGCGCCCGCAATCTTGATTTCAGCCTTCTCCTGAGCGCCCCAGAGCAGGCCGCCCGCGCCAATGATCGCAAACATGACTACGCCGGAAACTAAAGCTATGGCCCTTTTCACCTTCATCTCCTTCTTTGCGGGTGATGCGCTTGAAAACCGGCGTCTCCCATCTTGATCCTAGCCTCGATGTCGGAAACACTTTCCTGCTTGAAGACGCTCATCCTTGCGTCCTCCTAGGGAATCCACTGGTGTTCGCATCTCGGAATGGGGTGTCGCCTACAACCTCTTACCATTATTGTTATTTCACTATGATATATGCCCGTTTGTCTATACGCCAGCAAAAAAGAGAGGCTAACTCCATCTAAGTGAGTTTTGGGATTGGGAACGAAATTCTTCCCCCTCGAAACGAGGCGCCTTGCTTTTTTCTTGAGGCTTTTTTTTAATATAATAGGTGACTTGCTTTTGATGTTGTAATTCTCCGCCTCTTGCATTATCTTCCGGGCGAGCTTATAGCAGTCCGATTGGGAGGGAAGATGGTTATCGACTTGCATGAGGAAATAGAGAAACTTCTACCCGTTCTGAGAATTGCCGTTGCACCTCAAATTCAGGAGACTTTTTCAGAGGCTCTCAGCAAATGGAAAACGTTGCCGAACCGCAATAACTTTATGTTTGGCTACCTGTTCAAAGCTGACCTCGCTTTGCGCCTAAGGGCTAATCAGCGCGCCTACGGCGGCGTCTATGGGGTTGCGCGCGTGCGTGGAGCGCTCTTCCTGGATTTTCTCTACCTCCAGATGAGCTTCAACCGAGTCGATTCGCGCACCGGAGTGCCGAAAGGGGGTAAGCTGGTCAAGGAAAGCGCAAGGCAAATGGGGTTAAAAGTTCCCAAGCAAACACGGTTTGTCGTCATTGATGGGAAGGCTATGTATTGTCCCGAGCCTCCCAGGAATGTCGTTCTGGGGATCGACGCCCATCCAGATTACGGTCTCAGGCAAATCTTCGCAGGAGTGTTGCTGCCCTCAGCTTTGAATCCAGGGAAATTTGAGTATCCGAAGAGATTTATCCTTTACTCTGCCTCGGATGGCGAAGCGTGAATGCCAAGAACATTGGCAAAACTGAAGAAAGGCGCTGGACCGGAGAGAGGGGCGCAAAGCGCCTGAACAAAAGGTGCTCCTCTCCATCGGTCCATTCAGAGGGGTTGGGTAAAGAACTTCGTCCTTAAAGGCAACAAGGCAGATAGGGGTAGGGGAAGCGTTGTCTACCCTATTTCCTGCAAGTGCACGCCAATCTGGTTGTGCGCGCCTTTGGCGGCCGCGAGCAGATGCTCCTCTATCTTCTGCCCCTCGATGTAGTCGTTCAGTTGCAATTCCTTGCCCTCCAGGGTGCGGATTTCCCCGCCGGCGGCCTCCAGGATGATCTTGGCGGCGACGATGTCTTCATACGATACATTGGCGAGAAGTGCGCCTTCCGCGCGTCCCTTGGCGACATAACAAATGTGGGCGGCGTTGCAGCCCATGTTGCGAATCTTACCGGGAAAGTCCGAACGATATCGCCCTTGGAACCGCGAATAGGTGAGTAGCAGGCTTTCGTTGTTTATTTCCCCTTCAGAGAGAACATGGGTTGCCTCATTGCCCCAGTAGGCCTTACCACCTGCTCGTGCGTAGAAAAAATCGTCTGTCGACGGCATGTAAAAAGCCCCGAAGACAGGCCACAGGTTCTCAGTCAGCGACAAGGAGACGCCCCATATGGGAATTCCGGCCTGGAAGTTGGCGACGCCCTCCGGGCCATCCAATGTCCACATGTAACTTTTCTGTCCATGGACGTATCCTCCATCGCTTTCGGCGTCGCCGAAAATCCGATGGCCGGGGAACTTTGATTGGAGCAGACTCCTGAAAACTTCTGCGATATGTAGTTCGGCTTCCGTAACTAGTCCGTCGTCGAACCTCAGGCGGGGATCTCCCTTGCCGTAGTATTTGAGCGCCGAATCGCCCGTCTGCCGTAGGGCGTCTATCGCGAACTTGCTCAATTCCTCGATGTTCGTGGCTTCGGTGTCTGTCATCTCAATATTCCTCCTGTTTCAGAAACCGTGGTGTACGCCTGCCGACAGCAGGCGGCGGGACTGCGGGTGCGCGCAACACATGGATGGTCGCTCCGGACCGTCCGGATTGAATGATGCTTGCCGCGCAGCCTCCCCTTATCCTCCCGCTGCATGGGAAAATCACTATAATGATCCCGTCGCACTTTTTCCACTCTATAATGTGGGTCACTAGATAAAGACAGAATAGCCGGAAGGCCTCGGGCCGATTCAATTGTTGGGACCTGTGACCGCAACCGGCGAGGGGGCGATGAGCGAGGGGCCTCTGACGTCATGCCGCGCAAGGTTGGTGGCGACCGATCGCTCGTTAAGATTGGCGTAGCAGTAGGCGCAGCCGCACCTGCATGTATTGTAGGCGCCCATGTCTACGGATTGTGCGCACAGGCATTCCTTGCGTTGGTGTGGGTCCTTCGGGAACTCTCCGTCCAGTTGGAACACTCTTTGAATCAATTTCCCGTCGACGCATGCTCCCCGCTCTATGCCCAAGGAGGTCAGGTCCATTTTTGAAGCGCAGGTGAAGACTTGCATTCCTGCGTCCGATGCCGCCTGTCGGATGTCCGAAAGAAGCTCCAACCTCTCGGAGGGCAACTCATCGGGGTTTTCCCGCGCAAAGGTAATCCTGCCGCACCTCTCCAGTTTATCCAGGCGCTTCCTGACTTTTCCGTAAAAGGTCAGGAAGCTGAGGGTGAGCTTGGTCGTGTAACCGCCCAATGCTTCGGCCAGACGGTTCACCCTTTCCTTGTGATATTCAATTGACGTGATGGAGCTGATGACAATGGGATCGTATCTCCATAGGACCTTCTCTGGTCCGATTCTTCTGCTGAGGCTCCGAAATATTTCGATCCGCCTGGACAGGTTGGGGAGACGAGGCTCCAGGACCGGCGGGTAGTCGTTTAAGGTGAACTGGAAATAAAATCGATATCCTTGCGATTCAAGAACCTCCAGGTGATTCAGGAATGCCCCGGGGTTCTTCGTCCAAAAGACGATAGCCTCAACTTCCTCGGGCGCCAGGCTGAATCTCTTAATCTGTCTCGGATTGAATGGATTGATGCGATCGAACCATCCGGCCTTGATCCTGTTCATAAACCAATCACCGAAAAATGCCGGTATGTCCGTTCTTCGGCTCGCGCTGATAATCATGTCGCCTCCCCCCTGAAGGTTGGCCTTCGTGCGCTTAAAAAGCCAATCGTATTGAACTGAATCACCATTTAATGTACAACCCAGCAGACGTGGCGTCAAATCCCGCGTCGCCGAAAAATTCGGGAGGGGTGATGCTTTCTCCTGCATTTGGGGAAAGTGAAGGTTTGCTTCCCACTATTCGCGCTATCCTTTAACTATGCGAAATTGCTATTATCGTTAGGTGTGACATATGGATGCGAGAGAAGTCCCTTATAGCAATTCCAACAAGTTAGATCATGATAAAGCGAATGGAGGGTTACTTGTTCAATTGCAGATGGAGAAGCCATGAAATCGAGCTGCGTCTTTGCATGGTTTGCAACGTTGTGGGTCTTGCTTGCGCCTCACTCGGCCCTGGCTAAAATATACAAATGGGTGGACCAGGACGGAACGGTGTGCTACTCGAATATCCCGCGTGACGCGCCGAGAAAATCTACTGTCCCGCAGCCGGCGAAACCGAAGGCGTCTCCGCTTCCATCACCGTCCTCCGAGGGAACGGAGTCCCCCGTCGGGCAGGTGGAAAAGGTTCAACCTTCCCCTCGTGAAGACCCTCTTGCCAAAGAAAAACTGGAGTTGATCCAGCGGTTGCAGGCGCAGATAGAACAATTGAAGGCTACGACTCCGGGAGCTGAAAACCAGGACAGGAAAACCACTGGCGATGAGGATGCTTCCCGGAGTGGAGAATCTGCAGTCGATAGAAACGATGAACCCGGAAATGCGGACGATGCGCAATGAGAAAACCTGATTTCCAACAGTAGCGCCCGGCTGCATTCTTGTTCAAAGCATCCATAGGGGATAGCATTAAGTAATTATCCACCATGCGCTATCCTTTAACTATTTGAAATTGCTATTATCGTTAGATGTGATGTATGGCTTCCGAGGGAAGCCCCTTATAGCAACTCCAATAAGTTGGATCATGATAAATCGAACGGAGGGATTTAAATTCAGGGTTGAGGTCTGTCTTGATGTTTGGTGAAATCAAATTGGAAACGCCACAGGCAAGAACTTGACAGGACATGATTGGATTTCCCAAGAGGGGATAAGGAATGGAAAAATTCAAAATGGCCGAGTGCGCTTGGGTGAAGGAGTTTTCGGGTGCGGTGACGATATGCGACGCCGATGGAATTATCGTATACATGAATGACGCCTCGGCGAAGATGTTCGAGAAGTATGGGGGAGAGAAGCTTCTCGGCTCTAATATCCTCGACTGTCATCCAGGCGCCTCCAGAATAAAGCTCGAGAAGCTCATGTGCAATAGGGAAACCAATGTTTACACCATTGAAAAGAAAGGTTGCAAGATGTTCATCTACCAAGCCCCCTGGTTCAAGGATGGCGTCTATGCGGGGTTCATGGAGTTGTTGCTCGATATGCCTTTCGATCCGCCGCATTTCGTTCGCGGATAATGCGCTGGACGGGCTCTCAGGAGCCCTGTCGGGAATCTGGCTGGTCCAACTCCTGCGTTCATCGTCCGCGGGGGTTTTGCCCCTGGGGCGTTGCCTTTATTTCTCCCGTGGTGTAGTGGAACTGCTTCAAGTATTCCTTCTGGGAAAGCTTCTTCTTCCTGTGCCTGTATCCTTCGCTGTTCCGGCGATCGTGATCCGAATCCCTTCTTCCGTTATCCTCCCGAACGTCAGGTCTTTGAATGATCACGACGCTTCCGTCGTTGGTCAAGGAATCGTCATCGCTCGGAGCCTCTTCCAAGTATTCTTCTTCATAATATGCGTTCTGCCTCGCCTCGCTCCGACAAATGGGAAACATCGTCAGGGCGAACATCGCTGCCATGAGGATTCTCGAGGTCGTCATCGCGTCCTCCCGGTTGGTGTTGCAATCGTTTTGATCTGAAGCATTGCACATCTCATGGCTTCTTACCCAATCATAAGAGGATAGAATGCCTGATGCGCGTTCTTGGCTTGTTATTCCAGCCCTTTGCAACATTTATTTCTGTTATGCAACCATATTTTTCGGTTCGCAATTCCTGAAGTTTTCATCTTGTTTGTTCTTGAACTTGGGGAGCTTATGGGAGGATGGCTTGCCCTCAAGGAAACGTGCGCCTTTGGAGCATTTAGCGCTCCAATTTGCTCTATGCTGTCATGGCTTCAGGTGAACGGTCCCTTGCTGTTTACATGCATCAATATGATGGGCATTAATGTCTTACGATAAAGCCGACATTCAATGCCCCGGGGCATTGAAGACGCTTTTTCGTTTTAAATCTTAAGGCCTCAGATAGAACGCAAGCGCTTTCTCCTGTCTTCCATCGCAAAATGCAGCGCCGACCAGATTGTCTCGAACGGATTTGAGAATGACGTTTCTGATTATAATAGATCTTTGGACGTCATTCAGAGTGAACCGGACCGTTCCCACATCATTAATCCGCAGCATATGCTTGCCGACCGTTTCAAATGCCAACCCAGTAAGTGAAAGGTCGGTTACGACTATATCATTTTCGTCTCGTATCGGTGATGTCGCTATGAAGCTCCCATAAAGCTCAACCTGCTTCCTATAATATTTTCTTTTCTCAAAGGCAGCCTTGAAGATGCGGTTGCAGGTGCATTTGATTTGAATGGGTTTTGCCGGACTAGCCCTGCGCAGGGCTTCATTTGTGATCGTCAGTCCACAGTTGGGGCACACCACGCTAACCCTGCCATTTGGTTCAGTGAAGACACTGCGAATTTCCATACTCAATGCTCCCATTGGACAATTCAAGCTCCCTATCTTTTAATAAAGTATAGCATCTCTTCGAGTGGGCGTCACTAGGGGGCATGTGAAATCGCATGCGCTTTCACATGCCTTAAAAGCGCTGTTGGCGCGTCTATTTCTTTGTTCATCATTACGCAACCAGTTCGACTTCGTTCGGCTCGTGTGCTGGGAATCTTCCGGGTGGCGGAAGGTTTGTTGCTTGCGCTTCATACGCGAATGGGTGGTTTTTCGAGATATCTGCAGCATGGGTTGAGAATCAGGCGTTACTGCATGCACTGAATGTCGCTATGCTGACGTTGGGCCAGAATGGTGAATGAAGACTTGAAACACTATTGTACTTGTTCAAGAATAGACTTATGCTATATAGTGTAAAATATGATCCGTGAGCAAAGAGTGGCATTTTGGGGGTAAGAGTCCTTCCCGCGGCTTGGGGGCATGGACGGCGAATGAGGCAGCGTGACGAAATGCTATGCGTCTGAATAAAGAGCTATACCTATGAGCCTACAGACATCGCATCAGGGTTTTCCAGAGATGACCGACCGCGGTAGTTTTCTTCAATTTGTGGAGAATATCGCAAAGAGACGATCGGGAAATGAGAAAAGACGATTTCCGCGATTTCCGACCTCAGAGGCATTGAGCGGAGAAATCGGAGCGAGAGGATTCTCTGGAGCCCTTATCTGTGACGCTGACACGGTCTCAGAACTTGAGACGGTCCTCAATGCGGCATCTGGGGAGTTTCAAGGGGAAACCCGCGGTGAAGACGACGAAAGCGTCCGAGGAGTCAATGTCGTAGACTTTTCAGAGGATGGCCTTCAACTCCAGCTCTATTGCAGGGACTGGATCAAACTCTCCAAAGGTCGACTTCAGCTCCGGATGGATGGCGCGCTGGCTCCGGTATCTTTCCGGTGGTGCAAACAATCTGGGAAGGCGAGTAGGGGCGGATTCGCCTTCCAAGGGGATATCGAGGAGAATCCTGGCTTGATCAAAGTACTCAATATTTTGAGCGATAAGCTGGTCGATTTTCTGTATGGAAAAATGAGGATGGAGCGCAATGCGAATTGGGAGCAGGAGGCGGTGTTCCTCTATATTTGTTTATTTTATAACTTGAGACTTAAGCTGCTCCTATCGCTCTCGAGCCTCAACGAAGTGAAACGCCTACTTATCAGGAATATCGGATTGTCTTATTCTTCCAAGTTGGAGGCTTTATTTTCGGAACGGATATATTCCAAGGATTTTCAGTTGGACCTTGCCCGCAAGCATGCTGGAAGTTCCTATTATAGACGGTTGCAGAGCGTCTTCATGAAGCCGTATTCCACGTTTGGGTGTTGTTTGATCGGTGGGGGAGAGGATGCAGTGCTAATAGGGGATGATGCTGTCAACGCAATCGCCAACTCGCTTGTCGTCGCGAAGCTTCCCCCAGGAGAAGACCAACGGGATATGTCGCCCTTGGTGAAGGAGCTTTACGAAAAATTCACTATGCTCAGGTCCGCGCTTCCCGAATATTTTATGGATGATGAATTCGTCAAGCAGTTTTTTATCTATAATTCCCTTCTTAGAGCCAACGATAAATTGAATGCGCAATTGTTGGATCTGCTGTCTGGTTTTGCGGAGAATAGGGAACACTGAACCGAAGAGGGGGTGGCCGCCGCTGCTTTCCCTCCCTCCGAAATCTGTTTTGCGGATCGCGGCGCTTGCAGCGAACGACTAGGCTCAGTTTGGATGGCCCATATGCAGGGCATTAGCGTTCGCCAAAATAAAGTCCTCCAGAAGAACCTGCTGCTGGCCGGAGAGCCTTGCGAACTGGAACCCATGTCTGTTCATTGTATAAGGCCCTACGGAAATGGGCTCCATGGGCTTGGTGTAGATCACTTTGGACGGAAATCGTTCAATGGGGACGGTTGAGTCTTCATATCCCATAAGTTTTATTTCAAGGATTCTTTCCTGCTCAACCTTAGATTCCGGTGAGAGGAGGCAAAGCCCTCCCATGCTGATATCCACAATCCATCCAACGCTGGCGAAAAAGTCGCCCGGCACGCAAAGAGCGGCAAGAACGCCTTCTCTGACACGGTAGCGACGGTGCTCTCTCATGTCGTTCGTCATGACTGTTCCCTCCTTCGGGCAGGACAATAGGACGCTTTTCCTGCCAGTCAAAGTGCACTTGAGTGCTTGTCGCTTCAAACGCTTGCTAGCGGCCGAAGCGAATTCCTATATCGCGGCTATGCGGGTTTATAGCGGAACGATTTATGGAGCCAAAAGGCAGAAAATCTGCACAAAGCTTACTTTCCTTTCTGCACCCGTCTGAAAAACTTGAACATCGAGCATCTATGTATCCATAGGCTTGCACCCGGGAATGTGCACCGCCCTTGACGCCCCGCATTCCGCCAGTGCGACCCGTTTAGCTCTGAGGTTCGACATCTCTGTACTATTTTATATCGTTTTTATACCACAACAAAATGGAAGAGAACAACAAAAAGCGAAACTCACGAGTAGCGCCAAAGGGGTTGCTTTCGATTATTCTTGAAGCTATAATCGCTTCCGTGTTTGTTCGGCTGTCTTTACCCGGTGGCAAATATAAGGAAGGCCCAAGCGATGAACTTTTATGCGGAAAAATCATTATTGAATGAACTCGCAATATTAGGTGCATCCTCGTGACATCGTCGGGTCGCGGAAGAGTGCTGGTGATGGATGACGAGTCCATAGTGCGCGATATTGCCGGTGAAATGCTCCGTTTTATGGGATACGAAGTAGTTCTTGCTGAGGATGGCCAAGAAGCTCTTTCTTTATATGCTGATGCGAAGAAAGCGGGCTGCGGCTTTGACGTCGTTATCATGGATTTGACGGTTCCGGGTGGAATGGGGGGGCGTGAGGCCATTGAAAAATTACTGGAGCTAGATCCGGTGGTCAAGGCCATCGTCTCCAGTGGGTACTCTAACGATCCCATCATGTCGAGCTTCCACGAGTACGGCTTCAAAGGCGCCGTGGCCAAACCATACAGAATAGAAGATCTGAATAGGATGTTGCAGGACGTACTCTCCAGCGACAACTAGGGGATGCGCCTCATTTGCAATGGCTAAACCGCGCCAGATGCACTGGAAGCCTCTCCTGTGATTTCTGTCTTGCGGCCAGTCCAATATAGGAAAGAGGGAGGGGCAGTATGGCTAGGGGAGTGAATAAGGTCATCATTGTTGGGCACTTGGGAGCTGATCCGGTTGTTCGCTACAGCGCTGGAGGAGTAGCGGTCGTGAACATGAGCGTGGCCACGACCGAGCGCGTTCAAGCGGGGGAGGGGGCCTGGGAAGATCGCACGGAATGGCACCGGGTCGTCACCTTTGGCAAGACCGCGGAGAATTGTGGAAATTATCTGAGCAAGGGCCGCTTGGTTTATGTAGAGGGAAAGCTGCAAACCCGGCAGTGGGAAGATAAAGAAGGGGTGAAGCGATACACCACAGAAATAGTCGCGCGCGATGTGGTCTTTCTGAGCGGCTCTGGTGGAGATGCTCCCCAAGCCCAAAGCCCGCAGGCTGGCATGTCGAACAGAAGCAGCAGGGGGCAGAGTTCTTATGGGGATGCTCCTCCCATGCCGAACGAGTTGCCTCCGCCCTTGGGAGAGCCAGAGGACGATATTCCGTTCTAGTAAGGTTTTCCGGGGCATTCTCTGATAGGAGATTGGTGGATGAACCGACCTGCGTCATGTTGGGCGCCGGTGCATGATCCTTTCGGCGGGACAGGGTTTAGAGCAAGCTAGTTATAATGTGCTGGAGATCGTAATCGGCTGAATTGCATAAGCCGGAAGCCGCGCCTGCTTCCGGCTTTTATCGTCATGACGGGGGGCTCTCACCGCGAATAAACGCGGTGGGAAGCGGATTTCCCGCGCCTTTAGGGTGTTATCTAGTTACTGTGCGCGGAAGACTTGTCTTCCAGCTTGTCTTTCTTTTCTTCCCCTTCCAGGGGGTCGGCGGTTGCTTCCTTGAAATTACGGATTCCTTTTCCGAGTCCTTTGCCGATCTCGGGAAGCTTTCCCGCACCAAAAAGGATGAGCACGATCACCAGGATAACTACCAGTTCGCCCATGCCTAGACTGCCCATAGTGGCTCCTTTTGAAAAAATCGGATCTGTCGCTGCTTGCGTGAATGGTTCATTTTTCCATTAACTCTTCCACTTCCTGGATGAGTTGGAGAAATTCTTTCGACTGCCTGTACTCATCCAACGACTTCTGATACTCCAACCACCCCTCCCAAAACTTCATCCAGGAGTCGTTGTGCCAGTAATACTTCGGCGTGTTCTGCACGCCACTGCACCGCTCCCGGTATTCTTCATATTCTTCCCGGCAGTTCCTGCAGAACGGATACGGGGAGGCGTACTTTGAGTTGGTTTCTCCCTCTCCGTCTAGCTGCGCGCCGCACTTGGAGCACTTTAGCATGCACCGTGTGCATTGAAATATCTTTTTCAGCGCTTCAATCTTCCGTTGCCGAAGCGATGCATCGCGCACGGACTTCAAGTCCAGGGCCTTCTTACCAAATTCAATGACTTCAGCCATACGATCACCTTTTTGTTTTTTTAAGGTTTTCAGCAGCTTAATCACCGATCTATTAACATCAACGCTCCATGGAGTCAATAGAGGAGCATGTGGACGAGTTTTCCTCGTCAAGGCGGAAAAGCTGTTGGGTGAAGTCCATGAATCTCTGCTTAGAGTCTCGCTCGCCCTTCTTTTTGAGGAAAATGATCGGATCATGCAGCATCTTGTTGACGATGGAACAGGTGAGGACCTCGATGGCCTCCCGCTCTTTCTCTCCGAGATCGGGAAGATGCGACAGGGTCTTGCGGACCTCGTTTCGGCGGATGGTTTCCGCTTTCTTGTGCAGGGCGATGATAGTGGGCGCCACTTCAAGCGTGCAAAGCCACTCCTGGAACTTGATGGACTCCTCGTCGATGATGTGCTCGGCGCGCTCCGCTTCTTTCTGACGCTCGGAGCGATTGGAGTCCACAACGCCCTGCAGGTCGTCGATATTGTAGAGATATACGTTGTCGATCCGGTTGACCTCTGGGTCCACGTCGCGGGGGACCGCGATGTCGATGAAGAAAAGCGGTCTGTTGCGCCGCTCCCTCATTTTGGAACGCACGTCCTTGTGGTTCAGTATGGGGTCGGGGGAGCCCGTGGAGGTCAGCACAATGTCGACGTTCTTCAACGCATCCGTTATGTGGGAGAATGAGACGGTCTCCGCTTTGAGACGAGCAGCGAGATCCATGGCCCGCTCAAGCGTCCGGTTTGCCACTATCATTTGACGGACGCCGTGGGAGAGGAAATGTTCGGCGGCAAGCTCCGCCATTTCCCCGGCTCCGATCAACATCACCCGTTTGTCATGCAATTCGCCGAAAATCTTTCGCGCCAACTCGACGGCGGCGTAGCTGATCGACACGGCGTGAGAGCCTATTCGGGTTTCCGAGCGCACCCGCTTGGCTATTGAGAAAGACTTGTGGATCAGCCGATTGAGGATCACGCCTACGGTTCGGCAGGCTGCAGCCTCACGGTAAGCGGCCTTCACCTGCCCGAGGATTTGAGGTTCTCCGAGCACCATGGAGTCGAGGCTCGACGCTACGCGGAAAAGGTGCTTCACGGCGTCTGCGTTCTTGAATATATAAATGTAAGGTTCTATGTGAAGACTTTCGATCCCTGCGTTTTCGCCGCTGAAATGGAGATGCGTCCGAAGGAGGCTCTTCACCTCCTTGATGGCTTCGTTCGCCGAGGTGCTGGTGAAGAGGAATTCCACCCTGTTGCAGGTGGAGAAAACGCAGATTTCTTCGACATACTGGAAATGACTGCGCGTGCACAGTGGATTTGTTTCGGCGCGGCAAGCCAGTGCGAGTTGCTCCCTTATTTCCACGGGAGCCGATTTGTGGTTCATGCCTAGGAGAATGATTTGAGCCGTCATATGCTTACAACTTTTTAACCGACGAATGCCGTATGGCGCCCTTTAAGGAATAAATTGACCCCGAGAAAAGTGATCAAAACCGCTATAAATCCAATGATTGCGAGCCATGCGGCTCTTCGTCCCCGCCATCCCACGGCCAGCCGCTCGTGCAGGAGAACGGCGTAGATGAGCCACGTCGCCGAAGCGAAAATTTCCTTCGGATCCCAACTCCAGGGCGTGCGCCATGCGGCCCCGGCATAGGCGAACCCCGCGACAAGCCCTAAGGTCATCAGGGGGAATCCCGTAATCAGGCAGGTATGGTTCACCTTATCGAGCCGCTCGAGAGACGGAAGACGGGGAAAGAAAAATCCAAATTGCTTTTTTTTGATCTGCCTTTCCTGCAAAAGATACATCACGCCCGCGCAGAAGGCGAGCGCAAATATAGCGTTTGCGGCAAAAAGGGCGGCGACGTGCAGCACCACCCAGCCGCTTTTCAATACACCGCTCTGTGGAATGATGGACTCCGGAAGAATGCTGGAAATCAGCATGAACCCAACAGCAAGGGGCGAAACGAAAGAACCGAGGATGCGCAACCCCACGCGCGGCTGAAGGATGAGGTATGCCAGCACCAGTATCCAGGTGAAGAAGGAAAGCGCCTGGGGGCTCGGGGTTACGGCTAGACGGCCTTCTTCTATGGACCGGAGCGCTATTGCGACGCCATGTGCCGCGGCTCCAGCCAGAAGCGCGGTCCAGGCCGCACGGTGTATGACTTCTTCGCTACGGAGCAGATAGATTTGGTATCCTACCATTCCGCAAAAATAACAGGTCGTGGCTATGACGAGAAAGACTGTTTCCATGCTTTATCCCACATCGAGGCAATTTCTTCCCGGCTGAGCGGCATCCCATGAACTGCCCGAACCGCCTCGATGATGGCCGTTGCAGCCGAGCTGGGGTCCCTGGGGGCGTTGCTGGATATTTCCTCATACATTGGGGTCATGCTATTCTGGATTTGCTCAAGGATGGGAAGGTTCGCAATTTCCCTGAAGATGCACTGATTCGCCTCTGTTCCAAGCTTTTTATCTTGGATGGCTGTCCTCATGAGCCCTAGAAAGCAAATATAGACGCCCCATTCCGGGCCAATCTCCTGTTCAAGCTTTTGGCGAATGCGGCGGGCGGCAGCCGGACTCAATCCGTCCGTGACGATCGCGATGGCGATCGGCCCCTGCCGGTGAACGGCGGGGACGCTGAACGACCCCTCTTCGGGGTTCGTGGCCGTGTTGCACCAAATGCCTCTGCGGTGTGCGTCGGCTGCTATCGAACGGTTCAACGCCGGATCGCTGGTGGCCGCAAAGACCAGTGAGACGCCCTCCATTTGGCTTGCATCGTATTCTCGGCCCAGGAACACCATTCCTCCGCCTTGACGGCAGACGAACTCCCGCAGCCATGGCGTGAGATCGGCGGCTGCGATCCGGACGGACGCTCCACATTCCAGAAGCTTCCTGACCTTGCGCTCTCCCACCGCTCCCCCTCCCACTACGAGGCAGACGCGCCCCTCAAGGGAAACGAACATGGGATAGAACGGGTGATGCATTCCCGCCATGAACTGTCTTTCGCCTCCCTCGTCGGCTTTTTCATCAATGGCCGCAATCGTGCAGCCCGTTTGCTTGCGCCGAGCCCGCGATCCAACGCTGTGGCTGGGTTCTCCATGAGAACAGAGCTTAACATGATCCAAGGAGGTAAACAAGGTGGAGGATCACAAACATGGGGTGTTTAAGCTGCGGAGAGTTGGATCGACTTGAATTGCTCTCCGATTTATGATTATAGTATCAAGATAATTTGGATTATGATTGTCTCGCCAGCGGGGCGCGGCGTCCCTCGTTTTTGGTCCTTGAGGTCCATTTCAAGATGGGTTTTCGTTTACAAAAGCAATTTCTAGATGCAACGCTGGCCGGGGCTGCGTTTTTTTTCTTCGCGCCGATTATGGCGTTAATAGCGATCTGCGTTGCATTCACGTCCGGAGGGGGGGCGTTTTTCAGGCAGCGAAGACCGGGATTGCATGGAAAGGCTTTCACTATGTATAAGTTCCGCACGATGAGCGAACAACGCGACGCAGAAGGTCGCCTGCTGTCCGATGGCGAAAGGCTGACCCGGTTGGGTCGTTTTTTGCGCTCCTCGTCTCTTGACGAACTACCGGAACTCTTTAACGTGCTGAAGGGAGAAATGAGCATCGTCGGTCCCAGACCCCTCCTCATGAGCTATCTGGAACGCTACACGCCGGAGCAGATGCGTCGACACGACGCAAAACCCGGCATCACCGGCTGGGCGCAGGTGAATGGGCGAAACGCCATATCGTGGGAAGACAAGTTCGCGCTGGACCTGTGGTACGTGGATCACCAGTCCATGGCGCTCGACATGAAGATCATCGCCATGACCTTATGGAAAACGTTGCGCAGAGAAGGCATCAACCAGCCAGGGCAGGCGACGATGGAGGAATTCATGGGAAGTCTTTCAGCGCCGGTGGGAGAGTGAAAGTGCATAACGTTCCAGTTGCCCTATACGGGGTTGGAGGATTTGCGCGGAAGGCGCTCCGGTTGAGTGCGGACCGTGTACTGCCGGGATTGGAGCTACGGCCGTCAATAGATCTCTGGACGTCCCGCTTGTGATAGGGGGCGACGCTGCTCCGGCAAAGCCGATAAATGGCGTTTTACGGGGTCACGGGTAGAATGACCGCTATGCAGCCTAATGGATGATGTGATCGCCGTCTCTTTGGGTGGTCGATTCTTGAAAGAAAGAGGAATGCTGAATCAGAATAATAACGGGCAGAAGCCGTCACCGCTCCCTCGTCCCCGCATTTTCCTTTCTCCTCCCCATATGGGGGGTGAGGAGATGCGGCTTATACAGGACGTTTTCGACAGCAATTACATTGCTCCCGTAGGACCGATGCTCCATGCGTTTGAACGGGATTTTTGCGAGAAGACGGGCTTTGGACATGCGGCGGCTGTTGCCAATGGAACCGCGGCAATGCATCTCGCCATGCGCTTGTTGGGGGTTGGGCCGGGAGATGAGGTGCTGTGTTCAACGCTGACTTTCATCGGAAGCGTAAGCCCCGTGGTATTTCAGGGTGCAACTCCGGTTTTTATCGATTCGGACCGGGCCACTTGGAACATGGACCCTGATTTGCTCGCGGAAGAATTGGAATATTGCGCGCGTCGCGGGCGATTGCCCAGGGCGGTGGTCCCGACCGATCTTTACGGCCAGTGTGCGGACATGGACCGCATCAAGGAAATCTGCGAGCCGTATGATGTCCCGGTGGTGGCGGATGCGGCGGAGTCTCTCGGCGCGACGTATAAGGGGCGGAGCGCCGGCGCGGGGGCCCGGGCGGCCATTTTTTCATTCAACGGAAATAAGATCATCACCACGTCGGGCGGCGGAATGCTTGCCTCCGAAGATAAATCGTTTATCGAGCGGGCTTCGTTTCTCTCGCAGCAGGCGCGAGACCCCGCGCCGCATTATGAACACACGGAGATCGGCTATAATTATAGGATGAGCAACGTGCTGGCGGCCATCGGGCGCGGGCAGTTGATGGGGCTGGAGAGGCGGGTGGAAGAAAAGCGGGCGGTGTTTGAGCGCCACCGAGAGATGCTCGCTGGACTGCCGGGAATCGAGTTCATGCCCGAGGCCCCCTATGGTAGGTGCAATCGTTGGCTGACCGCCGTGCTAATCACCCCAGAGCAGTTTGGAGCAGACCGGGAAGCAGTGCGGCTGGCTCTTGAGGCAGACAATATCGAATCCCGTCCGGTATGGAAGCCGATGCACCTCCAGCCCGTCTTCAGAGGAGCGCGCGTGCGGGGAGGATCGGTGAGCGAAGACCTTTTCCGGAGAGGGCTTTGTCTGCCTTCCGGGTCGCAGCTAACGGAAAGCGACATCGCCCGAGTAGCTTGCGTGGTGAGAAGCCTTGCCTTGGGCTCCTGCTGACATGTTTTGGCAGAAGGCTTTATGCGCACGGGGAGAAGGAGTTGCACAATGGACTGGATGAGACTTTTTTTCATGTGGAACCAGTGGAGGAATCCCAAGCTCTATCTGATGCTCCTGAGCGATGTATTTATCTTCGTTCTGGCTCACGTGCTAGCATATCTGTACCGCTTCGACGGGGTGCTCACCGCCTACTGGAAGCAGCAGATCATGGTTCTT
Source organism: uncultured Syntrophobacteraceae bacterium (assembly GCA_937958025.1). Lineage (GTDB taxonomy): Bacteria > Desulfobacterota > Syntrophobacteria > Syntrophobacterales > Syntrophobacteraceae > CALFXO01. Next base: position 44,638 of record CALFXO010000029.1, read on the forward strand.
CTGCCCTATATTGTCCCATTCAAGCTCATCGTTTTCTACAGCTTCGGGGCGTACAGGGGAATGTGGCGCTACACGAACCTTGCCGATTGCGTGACGCTCGGAAAAGCATCTCTTTTCAGCCTGGTCTGCATAGCGACGGGACTTCTGTATTTTAACAGATTTGAAGGCTTCTCCCGCACGGTCGTCGTCCTCGATGCGCTTCTCACTTTCGTCCTAACCGCGGCGCTGCGGGTTGGCATCCGATCGTACTTCGTAAGCTCTGGCAACCGGAAGGCGACTGGAGCGAAATTCTTCCCGCTATGGAAGAGTCCGGAGGACCCGCAGTCGTGCAAACGGGTGCTCATCATTGGGGCTGGGGTGTGCGGCGAGAAGATGCTCCGGGAGGTGCAGGAAGACCCCTATCTCGAGTACATCGTGGTGGGATTTCTCGACGACAATCCCGGAAAGCGCGGGCGGTGCGTGCACGACGTCCCGGTGTTAGGCGCTGTAGACAAGCTGCCGAAGATCTGCCAGACGCACTATGTGGACGAAGTGCTCATTGCTATTCCGTCGGCAACCGGGGCGCAGATGCGGCGGATAGTCGAAATTTGCAAGGAAAGCGGGGTTTCCTACAAGACGCTCCCGGCGATGAACGAGATCATAGACGGCAAGGTGAGCATCAAGGCGCTCCGGGATGTGAATTACAACGATCTTCTCGGGCGACCGCAGGTGCATCTCGATACGGCGGGAATACGGGATTACGTAGAGGGGAAGGTTGTTCTAGTCACGGGTTGCGGGGGATCGATTGGATCGGAGCTCTGCCGCCAGCTGCTGAGGTTCAATCCGGGGTTCCTGGTGCTTGTGGATGCGAGTGAGGCCAATCTCTTCTATATCCAGATGGAGCTTCATCACGAGTATAACTTCCATGCTTATGAAACCGTTCTTGGACGGGTGCAGCATCGCAACCTGATGGAGAAGGTGTTTAACGACCATCATCCCCAGGTGGTTTTTCACGCCGGGGCCTGCAAACACGTCCCGATGCTCGAGCGGAATCCGTGGGAAGCGGTTTTTAACAACGTCATGGCAAGCTCTGTGCTGATGGAGACCGCCGAAAAGTTCGGGGTGGAGCGATTTGTGCTCGTTTCCACGGACAAGGCCGTGAGGCCGACCAATGTCATGGGGGCCAGCAAGCGGGTTACGGAGCTGTTGCTCCAGACGCGGCAGGAAAGCGCGACGCGGTTTATGGCGGTGCGGTTCGGGAACGCCGTCGGATCGTCGGGATCGGTGATTCCTCTTTTCAGGCGTCAGATCGAGCAGGGGGGGCCAGTCACGGTGACCCACCCCGATATGACCCGCTATTTCATGACGATCCCGGAAGCCGCTCAGTTAATACTCCAGGCGGGGGCCATGGGGGAGGGGGGCGAAATCTTCATCCTGGAGATGGGCACGCCCGTCAAGATAGTGGACATAGCCAAAGATCTTGTGAGACTTTCAGGGAAACAGGCGGGAAAAGATATAGAGATCACCTTTATTGGTTTGCGGGAGGGCGAAAAGCTCTGCGAGGAGCTGATCACCAGCGGTGAGGGTATTGTGAATACCGTGCACGACAAGATCATGGTGCTGAGACCCAACGGGGTGTACAACGGGTGCAGGAGCGGCGAGGAAATGCGCGGTTGGCTCGACGATAGGGTCAAGGAGTTATACGGCGTGGCGCTTTGTCACGACATCCTTGGGGTCAAGCAAAAGCTCCTCGAAATCGTCCCGGAATACACTCCCTATATGGACGATCCTATTGACCGGGCGGCGTGCAGCGGGTATAAGTGAACGCTTCGCGGTGCTCAGCAATCAAGCGGTTTTGCGGCCAAGCCGGGGGATGAACCGGATGTCGGGTTGTATGGAAATCGACCCTGCGCCGGCGAGGCCCCTCTTTATATTACTTAGGAGGATCTATACTCTATGGCGCTCATTCGAAATCAGTTGTTCGATATCTTAGCTGAAGCGGTTAAACCGCTTTTTCCCTCCGACGAACAGGACGGCTCCCTTGAATCGCTCATCGAACTGGACGTCCCCAAGCAGACGCAGCACGGCGATTACGCAACGAACCTCGCACTCGCACTCAGCCGCCGCCTGAAACGCAACCCCCGGGAAATTGCCAAGCAGATCGAACAGCAGATCAAAGACCCCAATAACGTGATCGAACGGATTGAGATTGCGGGACCTGGGTTTATGAACTTCTTTATTCGTCCTGGCGCGTGGACGGAAGTGATCGCGGAAATATTCCAGCAGTCGGAAGCTTATGGCCGCCAAGACCTTGGACAAGGCAAGAAGGTGCAGGTCGAATTCGTGAGCGCCAATCCGACAGGCCCTCTCCACATTGGCCATGGCCGCGGAGCCGCGACGGGGGATGTGCTTGCGAGGATTTTCGCCGCATGCGGCTACGACGTCGAAAGAGAATATTACATCAACGACGCGGGCAAGCAGATGGACACTCTGGGCCGTAGCCTGTACTACCGCTACCAGGAGTTGCTTGGCGAGCGCATCGAGTTCCCCGAGGACCATTATCGGGGCGAATACATGCGGGACGTCGCTCGCGAATTTCTGAAGGAGGCGGGAGAACGATACCACAACGCGCCACTTGACGACGTCTTGCCCGTTTTCACCAAATATGCCGGAGACCACATTCTGGCGGGCATCCGGGAAGACCTGGAGGTCTTTGGCGTCGGATTCGATATTTGGTTCAGCGAGCGGACGCTCCATGAGCAGGATGCCATACGCAAGACGCTGGAGGCGCTCGAGGCTTCCGGTCACGTCTACGAAGGCGAGGGCGCGAAGTGGTTCCGGAGCACCCAGTTCGGGGACGAAAAGGACCGGGTGGTAGTCCGTGCTAACGGGATCAGCACTTATTTCGCAGCCGATCTTGCGTACCACAAGAATAAATTCGATCGCGGTTACGATTTGGTGGTGGATATTTGGGGCGCCGACCATCACGGATATGTTCCCCGGATGCTTGCCGGGGTTGAGGCGCTCGGGCGCAAGCGAAGCGACCTCCAGGTCATTCTCGTTCAGCTTGTGAACCTGCTGCGCGCCGGAAAACCTGTCGCCATGTCCACGCGGTCCGGAGAATTCGTGACGCTTCGGGAGGTCATCGACGAAGTGGGTGCAGACGCTGCACGCTATATCTTCCTTACGCGACGCACGGACAGCCACCTCGACTTCGATTTGGACGTCGCAAAGATGCAAAGCAACGACAACCCCGTCTATTACGTTCAGTACGCGCACGCTCGTCTTTGCAGTATATTCGAGGTGGCGAAGGAACGCGGCGTTTCCGTCGACCTGTCAGTTGCGGCCCCTCCCGAACTCGGATTGTTGCAGCTTCCCGAAGAACGGCATCTTGTCAAGATGCTAGGCGAACTCCCTTGGGTAGTCGCTAGCAGCGCCCAATTCCTGGAGCCGCATCGCATACCGTATTATTTACACGACCTAGTGTCCCTCTTTCATAGCTACTACAATCGCAATCGCATCTTGGGGGAAGAGGCGGAGTTGACGCGCGCCCGACTTTACCTCGCGCACGCTCTTCGCACCGTTTTGCAGAACGCGCTAAGACTGATAGGCGTGAAAGCCCCGGAAAAAATGTAGCGAGCATTGGATGGAGACTTTCCCATGGCTTACCCCACGAAGAGGCCGCTTCCAACCAGAACGGTCGACAAGGGGCCGGAAGAGGCGGAACTCTGGCGTTACCGGGTCGAATTGAGCGTCGGCAAGCTTTTTTTTGGTGGATTGACCTTGGTTGTAGCGCTTGTCTGGATGTTCGTCTTTGGCGTGCTTGTCGGACGGGAAGTTCCCATGGTCAGTGCGAAAGACGTATCTGTTCGGGCAAAATTCCTGCATTTCCTGGGATTGGGAAAACAGCCCGAACCTGTGCCCGAAGAGGTTGCGAGCACATGGGATACACCGGAGAATATGGTTGAAAGCCTCAAGTACCAGCAATCTCTATCGAACAAGTCGGCGGCGCTCGCCGGGGTCCCGACTGCGAAGGACGCAGCCGATGCGAGGCGGCCTATCCCAAGGGAGGATGCCTCCGCGCAGTCCAAATCCGAGGAGCGCTTTTGCGTTTTGGTTTCTTCGCTGAAGAACAAGGAGGGCGCACAGAAGCTTGTCGAACAGCTTAAGTCGAAGGGATACGCTTCCCGCATGGAGCTTTTCGAGGGCAAGTGGAACCGCGTGCTAGTCGGGAGTTTTGACAGCCGGGAGAAAGCCACGAAATATGCCGCCGATTTCAATCGCAAGGAGAATATGCAAGCTTCGGTAATACGGGAGTAGCGTAATGTGCCTCGCTGGGCTTTCCGCGGGGGACTGAGGCTGGGAGGGGCGCAACCATTGCGTCCGCCATTGAATGCTCCGGGGGCGAACGCGCGCCTTCAAAGGGAAAAAGGGGAGTGGGCGGACGAACTCCAACCTGTGGCGCGTCTATTTGCCCGGGGCGTAAACCAGCTTTGAATCCAAGTCGTACGTCCAAGGCTCGATCGAATTTCGCCACCCGTTCTTCAGACGCTTTCCTTTGAAAAAGCTGTCCTCTTCGGCTATTTTGTCGCCCTCGAAGCCGTCTATGATGCTATAGATATTGGTAAATCCTGCATTGGCAAGCCGATTGACGGAAGCCGCGCTTCTGTGGCCAGAGCGGCACATTATCATGATGACGCCGTCCGGCGGGGATATTTCCTTCATACGGGCTTCAAAGTCCGGGTTGTCCTTCATGTCGTAGTTTTTCTTCTCTTCATTCCATTTATCGGTCCAGAGCATCGAAGGGACATTGTAGGCCATGGGAGCGTGACCGACAAACACGTACTCCTCCGGAGTTCGACAATCGATGATTTTGACCTTGTCCGGGGCTGCCTTCCACATTTCATACGCCTCCACGGAGGTGACGTATTTTCCCAGCGTCGTCAGTTTTCTTTCATCCTTGGGGATCGTCGGCTCGGCGGATAGAGCCGAGAGCGCCATACTCGCGAAAACAATGACAGCCGTAAGAAAACAAACGATCTTCCTTTCCATTTATTGATCCTCCTCGTTGAGAATAACCGCAAACGCCGCCCCTTCCCCTTTGAAATCCATACTATACTTTTTCAAGGTTACATAAAAATAACTTTGTCCGTTGAGTCTCCTGAGATGTAAAAACACAACGCCAACATTGCGGGCCTGTAACAGGATAAAGAATTATGCATAGCCTGTCATGAATGCCTTGAATAGCACGCATCCATCCAACGTTTTTCTCCACACTGTGCGGCCCAAGGAATTAGATTTACAAAAATGTCGTGTTTAATATACTAATTGACATAGAGATGCCAATGGAATAGTTTACATACATTACAAATAACTGTTATCAGGTGCGGATGGGCTCGGATTGCATTGTCTTCGGGTAGTTTCGGGAGAACAGAGCGGGCATCCCGTGCACAACGCAGGGATCTCGCGGAAGCTAGCGATCCATCGCAACGGTGGGATTAATCATAAAGTCCATGGGGAGCATTATGCCGAAGATAGCGCCTGGATCGATCGCTCTGACCTTATCTCTTGTTGCGCTGACATTACTGGGCATGGAGCTAGGAGGATTGTCCGCCGTTGAGGGTGGGGAAAACTATGTAAAACAAACGTCGCTTGTAGCGTACGTTGGAGGACAGTTAAAAGAGCCTTGCCTGCAACTGGCTGCCATGTATGAAAAGAAAACCGGCGTGAAAGTCGAGCTGATCTTCAATAATTCCGGATTTCTTCTAACCCAGCTGGAAACGGGGCGCAAGGGGGACGTCTTTATCCCGGGTGATATGAGTTTTATCGACAAAGCACGCGATAAAGGAATGGTCGCTGATGTGACAGCGCCGCTTGCCAGCCACGTCCCGGTGATCGCAACGCCTAAGGGAAACCCAGCGGGAATCGAGGATGTTCGGGACCTTGCCAAGCCCGGAGTCAAGCTGCTCATGCCGGACGCCAAGGCTACCGCGATCGGAGGGGACGCGATAAAGGTCTTCGATAGGTTGGGAATAACCGCGCAGGTGGAGAAGAACACGGTAGCATCCATGGCAACCCCGTCGCAGGTTCTTGCCGCTCTATTGATGGGACAGGGCAACGCGGCGGTTGTGAGCTACAACGCGATCGGCAAGGCCGAGGGGAAAATCGATATCATAAGGATTGATCCGAAAGTCAATGTAATCGGGACAATACATTGCGCAGTTCTTTCCTTTGCGGAGCATCCGGGTCAGGCAAGGAATTTCGAGGCGTTTCTGGTGGAAAACGCTCCCGGGGTCTTCGCTGCTTGCGGTTTCCAATCCGCACCCTGACGGAGACCGGCGAAAGTGGGGAGAAGGGGGGGAACCGTTTTCCAGTGGGCGATCGGGCTGATTTTCGGCTTCACCGCTCTCGCGGTCGTGCTGATTCTCTCGACGCTGCTCTTTCATCCGGATTGGGGCAGGTTCGTTTCGCTGGCTCGAGACCCGGAATTTCGCTTCGCTGTCCTGTTTTCGCTCGGGACAACGGCGGTTGCGACCGCGGCCGCGGTCCTGACCGGAATCCCCGCAGCCTATTTCCTTGCAAGATTTGATTTCCCAGGGAAGGTGGCGGTCGCCTCTGCCCTGGAGCTTCCAATCATGCTTCCACCCCTGGTGAGCGGCATTGCTTTGCTCATCTTTTTCGGTCCAGTTCTGGGGGGCGTTCTCGCAAAGGCCGACTGGGATATCGTATTCACCTATCGAGGGGTGATAGCGGCTCAGTGGTTCGTGGCCGTTCCCTTCGGGATTAAGGTTTTTCGGCAGGCGTTTGAAACCGTCGATCTCCGCCTTGAAAACCTCGCGCGCACTTTGGGCTATACCCCTGCCAAGGTCTTTTTCAGGGTGACGCTTCGGCTGACCAGGAGGAGCCTGCTGGGCGGCGCGACTATGGTGTGGGCGAGGACGCTCGGCGAGTTCGGCGCCGTGGCGATGCTGGCGGGAATCACCAGAATGAAGACGGAAACCCTGCCTGCGGCGATTTTTCTCAATATTTCGCTCGGTGATGTCGATTTCGCTATCGCCGCTGCCGTTGTAATGCTCCTCATGGCGTTCGCGCTGCTGATGATGCTCAAGGTGTTCATGCCGGGAGAGCATGGGCAATGAGCGGCGCCTTGCTCGCGGTGAACGCGCTGAACGTACTGGTAGGGACTTTCCGTTTGCACGACGTCTCCTTCACCATGGGAGGAGACGAGTATCTGACGGTGATTGGGCCAACGGGCTGCGGGAAAACGCTTCTCCTCGAGTCCCTGGCCGGATTGCGCCGCGTTGCCAGCGGGTCTGTATTCTTCCTGGGGTGGGAACTGACGCGAACGCCCCCCGAAAAAAGGCGCTTTGGATACTCTTGCCAGGACGGCCTGCTCTATCCGTTCGCAACAGTGGAGGAAAATATCCTGTTTGGGGCGCGAGCTCAGGGGCTGGAGAATGACCCGGCTGTCAGGAAGCGAATGGGTGAACTGGTCGAGCGGATGGGCATCGGCGGCTTGCTGGAGCGTCGTCCGGGTTTCCTGAGTGGCGGGGAAAAGCAGAGGGTTTCTCTCGCGAGGGCGATACTAACTGCTCCAAAACTCCTGCTCCTCGACGAGCCGCTATCGGCCCTCGATCCGTGCACGCGCGCGGAAATTCGAGGGCTGCTCCGCGACCTGCATTCGGAAGGAGGCATGGGGGTCATCCATGTGACTCACGATTTTTCGGAGGCGTTGGAACTGGGTGACTCCATGGCGGTGATGAACGCGGGCCGCATGGAGAGGACGGGACCCTCTATGGATGTTTTCCTTAAGCCCGAAACTCTGTTCGCCGCGCGGTTTCTTGGGGGCGAGAACATTGTGAAGGGGATGGCTCGATGGTTGTCGGGCGAGATGTGGTTTGACGTGGGCGGGGGACCTGTTCTCGGGCCTCTTTCGGGGAGCCTCCCCGAAGGGGCGGGGTCCGCGCTCATACGTGCAGCCCATCTCCGGTTGTCCGCGGGAAGAGGAAGCGCAAGCTGTCCTCCCAATTCATGGGAAGCGGTGGTGAGTGACATAGTGATCGGTAGCGCGCGCGTTGACATTTACTGTCAGGGAGGCGGACGCTGGCAGGTTGGCGTTTCGTTTTCCGAATGGCGCAGTCTGGGGCTTTCGACCGGCGCTCCGGTCACGATTTCCGTTTTTCCGGAGGATGTTCATCTGCTGCGGGACTGAGGCCCAAGACCTGAGGAAACGCGCATTCGGTCTTTTCGTGTCGACAGGCAAGCGTTGTGGAAAGGGTGTTCGGAGACTCCTGCCTGTCACAGCCACCATTACGGGTCTGACGGTTGATCCGATCGACGCCGATCATTCTTCAGCATGCCAGCTGTCGCCGAGGATGGATGGAAATGGAAGGGGGCGTTGGGCGACGCAGCGTCGGATCAAGCGAGGCTATATAACCCATCATACTCATACAAGTGGTTACCGCGAGGAATGGAAGGAGAGGGATGCATGAATCACCACTGTGCTAAGTTGACCCTAATTGGCATGGCCATGGCCGCGACGGCGTTGTTGTTTCACCCGCATGCGTCGGCTGCGGAGAATGAAGAAACAAAAAAAGGACCGGATGCGGTTGAACTCGAGCAACTCACCGTTTACGGCGCTCCCATCGACATGTTCATGATGCCGCTCAACGTGCTGGAGCCCGTAAACAAGGAGAGCTACACGGAGAAGAGTATCAGTGTATTCGGACGTCAAAGCAACATCAACGTATTCAAGGTGATAGAAATGTCGCCGTCTATTAATTACAGCGCCGTCGACGCTCTTGGCACGAATGAAAACGGGTTCCATGACTCAATAAGAATTCGAGGCAAGAAACAGACAGGGCCGGGCAACCTGAAATCTTATGACGGCGTTCCCATACATGGCAATCCCGGCGGCGGAAAGACGATATTTGACCTGGAGAATATCGACAGCATAGACATTTACAAGGGGTACATACCTGTCGATAAGGGGCTGGGCTTCTCGAATCTTGTCGGCAAGGTCGATATGAACATTAAAAGGCCTTCACATACATTAGGAGGCGAGGTCTCGCAATCATTTGGGAGCGACAATTACTATAGAACATTCCTGCGGTTAGACACCGGAGATATCGGCAAGGCGTCCGCGTTCGGGTCCTTCTCCGAGACGTTGAGCGATAAGTACAAGGGAGATGGAGATCTTGAACGGACAAATGGTTCGATGGGAGTTGTGTTCAATCCCACGGATAGGTTTAAAACGGAACTCTTTGTCACCCATAACCGGGACGATCATCATAATTACTACACGCTGACCTACGCCGAGACGCGCGATCTGGACAAATACTTCGACAAAGATTACGGTAACGACAAGACGAACTCCCAGTATTACGACTACAATAAGCAACACTTTGAGGATACGGCCCTGGTTGCGAACCTGGAGACGAACCTCACTTCGGATTCTAAAATTTCCCTGAAGCCCTATTATTTTAACGACCAGGGCACGTACTACTACGCATCGAGCGCGAACGTCGTAAAGTGGGACATGGACCACGAGGTGTTCGGCGGCATCCTTAAGTACGAGAAAAATATCTCAAAGGAAATCAACGCAAAGCTCGGCTTCTGGACCCACAGCCAGGAGCCTCCTGGTCCACCGACCAATCAGGAAAAGTACACGGTGGGTTCAAATGGCCTCAAATTTGCGGGATATGCAGTGCTCGCGGACAACGACAATCAGAACTTCTATTCGCCATTTACGGAACTCAGCGGTCAGTTGGGGAATTTTGTCTATTCTGCGGGAATGCGGTATCTTTATTTTGAACTGGGCGCGCTTAGAAGCTACACTAACGGAACCAACGCTTCAACGAGTCAGGATTACGAAAAGGCCATACGCAACGGGATTCTCGACCCTTGGGCCAGCGTTGGAGAAAAGGTTTTTCGGGAATGGCTGCCAAGCGCTTACCTGGGTTATAACGTGGCTCCCAATGCGACGATTTATGTGGACTACACCAGAACCTATGGCCTGGATGTCAACCTCTTTCCCACTTATGTTCAACAGAGGGCTAACTTTGTGTCGAGAGGGGTGACGCTCCAGGAGCTATGGGACAAGCTGGACCTTGAAATATCGGACAATTTCGATTTTGGCGTCAAGTACAAGATGAAAGACATATCCTTAAACCCCAACGCGTTCGTGTCTTTTGTAAAGAACAAGCAGGCGAGGGTTTATGATGCAAACTACAACGTTACATATCCGTACAATGGCGCGGATGCATTTGCCTATGGGTTCGAGCTGCCCGTCAGCGGCCCCATTATGAAGAACCTGGACTTCCTGCTGGCGCTTTCTTACAATAAATATTATTTCACGGAGGATCTGAAGACGGGGTCCAACAGCACCGTAGCAGCCGATGGGAACCAAGTGCCGGACGCACCCGAATACATGGCTAAGGGAGCGCTGACATATAAGCTGTTCGGCGTCGAGCTCACTCCTTCCGTCAGATATATGTCCAAGAGGTACGGGGACGTGCTGAACACCGAAAAGGTGGATGACGCCACGATAGTGGATTTCGACATCGCGTATGCGCTAAAAGACGTGTTCTTCGCAAAATCGGTTGAAATCCGTCTAACCGCGACGAACATCTTCGACACGAAGTATATATCGGCGATCAATACCGCAGATGATGCCCTTGCGGCTACGACGAACGCAGCGACGTACCAGACCGGGGCCCCCTTTGGCATTTACGGCAATATCAAGTTTATGTTTTAGTAAAGGTGATGAAGTGTGAATGAACAGAGGGGGACCTTGTCCCCCGTTCATTCATTTCTTCCAGTTCACATGGTCAACACCGCAGAAGAATGGGAGGATGGCGAACCTTTGCAGAATGCTCCCTGCCGCGCGGGGACCGCGCTTCTAGCTCTGCACGTATTGCAGCCCTGCATTATCACCAAAGTTCAGGCGGGATTATCCTTCATGACCCGGGCAAGGCAGTAAGCAACGACGTTGACCAGCGATAGGATCACGTCAAGCGCTGGCATGTGCGTAGTGATCGATGCATCAAAGCGTATGTGGAGCGCCGCCTCGAATTCTTCGTCCCCATCCCAGAATTGAAAGAGCAAAGGGATGCGGGGAAGAACCGTGAAGCGATACGCAATATCTCCTCCTTCCGCCAACTTCCCGCCCAGTTTTTCGGCGGCGCTGCGAAAAGCGCCGGGATTAGCGTCCATGCGCTTCAATAGCGGTTTGACAGGCATCTCGTGAGGCCCGCGAAAGAAAAAACTTCCGCCTGGCAGCTCTTTTTCGCTGACCCACCTATTGGCAAGCGGAGCATCCTGAGCCTCCAGCAGGTAATGGAGCATGGCAAGGTGGAATTGAAAAGTGAGCTTGTGAAAAACAGGGGCATTATCCGCATCGACGGGTTCGACGCTTCTGGTTTCAATGGAAACGAGGAAGGCGGAGCCGAGAAAGGGGACGATGTAAGAGGACGATTCGGGGTCGTATTGCACGAGGGCTCGCTGGCAGATTTCCTCCGGGACTGCATTGCGGAGACTCTCCCAGAGGAGAGGGTCGATTTCCTCGGGAGATTCGTAGAGACGTCCCCGCTTTTCCTGGGCAACAATCGCTCCGATGACCTCTCGAGCCCTGTCGGCGTATTCCCTGGACGCAAAAATCTTGCCCCAGCCCTTTTGGGGCGTAAAAATGCCCGCATAAGCGGTTTCTTCAAATGACCTGAGCATTGCCGGAATTCCCTCTTGCTGCAACGCCCCCATGAGCAGGTCCGCTTCAAAACGGTCACTAAGCGTGTGGATGGGCACGAACTCGTCATCAGTCATGATACTCTCAGGCTCCTTGGTTCTTGAGTTCTTCCGGCAGAGCGTTCCAGAACTCCTCGTCTTCTGCGAGCGGGGCGCACTTGGAGATTGCGCACTCCCGGCGAAAGACCTTGGCTGCGAACGCCATGCAGGATGGCGCATCACACGCTCCGCAGTTGGTCCTCGGCAGCAGCTTGAGGATCTCGATCACACTCAGTAACGGGCGCTTCTCGTAGACCGGCGTAATGGAATCTTTCCGCTCCCTGACGTCGCAGATCTTCCTATAATATCTCCGGCAGATCTCCGCCGCCTCGTCTAACCCGCCGATATCGGTGATAGTCAGCCTCGAAGGGTGAATCGCGATGATATGTCCTGCATCCATGACCTGCATGACTCCGGCGCCGTGGATATAGGTGCATCCGGGCAGACACGCCGCAAGTTGCGGGAACACGTCTTCGATGGGTTCGTCCAGGTCCATGAGGATATTGTAATTTGACGAGCTTGGCAGGCACTCTATATTTATCAGACAATATGAGTATCCTTGCTCGGTTGCTCCTCTTAAATCCGACACTATGGCTCTCCTCCTTGTTCACCGCCGCGGCAACGGCGTTTATTGGCGTCCGGTCCGAAGATCGTCGCTTCTATTATGGTTCGACGCATGATCAAAAACAAGCGCTATAGCCGCAATTTTTAGCGCGAAGAACCGGAGACGCGGAGCAGTGCGGAGTATTTGGCCGAGCGCTTAATATGATTGTCTTTTCTACAGCATACTGCTATGTTGCAGCCGTTTCGGAGTTAGAGAGCGTTTTCACCGGACGTAGACCGCAAGGAGGAAATCAGTGAATGTGCTGGTCACGGGAGGCGCGGGCTATATTGGCTCTCACACCTCCAAATTGCTGAAGAAGGAAGGGTGGAACCCTATTGTTTATGACAATCTTTCAAATGGCTGGATCGAGTGGGTGAAGTTCGGTCCCTTCGCATTCGGGGATATTCGGGATGAAGAGGCGCTTTATCAGGCATTGACCCGCTTCAAAGTGGATGCGGTGATTCATTTTGCGGCGAAAGCGTACGTCGAGGAGTCCACTAGGCTTCCCGAAAAGTATTTCAGCAACAACGTAGAGGGAACGATCACTCTGCTGAAGGCCATGAAACGGGCCGGAACGAAACGGCTGGTCTTTTCGAGTTCCTGCGCGGTGTATGGCGACGCGCAGACTCCAACCATCAGGGAGGATCACCCGAAGCAACCCAAGAACCCCTACGGCCTGTCCAAGTGGCAGTGCGAACAGGTGATCGAGGCGGTGGCGCCCGTCGTGGGCATCCATTTCGCCGCCCTGCGCTATTTCAACGTAGTCGGGAATGATCCCGAAGGAGAAATCTACGAGCGGCACGAGCCGGAAACCCACGTGCTTCCGAACCTCATGCGCGCAGCCAAGACCGGGTCTCCCTTTTATATGTATGGAACGGACCACCCCACCCACGATGGAACGGCAATAAGGGATTATGTGTATGTGATGGATCTCGCTCGCGCCCATATCGAAGCCATGAAGCGGATCGAAACCCAGCCCCGGCATATTTCCAATGTGGGACGCGGGATCGGGAGTTCGGTGCGTGAACTGGTGCGGTCCGTCGAAGAGGCATTGAACCTCAAGGTGAATATGGAGGAGCGCGCTATCCGGCCCGGAGATCCGCCCGAGCTGGTCGCCGACAATACGCACCTGAAGACATGGTTTTCACACGAATTCAGCTCCCTGGAAGATGTTGTCCGAGATCTGGCGAATTCCAATATTTACTGATGCCTTATCCGCCCAAGATTCTGGCGGTCTCCCGATCCCCAGGAGCGCCAGACGTTGAGTGGAATTGTATGTTAATTTAATTCATTACATGGAGGCCAGAGGTTCCATGCACATTCGAAAGCGCGTTGCGGTCACCGGCGGAGCCGGGTTTCTCGGGTCGCATCTCTGTGAGCGACTCCTCGAAAAAGATTATGACGTACTTTGCGTCGACAACTTTTACACGGGCAGCAGACGCAATATAGCGCACCTTTACACGGAGCCCTATTTCGAGGTGCTGCGGCACGACATCACCTTTCCTATCTATCTCGAAGTGGACGAAGTGTACAATCTGGCCTGCCCCGCGTCTCCGATTCACTATCAGAACGACCCGGTGCAGACCACCAAGGTCAACGTGCACGGCTCTATCAACATGCTCGGCTTGGCGAAACGAGTGAAGGCCAAGATACTTCAAGCCTCCACTTCCGAAGTGTATGGGGACCCCAGCGTACATCCGCAGACGGAGTCGTACTGGGGCAACGTGAATCCGATTGGTCTGCGTTCCTGCTATGACGAGGGAAAACGCTGCGCCGAGACGCTTTTCTTCGATTATCACCGGCAGCACAAACTGAATATCAAGGTGGCCCGCATCTTCAACACCTATGGACCGCGAATGCATCCCAACGACGGCCGGGTCGTATCTAATTTCATCATCCAGGCGCTCCAGGGGAAGCCTATCACGGTTTACGGGAAGGGCGCTCAGACTCGCTCCTTCTGCTACGTTGACGACCTCGTGGATGGGCTCATGCGGTTGATGGGGACCCCCGATGGCTTCACTGGCCCCGTCAATGTTGGAAATCCAAACGAGTTCACCATTCTCGAACTGGCCGAGAAAGTCATTAAGATGACTGGATCGCGGTCTGAAATTATTTTCATGCCCCTGCCTTCCGACGATCCCAGGCAGCGCCGCCCCGACATCGGCGTGGCGCGCGAGAAGCTCGGATGGGAGCCCAAAACGCAGTTGGATGAAGGGTTGAAGAAAACCATCGACTATTTCGACGACCTGCTCCGGCGTGGAGTCAAAATCAGCTAGGGAAGCTCAGGGAATATTAACCCGCCCGAGAAGAACGTCATCATGGCGGAATGGGGCTTTCCAAACGTCCGGAAATGACCCTGTCCGCCATGAACGTCTTATTCCGGAAGACCCGAGACTCTCCGGAGAACGCCTCCAGCCATGCCTTGGCGCGCTGACGCCGCATAATGCGGACGTCTGGCAAGACCGATCTTCGTTCATACCGTTGCCCGAACATCGCCGCGCTTTCCGGGCGCCAAAAATCTTCATTCTGGCATTGTTTCTCCATAATGTTGTTCTATAAGCGAGCTGATGGCAGGTTGATTTTCTGCGCGACGTGCGGAAAAAAGAACAGGCTGCGGCGGCAGGCGTTATTTCGGTTGACGCCGACCGATTCCGGAGCCTTTGAGAGACAGGCGTTCTACGACGAAGGATCAATACGAATGCGAGGCGGAGTTCTTTTTACGGCGCTACTGGCTATCGCGGCATCTTTCGGGTTGTCGCTTCTCACGGAGGGGGCAATCGCCGCTGAGGGACGGGAACAGGCAACCGCGCTCTTGAGAAGCCTTTGCAACAACCCTAAACTATATCGTCCGGATATAGTGCTCGAGGGGTTTGAAAAGGGTGATGACGCAGTTCATGTCATCGTGACGCTCAAGGCTCTCGAATGGACTCCTAGACCGGCAAAATTCAGGAACGCCTCTGGCAAGAGAGAAGTTCGAGAAGTCGCGCGCACCATCCAACAAGCCGTCATAGACCGCCTGCCTGCGCGGGAAACAACCGTGAATAATCGATTTTCTTACATTCCGAGCTTTGCCGCAACCGTCACGGAGAAAGGCCTTCAACAGTTGCTCGAAGATTCAGATGTGGAGCGGGTGGATGTAGACCATGTGCTGGAAGCGCACCTCGCGCAGGGCATTCCCCTGATAAATGCTATAACTGTGCGGAGCGTCTACAGCGGGACCGGCGTAGCGATCGCCGTCTGCGATACGGGAATCGACTACACTCACGCACAACTCGGGGGAGGTGGATTTCCGAACAACAAGGTGATTGGCGGCTATGACTTTGGAGGCGAGAGCAACGATCCCGCCGACGAAGATGACGACCCCATGGATGAGTACGGGCATGGGACCGCCTGCGCTGGAATCGCGGCTGGCTCCTCCGCTACTTACGGGGATTATATCGGCGGCGTGGCGCACGACGCAAAACTTTATGCGCTCAAGATATCTTACGGGTCGAGTGGGAGCGCATACGAGTCCGACATGATAGCGGCTTGGGAATGGAGCATAACCCACCAGGACGACGATCCAGACAATCCCATTATGGTTATCAGCACAAGTTTTGGGGGCGGCGGCTATGACGAAGAATGCGACGATGCTTCTTCGGCCATGACCGAAGCGGCCGCGAATGCCGTCGCAGCGGGGATCACTATTTTTGCATCGGCCGGCAACAACGGATATTGTGACAAACTTGCCTGGCCTGCCTGTATATCCTATGTCGTATCGGTCGGAGGGGTGTTCGACGCCAACATCGGCGGCGTGGGATTTTGCGTAAATGCGGCTTCCTGCGCCGAGAATATGCAGGACTATTCGTCGTGCTCCACGGGCAAGATCGCGTGGTCCTACAGCACCACGGCTGACCAGGTGGCGCCTTATTCAAACACAGCCAGCTTTCTTGATATCTTCGCTCCATCAAACAACACTTACACCACTAGGCTTGGGGGAGGGTGCAGTTCGGCCTTCGGCGGCACTTCAGCGGCTTGCCCGTATGCGGCAGGTGCGGCGGCCATAATGCAGAGCGCGGTGAAAGCCGCGACGGGGGCGTTCGCGTCTCCCGAGGAAGTGCGGGCCGAGCTCAAAAACTACGGCGACTTGATAACCTACGCATCTGCCGGAATTACGAAGCCGCGCATCAATGTGGGCGCCATGGACATGGATGGGGATGGAATGCCCGCTGAATGGGAAATCGAAATGTTTGGCGATATGAGCAGGGACGGATCGGGAGATATAGACCTGGACGGTCTGATCGATCTTGAGGAATATCAATACGGCACGGACCCTAACGCTGCCGATACGGATGGTGACGGCTTCGCGGACGGCGTTGAAGTGCAGGCCGAAACTAGCCCTCTTGACAACGCGTCTTACCCCACAGATGTCCCGGCTGCGACAGGATGGGAATTAGGCTTTCTATTTCTGGCATTGCTGACAATGGGGATTATAGGGGGCAAGCAGGCTAAGGGCGTTTCATGATCTTTCGATGTGAAGACATTTCTCATTTGAGCGTTTAAATTTCCTTTTCCATGGTATAGCAGTGCATCGTCAGGTTGCCGGCCAAGGGATATTCGGCGTCCGCGATCACTTTGAATCCTTGCTTCTTGTAAAATGGCTGTGAGTTGTTGGACGCGGCCACCAGGAGCTTCTTCACACCCTGTTTTCTAGCCTCTGCTTCGGCTGCATTCAAGAGCGCGGCTCCCAATCCTTTTCCCGCAAATAATGGATGTACGTAGAGCGCCCGCACCATGCCGTCGTAAAAGACCGAAAACCCGGCAACGCGCTTATCTACTTCCACAATGAAGAATTTTGCCTGTCCATTCCCGATCGCATAGCGGATGGCATTGGGCTCAAACGACTTCGCCCAAGCCAGTAATTGGTCAACCGTGTAGTAATCCGCGCAGAGATCGAGGATGGACAGTCTGAATATTTCGCAAATGACATTCGCGTCCTCCGGTTCGGCGGCGCGCAGGACTGTGGACATGGGTGGCTCCCTGCCGCTATTGGCCTTCCTCCGGGCAGTCCGGAACGAAGTGCTGAAAATGATTGGATTTGTTTGTAGCGGACAATGCGCCGCATCAACCCGGTTTTGCTTTTGGACGTATTATACGCCAGTATTTTAGATTTGCATCACATACCTTTGCATGAACCGGTTGCCGATGGCATTGAATGGCGCTTAATCCTACGCCTTGCGTTGCATGCTTGAACGCCCGCCGATATTTTGTCTCCCCAATTCGATATGCATCGGTTAGATTGCTTCTTGGTGCATCCGCAAGGGCGAGCTTGCCGGGAGGGGGGCGGGCATGCAGAGGCTGCCCCATTGGTGGATGGCGTCAATAACAAGGAACATGTGAATCGCGGTATTGGAGAGAAGGCGGGGTGGCGTTAAACAAGGGATTTGAATATCGGGAGCAGATAGGAGCAAAGGGTGGGGGACTCTGTGTGCTCGCTTACCTGAGCGGTCGCTACGCGCATTCTTCGGAAGAAGCGTGGCGCGAGCGGCTGGAAAAGGGAGAGGTCTTCCTGGATGGACGCGCCGCCAGGCCCGGTGACATTCTGAGGTCGGGACAGCGGCTGGCGTGGCGCCGTCCGCCATGGGACGAGCCGGAGGTTCCTCTTGGGTTTGATAGCATCCATGAGGACAAAGAATTGCTCGTCGTGGGAAAGCCTCGAGGACTGCCGACGGTCCCTGCCGGGGGGTTCCTGGAGCACACTCTTCTCAGCGTCGTGAGGAAGCAATATCCCGAGGCGACCCCGGTGCACCGCCTTGGCCGCGGGACTTCGGGGATTGTTGTATTTGCGCGAACGGCAAGGGCCCGCTCGATGCTTTGCGAGGCGTTCCGGAATAACGGGACGACGAAGATTTATCGCGCCCTCGTTTCGGGCGTTCCAAGTTCCGACAACTTTACCATAGATGCGCCGATAGGGCTGGCGCCCCATCCCCGTCTCGGCGCCCTGCATGTGGCTTCGGCTTCGGGCAAGCGCGCGGTGAGCCGGGTCAGGGTGATCGAATGCCGGAGCGGATGTTCTCTGCTGGAAGTTCGCATCGAGACTGGCAGACCCCATCAGATACGCATCCATCTTGCGACGGTGGGACATCCCCTGGTGGGAGACCCCCTTTATGTAAAAGGCGGAGGCTTCCACTCGCGGGACCCTGCCTTGCCGGGAGATCTCGGGTATTTGCTGCACGCCGAGCGCATCGTGCTCCGCCATCCCGCGACGGGATCGGTTTTTGAAGCGGTGCATCCCTCGCCTCCGGAGTTGCGCCGGGGCTTCGCGGATGGATCGGGCGCGGCCAATAAATCGGAATAGCATTTTTTTCGCCTTTTGTGGCGCGGGAAGGATTCTTGCGGCAATGGCTCTCATCAGTATACGGGACGCTACCTTGGGGCTTGGCGGAGCGCTGCTCTTCGACCATATCAACATCCAGATTGAACGGGGGGAGCGCGTTTGCCTGCTAGGGCGAAACGGCGCGGGAAAGTCAACCCTCATGCGCGTAATCCATGGTGAAGCGTCTCTCGACGAAGGAACCGTCATCCTGGAGCCGGGCGCGAAGGCCGCCATGCTGCCCCAAGAGGCCCCAGAGGGAATCAAGGGGTCGTCCTATGAGGTCGTCGCGTCCGGGCTAAACGGATTAAGCGCCTCGGGGGAACAAATGCCCCACGAGGGAGCCGAATGGAGGATGCGACAGCAGGTGGAAATGGCCATGTCGCGGATGGATCTGGACCCCGAAGCCCGCTTTGAATCCCTCTCCGCCGGACTCAAGCGCCGGGTGTTGCTCGCAAGGGGGCTCGTTCGCGACCCGGACTTGTTGCTGCTCGATGAGCCGACCAACCACCTCGATATCGTCTCCATCACCCGAATGGAAGACTTTCTGCTGCGCTACGGAGGAACGCTCCTCTTTGTAACGCATGACCGCACTTTTCTGCGAAAGCTCGCGACCCGCATCATCGAGTTGGACCGGGGGCGCATCATTGACTGGGCGTGTGGTTACGACGAGTTCCTCAAACGCCGTCAAGCCGTTCTCGAAGCGGAAGAAGAGCAGTGGCGGCAATTCGACAAGAAGCTCGCCAGGGAGGAATCCTGGATTCGGCAGGGAATTAAGGCGCGGCGCACGCGAAACGAGGGCCGGGTGCGGGAGCTCGAGAAGATGCGCGAAGCCCGCCGCGCGCGCCGGGAGCGCGCGGGGTCCGTCCGAATGAGGGCGCAAGACGCCGAACGGTCGGGCAAGCTGATTATTGAGGCGGAAGGCGTAAGCTACGGATACGCGCAGGAACGGCCCATAATTCAAGGACTTTCCACGACCATTATGCGCGGCGACCGAATTGGAGTGATCGGACCCAATGGGGCTGGAAAGACCACTTTGCTGAGGCTGCTGCTCGGGGAGTTGAAGCCTCTGGAGGGGGAGGTCCGACATGGAGTCCACCTGGACATAGCCTATTTCGACCAACTCCGAGAACAACTCGACCCGGAGAAGTCGGTCATAGAGAATGTAGGCGAGGGCAACGATACGATCATTTTCGACGGCAAGCCCCGCCACATCATAGGGTATTTGCAGGACTTCTTGTTTTCTCCGGACCGGGCCCGCTCGCCGGTGCGCATCCTTTCGGGTGGCGAACGCAACCGGCTGCTGCTCGCGCGCCTTTTCATCAAGCCGGCGAATGTTCTTGTCATGGATGAACCCACTAATGACCTGGACGCGGAAACCCTGGAACTGCTGGAGGACCTTCTTCTGGACTACCCTGGAACGCTCCTGTTGGTGAGCCACGACCGGAGCTTTCTCAACAATGTGGTGACCAGCGTGCTTGCCATGGAGGGGGAGGGGAAGGTTGGAGAATATGTGGGGGGCTACGACGACTGGATACGTCAGCGGACCGTCGCCGAGGCCGTGGTGAAGACCGGGGGAGCGCCTGCTAAGGTCGAAAAGCCCCGCCCCCGGCAGGAGGGACGCCGGAAGTTCGGCTTTAAGGAGCAACGGGAGCTGGAGGCTCTGCCGCAGCGGATCGAGGAGCTCGAGTCTTTGCAAAAGGAGATGTATGGCAGGATGGCGGATCCATCGTTCTACCAGCAGGACGGAGCCGCTATTGCTGCAGCCAAGGCGGCCTTGGAGCGCCTGGAGGAAGAGTTGGAGGCGATGTATCTGCGGTGGGAAGAACTTGAGGTGCTGAGCAATGGATGAGGTGGGCCGAGAGCCGAAGAAGAGTGGACCGCTCGCCGCATATACGTATTATTCCGATGATATGAATTAATGCCTCAATTTTGTGTTAACTGATGATTCACAAGTTCGGATGGGAGAGGAGAGCGCATGGGCGTGTTCGAGATCAAAATGCATACTCGGTTCAGGGACATGGATGCCATGGGGCACGTAAACAATTCTGTTTACTTCACGTACTTTGAGGAGGGAAGGAAATACCTCTATTTCGATCTTTTCGGGACGCTCGATCCCGCTGCTTTCACGTTCATAGTCGCTCATGTGGGCTGCGACTACCTGAAGTCTATCAGACTTGACAACGAAGTGACCCTTCAGATTTGGGTGGAGAACATTGGTAGGAAGAGTTTTAGCTTGGCGTACAGGCTGATCGACGGCTCGAATAATGAGATCGTCTATGCCAAGGGGGAATCGGTGCAGGTGTGTTATGATTACAGTGAGAACATATCCGTGGACGTCTCGGAGGAATTGAGGGAAAAATTGAGCAAGTACAGTATAAGCGGCTGAGTCTTTTCCCTGCTGCACGCGTGCAGGCGGAGCGCACGGGGCTGTTCGTCCGCCGCCGACGGTTGGCTTCCGGCCCCGGCTTTTTGCCAGCAGGGGCCGGTTGACCCAATGCTTCGAGCATCGCAGCTTTTCCTTGCGACAATTTTCTTTTACAGCGCCGATAGGATCAGTTTCCGAGCAGACGCCTGATGCACTCCTTAAGCTCTTTGATCTTGACGGGCTTTGGGAAGAAATCGTCCACCTTTCCCCGCATGGCTTCGATCGCTGAATCCAGGCTGGCGAAAGCCGTTATCATTATCACTTTGGTGCCCGGCGAGTCCTGTTTCACATGCCGGAGGACGTCCATGCCGTCCAACCCTTTCATCTTTAAGTCGGTGATGACGACGTCGAACTTCTCCTCTTTCAGGCGAGACAACGCGGGCGTTGCATTCAGAAAGGTTTCCACCGTGTATTCCGGGTCCTGCTCGATAACCGCCTTAATCATCCTTCCGACGACGTTTTCATCATCGATGACCATAATCCTGTAGTTTGCCATGTCAGTTCCTGTCTCCTTCCGTGCAAGCGGGGAAGCGCATCGTGAAGCAGGCTCCCTTACCGACCTCACTGGTTACGTCTATGCTCCCGTGGTGATTCTTAATGATGCCATAACTGACGAAAAGCCCCAGTCCCGTGCCGCTGGTCCCCCGGGTGGTGAAAAAAGGGTCGAATACGTGCGGCAGGTGTTCCGCGGGGATTCCTCGCCCGTTGTCCCTTATTTCGACTTCGACGCCGCCTCCGTCCTCCCCTGGGCGCGATGTCACGGTGATGGCGTCTCCCGGAGAGCCGGCCTGGATGGCGTTGGTCAGCAGATTTATGAAGACCTCCTGAATCTGGTGCACATCCAACATAACGAGAGGAAGTCCGTCGGACAAGCATAAGTGCACCTCTATGTTGCAGATGCAGATCATGTTCTGCACCAGCTTGAGGCTTTTCTCGATGACGGCGTTGATACCCATCTTGATGAGGTGAGCTTCCTTCGGCTTGGAGAAGTCGAGGAGATTTTTTACGATTTCTTTTATTCGCTCCGTCTCCTCCTCGACTTCCACCATGAAGTTCAGCCGCTCTTCCCTGGACAGGGAGTCGTATAGCTCCCTGTAGCCCTGAGCCAGCATGGAGATGTTGTTGAGAGGGTTGCCCAGTTCGTGCGCGACGCCAGCGGTGAGTATCCCGATGGAGGCGAGTTTTTTCGATTGGATGATGATCTCTTCCCTGTTGCTCAGCTCCTCAGACATCGAGTTGATCGCCTTTATAACGGACCCGAGTTCATCGGACGAAACCTTTAATTCCACCTTGCTGAAGTTTCCCTCCGATATGGAATGCGCTGCTTTTTCGATTTCCTTGAAGGAGCCGAGCATCCTGCGGGCGATCAACTGCCCCACGGCTATGGCTGGTATGAGAATCACCACCAGCGAAGTGAGCAGGCCGGTTCTCGACCCCGA
Source organism: uncultured Syntrophobacteraceae bacterium (assembly GCA_937958025.1). GTDB lineage: Bacteria > Desulfobacterota > Syntrophobacteria > Syntrophobacterales > Syntrophobacteraceae > CALFXO01. The sequence goes on from CALFXO010000029.1 coordinate 67,221, forward strand.
AATGATGTCGTTTACATTGGTTCTTTCGAGGCGGGTGATTCGGCTTGAAAATTCCCTGAGCTTCTGCCCCGCCTCACGGACGCTGGCCTCGACGGCCTTTGCCTTGGCGTTCTCCGCCTCCTGTGGTTGACTCTCATCGAGTGCCTCTCCGGCTTCGCCCCCGCTTTGCGCACTCTCGATTGCTTCCCGATACGCTTCGAGGCTCTCATTGAGCTGCTGGAAGTTCTCCTCCCCGGTCGCCTTGACGATGTCGTCCTTTGTCTCTTCTATCAAGGACTTGCTTTCAGATAGTTTTTGTAGAATATCCGGCAGCGCGGCTCCGTCGCCGTAAAGAAAGTAGTTCTTCTCGGACAACCGCATCTCCAGGAAGGACTTGTTGAGGTCGTCCGCTATTTCCGTGAAGCGCAGCTTGGTCAGAACAAGGTCGAGAAGATGGTAGGAGAAGATCCCTGTCAATATGATGAGCAGCACATTGAAAACGTTGGCAAATATAATCTTATGCGAAATTTTCATGTAATACCCCTCAGTACACCACGCTGCACTTCGACGCCTCGCACTGCTCTTTCCTGACGGGCCAGTACCAGAGCGTCCCGTCTATAATCATGCCCATGCCGGCGGCTACGAGAAAGCAATCCAGAATCGTGAGCAGGCTGAGGCCGAAGTAGTCGATGAGGCCCAGACCAATGCTCGCGAAAGCCACTCCAGTACGGATGAAGGAGAGGCCTGTTCTCGCCCGGGAGTAGATGGTGCGGTAACAGGCGGCGACGGTGCGCTGTGCCGCCAGCGAATTCCGTTCGTGGGCGAGGTGTGAGCGGACTTTGTTGTCGCGGGACGAATCCATGAAGACGCAGGAGTTTGGTAGGACGTCTGACAAGCGCGACAGCATGGTTCCCTTCATTGGCGCATCGACGGGCCGTTGCTCGACGAACTGGTATTGCTCCAGAAAATAGAGAGTGGCTGCGGTTGCCTCCACCAGCGTTTGATGATGCGGAGGATGATGGATGGTTTTCCTGAACCTGAAATAACTGATGATGGTAAGGAGAACCAGGGTGCAACCCGCGAAGATCAGGTCCCAGAAAATGCGAAGATCGATCGGAGCGAGGCGAAGGTGCATCATGGCCCTGGTGATGGTTATGAGCCCGAGCCCCCAGCGGAGCAAGCTGAGATACGTTCTGGCCTGGGCGAAAGTGGTTCTGTAACAGGCAAGCTTCGTTCTCCAACGGGCCATGGTGTTGCGCCAATAGGCGAGCCCTGTCCTTTCGTTGCCCATCAGATGGGCGGGTTCGGCGTGCAGGAAGTCCTGGAGGAACGCCTGGATATCTTCGTTCAGTGCAACGCGGAATTCAAGTTGCGCCTCTGGAAACGAAGCCGCCGCCTCGAGAGTCGTCTGTTCGTCGAGTGGATTGCTTGCGGCGATTACGACCGTTTCACCTTCCTTCGCTGCTGGGACCCATCGACTTACGCAGAGTCCTTGAGCATCCAGCCCCGCCAGGAGTTCCGACGGTACAGGGACTCTCTCGTCATACTCGAGCCATTGGCAACCGTAGTACTCGCCCAACGCCTTCTGCAACTGACGGCGCGTGAGATTGCACTCGTAGCGAAGAATCTTTTCGATCTCAATATCACGGACGCGGGCAATCGCCCGGGCCCGTTCGATATCTTCTTCCTTCAAGACCCCTGAATCCACGAGAGACCGGAAGGGAGCCGTCTCGTCAGGGGCCAACTCACATTTCGTCATAGCTGAAAACCACCTTTTTCCAATTTGCGGAAGGCTTCGCATAATCGGGAAAAGAAATCTCCATATCGCTGGAACAGTAGGGGAACTGCCGAATTGTCCTTTGCGCCGGTATATGCCAGTAAAGGCCATCCGCGATGAAACTCGCGCCGATCAATATCAGGAGCGTGTTGAACGCCGTCCAGACCCACATTCCTGTTCCGAAATAGACCAAGAGCCCCAATCCGACTGAAAAAACGGAGGTCCCGGTCCGCACGAAAGCTAAACCGGTTCGGGACCTGGCCATAATTGTGCGAAGCCTCGCTTTGACGTTGCGCCGCTCCGCTATCAGCGTCCGCTCCAGGGCGAGTCCCGTGGTTCCCCATATTCCGGGTGCGTAAGAGTCGTTAAGGAACAGGAGCGAAGGGAGATCCTCCATATTCGCCTGTCTGTGCACGGGAGGAAATATGAACTCCCATATGGAACTCCTCCTCTCGGATTTTCGGATGGCTTCAAGGCTCAGACTTCCCGCCTTTCTGCCTGTGAAGTACCAGTGGAGCCCCTCCATGAGCATTCCCGACCCCGCAAGTATGAGCGCTCCGTCAAGAATCGTCCAGGGACCGTACTGGAACTGCCTGATGAGCGCTACGCCAAGCCCCAGGAATGTTATGCCGGTGCGCCCGAAAGCTAGCCCTGTCCTGGCGCGGGCCATCATTGTACGAAAACCCGCGAGGATGGTTCGCTCCTCGGCGAGATCGGTCCTGTCTATCGCCAGGAACCTGCGTTTCATGACAGGCGTCAGCCGGTTCCACCGTCCGCGGAGTTTATCGGCCCCTTGTACGGGAGCGGTGCGGGTGAAAACGGGAAAGCCTTGGCGGTGATCCACCTGGAGGATCGTGGTTCCGAATGTGTGCTCCGTTCCGGTGTAATTGAAACGGTCCTTGTTCACCTTCCGAGCGGGAAGGTACCAGACGATGCCATCCAGCGTCATTACCACGCCGCATCCCAGCAACAACACCTCAAGGATGCTCAGCCACCCTATCCCGAACATCCTTGAGAGCACCAAGGATATGGAAATGAAGGAAAAACCGGTGCGAATGAACGCGAGTCCGGTCCGCCCCTGCGCCATCGTGGTCCTGAATTGCGCCATCTGCGTGCGTTCGCCCGCGAGCCAGGTTCGGAGATTCGCAAGGACCGTCCTGCCAGCCGATGGAGGAAACCCAGGGTTTACGTCCTGCTGGTGCTCGATCATGCGGACGATATCGGATGGCAATGCGACTACAAACCGAATGTCCTCGATGTCGAGGGCGGCTTTCACCTGTTCGTGGACGAGAGGATCACCGGGTTGGAACGCCGCAACCGTGGCGACGCCATTTACAATGGATAGGGGAAACCAAAGAGCCTTCTTGAGGCCCTCGAGGTCCAGAGAATGCGGAACGGCCTTCGGATTGCCAAGGGACTCATCGAATTCGACGAAAGGCGCGTGGCATAATTCGGTCAGTCGTCGGAGAAGAACGTCCTTTCGGACGCCACCCTCGATCAGTAATTTTTCAAACAATAAGAGCGAGCCATGCGAGTCGCTTAAAACGGCTTCAAATTGGGGCGCATCAATCAGTCCCCGCGCTAAGGAAAGAGCATGGAGCATATAATGGTCTTGTGAAATCGCGTCATGGTCAAGCGGCTTGGAACTAACGTTTAGTTGAACTTGTTGCATCGTGAAATTCTACATTCAGGTTGTGTTGACGCCATGGCAATACGCGCTGGCGCTCCTTCTAAGAAAGAACGCTTCTAAAGCAACTTCCGGGGAAAGCGCGAGGTCTGTTGTATCCGAATCTCTTCAAAGAGAACAATCGCGGCGGCGATTTTATATGAAGGCGGCTCTAAATCAATATGTGGCGGCCCGGAAACATCGCAAAGCCCTTCAGCATATATTCTCAAGTTGCAGCGGCGAGCGGCGGAGGCGCAGGAAGTCAGCGGGATGTGGCGGAGGCTGATAAACGAGGAGGATGCTCGGTTAACTGGGTTTCGGCGTAAATAAGGGGCGCACCTCCTGGTTCGGTCGCGCCAAGCAGTGAAATGGCTTGGCGGAGGGTCGGTTAAGAAGAGATTCGGAAAGGTGGCGCGCCGCTCATAAGCTGGGTCTGGATGGGGCGGCATGGGCTCACGCACTTGCATCACAAATACCTGTCCCCCAACTCCTTGAGCACCATTTCAATATTTCCCCCCATTTCGGCTTGCAGGTCGCGGAGAGCGATTTCGAGGCGGGTGCGCAGCATGGGATTGTTCAGGTCGTCGAGGGTGCGGAGCGCCCCGCCGCGCCTGCCCAACCGGAAAAGCAGCCGTTCCTCATCCGGGAGGGCGAGATAGCGATCGATCACATCGAGCATGCGTTGCTTGTCGTCGGGGAAGGAGCCTTCCACCTCTTCGAGAAGATTCATGATATGATCGGAGGTGAGCGTGCCGTGGATTCCATCCAGACTGTCGATCATGAGGCGAATCTCCCGCACCATGTCATCGTCCGATACGGGCTCGAAGCGACCCTCCATGAGGTCCTGGTATAGAGGCGCGGGTTCCGGGATGCGGGTGCTCCTGAGCCTTATGAAATGAGGGTCGATGGCGTTCAGCACCTTGGCGGTTTCGGTGGCGTGCTCGCCGATCCATTTCTTTCCGCCAATTCCCGGCATGATGTATTCCGACAGGGTGAGCCCCGCCTCGACGACTTTTCTGCCCGCCTCGATGTGGTCCTCCGCCGTGCAGCCCTTATGGATGAACTTGAGCACCGCGTCGGAGCCGCTCTCGAGCCCCACGTGAATCCGGTCGAGCCCCGCTTTGCGGATTGCGGCGAGGTCTTCGACGCTCTTGCGGGCAAGCGTCGAACTGCGTCCATAGGACGTCACGCGCCGCACACCCGGCGCCTGCTTTCGCAGATAAGTGAGGACCTCGGACAGGTCCTCTGTGCGCATGATGAGGCTGTTAGCGTCCTGGATGAAGACACCCCCGTTCCCGTAAGCATGCCACATGGCGACGTGCCGGTAGCATTCGTTGTAGTCGGGTTGGGTCAGCACGTGGTTGAGTACGGTTTGAGTGATGCGCCCGGAGCCCCCCAGCGACCAGGAGAGGGAATGGATGTCGTCTATGATGGCGCGCACCGCATCGATGTCTCGCTTGATCTCCTCGACGGGGCGTCTTTCAAACGTGCGTCCCTTGAAGACATGACAGAAAGAGCACTTGTTCCAGGGGCAGTTTCGCGTGAAGCGCAGGAGGAGGCTCCTCGCCTCGTTTGGGGGGCGGATCGGACCCTGCTCGAAAATCATCGCTCTCTTATCCATGCCTGCATTCACCTTTCAGAGACGCGCGTTGGGGCGCGCCGGAGGAGGATCAGAAGTTTCCGGAGTAATGCGCCGCGATAGCTTCCGCAAAGGCCGGGATGGTGTAGTCGGCCGGCATTATGCTGACGACGAGGCCATGCTTGCGGGCGGTTTCGGCGGTAATGGGGCCTATACAGGCGATGGCCGTGCGTTCGAGAAGCGGCGCGATGCGCTCCCTGTCGAACATGGAGAAAAAGTTGCTGACCGTCGAAGAGGAGGTAAAGGTCACGCAGTCGATTTCGCCCCGCTCGAGCATCGGCAGGACAGCCTCCGCCCTGCCATACGGTTGCACCGTTTGGTAGGCCGGGACCACGTCCACCTCGGCTCCTGCTTTTCGCAGGGAATCCGGTAGGATATCGCGCGCCACCATGGCGCGCGGGATGAGGAACCGCTTGCCTTCGAGCGGTTCCGCGCTAAGCAGCGCCTCGATGATCGCTTCGGCGCGGTATTCTCCCGGAACGAGATCCAACCGCAGGCCGAGGTCTTCGAGCGCTTCGGCGGTCTTCGGGCCTATCGCCGCGATGCGGACCCCCTTCAGCTCTCGAATGTCGAGGCATGCGACACGAAGTCTTTGCAAAAAATATTTTACGCCGTTCACGCTGGTGAAAACTATCCAATCATAGGACGCGAGCCTGGAGATTATGGCGTCTAGAGGCTCCCAAGAGGGAGGGGGTTCTATCGCAATCGTTGGGAGTTCGGTGCAGGCCGCGCCCAAGTCTTCAAGGAGCGCCCGGAAGTCGCTCGCCTGCTCCCGTGCGCGCGTGACCAGGATGCGCTTCCCGAAAAGGGGGCGCTTCTCGAACCAGCCGAGCTCGTCGCGGAGGCGCACAACCTCGCCGACGACCACGATCGCCGGAGGCTTTAAATTGGCTTCGCTCACCTTTTCCGAAATATTACAAAGCTCTCCGACGAGCGTCCTCTGCTCGGGGGTCGTTCCCCAACGAATGACAGCGACGGGCGTTTCCGGTGCACGGCCGTTTTCGATCAGATTGAGGGTGATTTCGGGGAGGTTTTTAACCCCCATGAAGAAGACAAGGGTCCCAATACCCGTAGCCAGCTCTCGCCACGCGATCTTGGAATCGCCCTCCGACTTGTCGTCCCGTTCATGCCCCGTGACGAAGGCCATGCTCGCGGTGAAGTCGCGGTGAGAAAGCGGGATTCCCGCGTAAGCTGGGACGGCGATCGCGGCAGTCACCCCCGGCACTACTTCAAAGGGGATTCCGGCGGCGACCAACTCCTGCGCCTCTTCGCCGCCCCGCCCGAAAATGAAGGGATCTCCCCCCTTGAGCCGGACGACGATCTTGTCTTTTCCCTTCTCGACAAGCAGGCGGTTGATGCCTTCCTGACTCAGCGTGTGATCGCCGCCCTTCTTGCCGACGTAAATGTGCTCGGCCTCCGGAGGAGCATAGCGAAGAAACGTTTCATTGGCCAGATAGTCGTAAACGACCACTTCGGCGCGCCGCAGGGCCTCCCGGCCCTTGATGGTCAGGAGACCCGGATCTCCCGGCCCCGCTCCAACGAGATAAACCTTTCCGTGTGGCACTTTGAACCTCTATCAGTTGGTTGAAGAGCTATTTGATGGACGCGCCGCTGTAAACTTCGTCTAGAATAATTTTGGCCCCGGCGTCGAGCAGTTCTTGGGCAAGCGCCCGTCCGAGCGCTTCGGCATCGCAGACAGCACCTCGGCGAACGGCGTGGAATCGCGCCTTCCCGTCGGTCGCCGCAACCAGTCCGGTGAGTTCCACTTCGCTGCCCAGCACGCGGGCGTGACCGCCGATCGGCACTTGGCAGCCGCCTTGCAAGGCATCCAGGAACCCTCGCTCGGCTGCGACGGCGACGGCGGTTTCCGGATCGTGGAGGGGAGCGAGCAGTTTGAGAAGCTCCACATCGTCCTTCCGCGTCTCTATGCCGATCGCTCCCTGGCCAACCGCGGGGATGAACGCTTCCGCATCGAAATAGGATGCAATGCGCTTCTTCCAGCCCATCCGGTGGAGGCCGGCTGCGGCGAGCACTACGGCGTCGAACACACCTTCCTCGGCCTTCCGCAGGCGGGTGTCGAGGTTTCCCCGCAGGCTCTCGATTACGAGATCGGAGCGAAGCATGAGGAGTTGCGCCGCGCGCCGCAGACTGCTTGTTCCCACCCTGGCGCCCGGCGGCAGTTCGTCTAGGCGCGTGGCGCCACGGGACACGAGGGCGTCTCGGGCGTCCTCCCGCTTAGGGATGACAACGATCGCGAGACGCTCCGGGACTTCGGCGGGGACGTCCTTCATGCTGTGTACGGCGAGGTCAACCGCGCCGGAGAGCAGCGCCTCCTCGATCTCCTTCACGAAAAGCCCTTTGCCGCCCACCTTGGCAAGGGGAACATCCAGTATCTTGTCGCCCGTGGTTTTTATCACCACCAACTCTACCCGGACAGATGGGTGCAACGCCTGTATGGCGTCCCTCACGGCCCCGCTTTGCGTGAGGGCCAGGAGGCTTCCACGGGTTCCTATGCGGAGAATTTCTCTGCTCAATGCTTTTACTTACACCCGCTTTTCGATTAGTGGCAGGACGCGCAGTTGCCGGAAGTGCATCCCGCGCACGAAGATGATGCGGTCGAGGCTCCACGGCTGCTGGCGGCTCCTTTGTCACCGCCGCTCTTGAACCCGCAGACCGACATTACGCGCTGCACATTCCCGTTTGAGCACTTGGGGCAGCACACCGGCTCATTGCTCCGGAAAACAAGCGTTTCAAACTTATTGGAACAGTTCTGACATTCGTACTCGTAGATAGGCATTTCAAACCTCCCGTTGCATTTAATTTCCGCTTGACGCGCAGTCATATATAATAAGGCTCTTTCGCTGGCGTGACAAGGCTTTCGTCCACTCTATGAAGTGGAAGATGATCCGTTGCCTCGGAAGCGGGGGGAAGGGCAAGCGCAGGGACCCTGCAGCCTCTTGCATTCACCCTGCGGAATCGGCAAAAAACAAGATCAAACACGGTCCAGATGGACAAGATCCGCAAAATGCCCATTTACGTACAAGGCTGCGTCCAATATGCTTGGCTGCTGGACCCTTGACGCCTTCCGGCTCCAGTCTGGCAAATGGCCCCTGTTGGGGAGTTATGCAGGGGATGATAGCGTGCGGGTGGAGCCGTTCCAGGAGGTTGCAATCTACTTGGGTGATTTGTGGCTGGGGGCGCTGCCCGGTCTTCTTCTGTTTGATTCTTGCAGGAGGCGTCTAAGCCGAGACGGTGGGACTGCATTCACAGGCTGCCGCCAAAACAGGGGAAAGTCCCCGGTCGACCCTGGGGAGGCAATGCCCCAAGGGCGACCGTCCATTTCTTATGCTCCCGTGGCCGGAGTCCTCTTTCCATTTCAATAATATTCGGTGTGCAGCGCTTCAGTTCCGCACACCTTATAATTTTATGGTTCGGTGGATCAGCGATTGCCAGCGACAGACTGCCACCAGCAGCACAAATTATTCTTCTTCGTCCAATTCTTCAAATAGATCGGGGTTTTCCTCGACGATAGCGTCGATGACGTCGATGGCATCGTCCGGTTCGTCACGGGGCTCCGCGGGCTCGACCTCGTCGAAGCGAAGGAGCACCCCTGTCCAGTCTATGCCTTCGTTCGCGCATTTTTCGATGACCGAGATAGGAATGCTTCGAAGGGAAATACTGTCCCAGGCGATCGCTATCCTGGACTCTCCCTCTTCGAGGGGGACGATGTCGGCGGCGCGGCCGCACCAACCGGAGAAATCCACGCCAAAATCCTGATCGGTGGTCCCCGGCCTGACGGCGATTGAATCACCGTAGCGAAAAGGGGAGAACTCGATCAGGCTATCGTCCACGTCGAAAAGCCCTTTTTGTTGTTTCACGGGAAAGGGCATGACGAGTCGGACGTCTTCCATGATCCAGGAGTAGGACTCCAGGTCGATCTTTTCCACCAACGCGCCCTCCTCATCTCCCTTGCGCATGTTGCGAACGTCGACGAGGCGCACGACGCAAAGCGCCTGCCCATAGAGAAACGCGCATCCGTATTCCTCTTCGAGGTCTTCCATGTCCTCTTCGTCGAAAGCGGGCTTCTTGGACGCACAGATGAGGAGGTCTCCTCTGTGCGCCGCGTCCCAGCTTCTCACTTCGATGGTCTTGCGCCCCGTCATTATTTCAAATGCAAACGGCTGCTGAATGCTCAACGCTTTCATTGAAACCCCTTATTTTGCTGTCTGTGCCCTGTAAATTTCATCAATGACCGCCGCCATGAGAAGCGGAAACATGACCTCATGATGTCCGACCAGGTATATGCCCTTGCCGACTCCCGCCGTGGGGCGGTCAACGACGTTGACTTGAGGGCGGTAGTGTCTCTGAAAATCCATGTTAACGGTGGTGAGTCCCTCCAGATCATAGCCGAGGTTGAACACGATGCTGACCGCTTTCAAGAAGACCTCGGGCAAAATGACCGCCGATCCCAAGTTGATGTAGACCCCGCCTTTGAGAGTGGACACGAGGCGCGCGAACAGCCGAAAGTCGCGGTAGCTGAGGGCCCCCATGGCCGCTCCATCCATGCCGGGATGCATGTGGATGATGTCGGTGCCCATTGCCACATGTACGGTCACAGGTATCTCAAGCTTGGCGGCGGTTGCGAGGAGGCTAAGATGCGCGTTAGGCGCGTTTTTGTCGAGGAGGGCCTGTCCAATGGCCTGTCCCAAGCCGGCGCGCCCTTTTCGGTGCGCTTCCGCGACGGCTTCATGGATGAACCCTGCGGTTTCGCGCGCCATTCCGAACTGTCCATCCTTGAGTTGGGCGGCGACGTCTTCGGAGGTTTTCCCGGCGAGCGCCAATTCCGTGTCGTGGATGATTCCGGCGCCGTTCAGGGCGATCCCGCTAAAGATGCCGCGTTCCAGAGCGCTTATGAGGATGGGGTTGAGCCCCACCTTAATGGCGTGCGCTCCCATGCCGAGGATGACTGTACGCCCTTTGCAGTGCGCCTCGGCAATGGCGTGAACCGCCTGTCGCAGAAGGTTCGCCGCCAGGAAGCCTGGCAGGCTCTCCATGAAGCGCGAGAAGGATTCTCCAGGGAGCCACGGCTGTCCAAAATCTTCGATGTTCACCTTGCTTGGACGGTCAAGCAGGCTTGTTGTTTTAAGCCCATCGAACGAGAGGGGCTCCCAATTTTTCATGTGATCAGAACTCCTTCACCCTCCATCGTTGTCCTCGAGTGTCGTCGCCGCGGGAGAGAAGGGCGATCCAGCGCACCTTCTCCCGTTGTCGCACTGGGTAAACAAGCGCTTTCCGTACGGTATGGGCTGGCCTTGAGGGTTGTAAAAGGCTGCGGAGCATTCGGCCGTTTCCCGGCTCACTCATCCCAAACGGGCGTGAGCATACTCTTGCAGATCTTGATATCTTCACGGATAAGGGTCAGAAATTTCTTGAAGTAGTGACCAGGACGACCGTCTCCGATTTGTCTGCCATCGAAACTGACGACGGGAAGCACATCGAAGGAGGTCCCAAACATCATCACTTCCGCAGCCTCATAAGCCGCCTCCGGGGTGATGTCGTCCTCCCCGATCCTCTTGACGTCGCCTTTGTCGAGGAGCGACTCCGCCAGTTCCATCATCCGGTTGACGGTCACGCCGTGGAGCACGCGGTCGAAGCGCGGGGTGACAAATTCCCCTTTCTTCGTGATGATGGCAATATTCTCCGTCGAACCCTCTCCGAGGAAGCCATTTTCATCCACGGATATGGTGTAGTCCACTCCCGCCTCGACGGCTTCCTTTTTCATGAGGACGTTGGGGAGATAGTTGCAACTCTTGACATTGGCTAGGTAGGATTTCTTGATGGGAATGAGGCTTGTCCTGGCGCTCACGCCTTTTGTGTATTTCTCTTCCGGGAGCTTGGGCAGGTTGGTCACCACGATGTACAGCTGGCTCTCCGGACATTCGTAAGGATTGGTCGAAAAGCCGCCTGGGCCGCGTGATATGAACAGACGGATGAGGCAGTTCTTAACCCCGGCGGCCTGGATAGTCTGGCAAATGACCTCCACGAGGCGCTGGCGGTCGAAGGGAAGGGGAAGCCCCGTTACATCGGAGGATCGCTCCAGTCGGTCTATGTGCCGCTCCAGCGCATACAGCTTGCCATCCCTGCATTTGACAACTTCAAATATGCCGTCTCCCCTGTGGACCATGTGGTCGTCTATGGGGACCATCATCAGAGCTGGATCGACCACCACGCCCCCGTACCAGCTCGAATACATGGCGAGGTAGTGTTTCTGGTAGTCTTCCTTGATTAGCATGAGGCGGTCAATGACCTCATTGAAGCTCAATGTTCGAATCGTTCCAGACATCGTCAATCCTGAACTTTCGCTTCCGCCCAGCGAAATGACGAATGCGCGGGACGGAAAGCCTTGTGTCTTAGAAGTGAACGGCATATCATAAATGCATAGCGGCTCTTCGATTAGGAAGGGCAGGGTTCAAAGATAAACAAGAGCGGGCGCTTCTGCAAGGATAAAAGATTTGGGGATGGAGAACGGGCGGCGGGAGATTCATGGAAACAGACGGACGGGGTAGAATAGAGGCCATTGTGTTCGATTTTGACGGCACGCTCGCCCATTCTCCGCTGGACTTCGGCGAAATGAAGCGGCGGCTCGCCGCAATACTGCTCGAAGTTCTTCCGGACGAGGCTGGGCCGCCATCCGTTCCGGCGTTGGAGTGGCTGGAATCGGCGGCGGAAGAGGTGCGCAGGCGCTGCTCCCTGGCGGCGTCCCGAGCGTTTCGTGGCGACGCAATGGCGCTCATTTGCGAAATGGAAATGGAGGCGGCGCACCGGGGGCATCTTTTCTCGTATTCGCGCCCCGTCCTGAGACGACTTTCGGACCGTGGGGTGCGGACGGTCATCATCACGCGCAATTGTTCGGAGGCGGTGCGAACGGTGTTCCCGGATCTGGACGAGCACTGCGCGGGGCTTCTTTCGCGGGACCATGTTGACCGGGTGAAACCGGACCCCGGCCATCTGCTCCGGGCGCTTGGCATGGTGTCGGCGGACCCCCTGAAGTCGATGATGGTCGGAGACCATCCCTTGGACGTTAAGACGGGCAAGCTCGCAAACGTCGCGACCGCCGGGGTGTGGAGCGGCAAGGCGACGAGGGCGGAGCTTGTGGATAGCGGAGCGGACATCGTCGCCCGCGACTGCGAGGAGCTGGTGCGCTTCTTACAGAGCGAGCGCTTGATAGATTAAAGGTTCGGGGCGCCCCATGAATATCGAGGTCTTTTCCGATTCGATCCGGGCCCGGTCGGCTATCCTCCATTCTTCGGGGTGGCCGGCCGCTGGAGGACTTGTCGAACGCACGATCAATGAGCTGAAAACAGCGCTTTCCTGCAAGAAGGCAGCGGTGTGGGGCCTGGATCACTACTGGCGGATCGACGCCTACAGACCCCACGTGCAGGTGCGTAACGGGCAGATAAAGAGTCTGGAGTGGCCGGAATTCGCTTTTTTTGAATGTTCCCGTCCATCGGGAGAGCCATTCCTGATAGGATCCGGCCCCGAGCCCGCGAGTTTCTGGGGGGCATTTTCCGTGGAGCTTCTGCGGCAGCTCAAGGCGTGGGGCTGCCACGAAGTATTCCTGTTGGGAAGCATGCTCGACGAGGTATTGCACGATGAGACGATCGTCTCGTGCATCGTGCAGGACGAGCGCGGATGGAACATGGCGGTCGAGGCGGGATGCGAACTCACGGACTACGAAGGTCCGGCCGCCATCCATTCGGCCGTCATGCAAGCGGCGGAGAGCGAAGGCGTGCGTTGTCTGAGCCTCTGGGCGCATCTTCCCTTCTACCTGAACGAACCGAGCGAACTCGTTGCCGCACATTTCCTCCGGACCGTAGGCCGGATGCTGGGATTCAAGCCAAACGTCTCCCATTTGGTCGCCGCATGGAAGGAGCGGAGGGCGCGGATCGAAAGCTCCATTGAAGAAAACGGCGAGCTAAGTCAAACGCTCGAGGCAATGAAGCAACGAAAACGGGAGCCATGGCCGGAGCACCGTCCTGCGGCGAAGATCGTCAGGATGGAGGAATATCTGCGAAGGCGCCACGACCACGCTCCCCATCTCGAACCGGAAGACGACGAGGGCGAGGAGGCCCAGGAGATGAACAAATTGACCCCAGAGCAGGAATCGATTTTCAACTACACCATCGACCACTTCAAAGAAGTGTCGCGCCAGAATCGATTCCCCGAGAACAACATCATCGATCACGATGAAAGCCGTTGTGCGGTGTGCCATCCGGAACTCGTTCCGATCGAGCCTTTCGTCATATACCTTGAAGTGGTGACGCAGGCCGTCAAGATGCGCCGCCCCAGCGTTGATGACGATTTCGTGGAGATGATGAACAGCGACTTGGCCGCGATGGGCGAGGAAACCCGCGTTTCGCGCGAGAGCCTGCTGGCGGGGGAGGAGGAGGCCGTGGAGGCCTGGAAGGAATGGGCCCGCGACGCGCTTGCGACGGGGCTCGGGCTTCTATCCATCCACGGCCCGGAGAAGAGAGCGTTCGACCTCGACGATGCGGAGGATGAAGGGATGGGGGAACTCATCGAATCGAAAATCGGCGAAGTGATGGCCGCACAAAAGAAGAATTCCCTGTAAGCCGGGCGCCGCCCCCCTTGGGGGAGAAGCGGGAACCACCGATTTCTCCCCAAGGGGCGGAGCGCGCAACGGGTCGGAAAAATCAGGAAAGCGGCGCGGCGATTTGCGGTGATGCAGCGTCCCTATGCGGCGCGCTTCACGGACTTGATGACGATGGGTGTTGCGGGCACGTCCTGGTGCGGACCGAACGAGGTCGTCTGGACCGCCTTGATCTTGTCCACCACGTCCATTCCGGCGACGACCTTACCAAAGACGGCGTATCCGAACCCGGAAGGGGAGGTGTTTTTGTGGTTGAGGAACTCGTTGTCTTCGGTGTTGATGAAAAACTGCGAGGTGGCGCTGTGAACCATTGCGGTCCGCGCCATAGCGATCGTGCCGCGCTCGTTTTTCAGCTCGGGGTTCGCTTCGTTTTCGATGGGCTCGCGCGTTTTCTTTTGCTTCATATCGGGAGTCATGCCACCGCCCTGGATCATGAAGTTGCTGATGACGCGGTGGAACACCGTCCCGTCGAAGAAGCCATCATCGGTGTATTTCAGGAAATTGGCGACCGTCTTCGGGGCTTTGTCCGCCCACAATTCCACCTTGATGAGTCCTTCCGTGGTTTCGATTTCGACAATAGGGTTTGTTTCTCCGCTGCTCATGCATTCCTCCGGTTATGAAGCTCGGGGTTTATCCACAGGGTTTGTTTTACAGAAAACATTACATGATAATCTATCGGTGGGATTCCCTCAAGTTTTTTCCATCTTTCAACAATCCGGCATGGTTAATGAGCGATTGGCGAGGAAGTCGCGAAGCCCGGGGTTTCACCTCTCGCGCGTGGACGACGCGTCTCGAGTTGTTCTCGTCGTCCATTCATCGCGCGGCCTGCATAAGGCGATTGCCCGGCATTTGACGGCGGGGCGCCTTGGAGACCTTATGTTATTTATATTTACGATACGTAATATTTAATAAATAGAAATTATCTATTGGAATATCTCCCGTGCGCTCGGCATAAAAGACTTCTACAAGTTGACCCTGTTCGCATCACTGTTCGTGCACATCTGAAAAGGAGCGCCAATGAGCGAAGAGAATCTGGATTGCCGGGGCATGGCCTGCCCGAGTCCCGTGTTGAAGACGAAGGAGTTGGTGGATCGCGGGGACGTCGACGTTATAAAGGTCCTGGTGGATAACGCGGCGGCGAAGGAGAATGTGACCCGGTTCCTGACCCGTTCGGGGTACCAGGCAACGGCGGCGGAAAAGGACGGGATTTTCACGGTCGTGGGCTCCCGCTCGGGGGACGCGGCGTGCGAGATAATGTTTGAAGAAGAAAAGTCCGACAAAAAGCTCAAGACCGCCGTGCTCGTCGGGGCAAATTTCCTCGGGCGGGGCGACGATGAACTCGGACGCAAACTGATGATTAATTTTATCGGGACGCTCAACGAGATGGGCGAAGAGCTTTGGCGGCTCATTTTTCTGAACAGCGGCGTAAAGCTTGCGGTGGAAGGGGCGGAAGTCCTGCCAAAGCTGCAAGAACTGGAGAAAGAGGGCGTTTACATCCTAGTGTGCGGAACGTGCCTGAACCACTTTGGGCTTTTAGAAAAGAAACAGGTGGGCGAGACGACCAATATGCTCGATATCGTAACCGCCCTGCAGCTTGCCGACAAAGTCATCAGCATGACGTAGCGTCCTGGAATGCGGCGCTATAGGGAAGGGAGGTGAGCGGTCGACGCATGAAAAAGCCCGGTGTTGAGCTGACAAAAAGCGTGCGGGCGGCGGGGTGAGCGGCCAAAATCAGTCCAGGGGACCTGGTCGAAATCCTTAAGGAATTACCGCCACAGACAGATCCTAATCTGATAGTCGGCATGGAAACCGCCGAAGACGCTGGGGTTTATCGTTTAACAGACGAAATCGCGCTCATCCAGACGGTGGATTTTTTCACCCCGATCGTGAACGATCCGTACAATTTCGGGCGCATCGCCGCCGCGAACGCCCTGAGCGACGTCTACGCCATGGGAGGGCGACCGCTCACGGCGATGAACATCGTTTGCTTTCCGATCAAGCAGATGGACAAAAAGATCCTGCGGGACATACTGCTCGGCGGCATGGAGAAAATCCGCGAGTCGGGGACCGCCCTGGTCGGGGGGCACAGCGTCGATGACCTGGAAATCAAGTATGGCCTTTCGGTCACCGGGGTGGTTGCGCCCGACAAGGTCTGGACGAACGGGGGAGCCCAACCCGGCGACGCTCTTATCCTGACCAAGCCGATCGGGACCGGCATCATCGCGACGGCGGTCAAGGCGGGGCTTGCGTCCGAAGCAGTGCAGGCCCGGGCGATAGAGGTAATGGCCGAACTCAACAAAACCGCCGCCGAGGTGCTGATGCGCCACCCCGTCCACGGCTGCACCGACGTCACGGGTTTCGGGCTGCTTGGCCACGGGCTCGAAATGGCGTCGGCGAGCAAGGCGACGCTCGCGATCGACACGAAAGCGATTCCCCTCATAGAAGACGTGTACGATTTCGTCAGCATGGGGCTGGTTCCAGCGGGGACCTACGCAAACCGGAGTTTTTGCTCGAGCATCGTACGGTTGACGGATTCGGTGGACCCAATCCTGCTCGACCTCGCCGCAGATGCCCAGACCTCGGGAGGTTTGCTGGCGGCCGTTCCGGAAGAGATAGCGGAAGCGGTGATCGCGGAACTGAAAGCCTGCGGCGTCGAGGATGCGGCCGTCATTGGGAGCGTCACAGAAAAGAGCAGCGGGTTAATCGATCTGATATAAAGGTTGGAATGGGAATGTGCTGTGATTTTGGCGGGGCAATGCCAACTTGACGGTGGTGCAAACGATGCATTTTTGTGGCAAAAGGCCTGATTGGCTCAAATAACGCGCCGAACGGGGATCTCGCGCCGGAGCGGGGTCCAAACCCAACCCCAATCCGGATCGCCAGACCTATCCGCCGCTATGCATCCTTCCTTCGGTGAGTCACATTTGGACAGCCGCCAACCGAAGGGGACATTTTTGTCATGCTCTCAAAGCCATGAACGTGATCGCCTCAATCGCCGCGCCAAGGAAAACCGCCGCGTGCACTACGCTCGGGTTCTCGCTCGCCACCTCGGTGAGATAGAACAAAATGCCCAATATGAAAGCCAGAACAGCAAAATCCATCATGGTCTTCTCCTCTTCGTTTTTCATCTCGAATAGAATGTAATCATCCGCTTGAACAGGGTCCATCTTCGTCCATCTTCCGCAAGGGGCCCCGAGCTTCGGGCCGCTCGCCATCGGCCCCCTGAGACCGGGGGCCAATTCCTTCATCATCTCCTTATGCAAAAAACGGTGCATGATTGGATGTGAAAAACGGTGGGTCCCTCCGAATAATGGAGGCAATCACTGAATTTCTCTTAAACTCCCTGTCGAGGAAGCGCCGTACGCGCCCCCGCCCCCAGCCGGCGGGATGGGAAAAGCCCGTGTAGAGGGATAAGTCTCCTTCATAGTGCAGTTGCGTTTCGACTTCCCGGGCGTCAGGGCTATAGATCGGCAGGTTGAAAATGGCAAGGTTCAGGAAATCGATAGAATCAGCATGCCGAATGGTGAAATCAAGGGTTTTGCGGGCCGATGCTTCTGTTTCGACCGGAGTCCCGAAAAGGAGATAGACGTAGGTCGCGATTCCCGCGCCGTGGAGCGCCGCAAGGGCGCGGGAGGCGACGTCGAGATCTTCCCCCTTCCTCAGCCTGTCGAGTACGGTCTGATCCCCCGATTCCAGACCCAGCTTGAGCATGACACACCCGGAGCGGGCGAGCGCGGTGCAGAAATCCGGGTCGGCGAGCCTTCGTGTGATTCGCGCAAATCCATACCACGGCGCTCCGGGAGGATTTTTTATCAGGGTTTTCATGAGAGCTGGGTTCACCGCATTGTCCAGCAGGTGAATCAGCGCCGGGCGATGGATGGCGACAAGCGAGCGGAGATCCGCCGCCGTCCTTTGGGAAGGGACGGGGATGAACGGGCTCTCCTCGGCGCGCTCCGGACAGAAGGAGCATCGGTTCCAGTAGCAGCCGGTGGACGCGCTGTAGGGGAGGATGACCCCCGGCGAAAGGTATTCACGCATTGACGCGTCGTCATAATCGGGGGTGAATGGCGGCGGGGAGGCGGAGCCGGCGTCAACTCCCGCTATGGAAAGGAGCGCCTCCTCCCCCGGTCCGGCGACCAGGCGTTCGACGAGCCCGCCAAAGGGATTCCGCCAGCCGGGACGCCGCATCCAGGACGTGACGAGCCCTCCTCCAAGGGCGACAGGAAGGCCGGGATGCTTTTTCCGCAGGAACCCGATCATGGCAAAAGTGCAGAGCGCCTGATTCAGGAAGTTGAGGGAAAATCCGACGAGCGTTGGCCGCAGTTCCTCGACGAGTTGATCCAGGCGGTGGGAAAAGTAGGGGTGGAAAACGTTTCGCTCCGGCTCCATGGAAGCCTGGATGAGGTCGGCGCTCCTCACCGGCGACCAGTCTTCATGCTGGTAGTTGGCAAGGCCGAGGCGGACGCCGTACGGCGCGGAGATCGCCTCCAGCAATCGGTTGCAGTCGGAGGCCGCCTTCTTGTAGCGGTCGAAGCCGCGGCGTCCTTCCGGGCTCCGCAGCGTCGCAAGATTGGCCGCCGCATTGCGGACCGCCCGTTTCGTCCATGCGTCGGCCGCATCGGGAAGCGGGCCGCTCAGGAGGTGCAGGTATCCTTCCAGGTTCGCGTCGAGCACCGCGCAGGATGCGCCGACGCTCCGGAGAGCGCCCTTCAACCTCGCGACTCCCGCGGGCGGCTCGCATGGCTTCGTCGCCGGAGGATGGACGAGCAGGATCATGGTGAAAATGAACTCTTGGGGTCAATTAATAACGATACAGCGGCGACGAGCGTTAGGAGTTGACTGGCTGCCAGTCTCCATGAGAAGCAAGGCAGAGGGCGTCCACCTGTTCTATGGCCGATCCACGCCACTGCGCAACTTGCTCGACGATCATCCGTCGAACCCGATCCCGCAATTCGCCAAGGTCGCGAGAGGTCAGGTCGCTGGTGTCTATGGGGGGGAAAACCTTGAGGAAGATATCCTGTGGCTTGCCAATCTTCCAGCTCCCCTTGGGGAGGCAAGTTTGTGAACCCTCGACCGCGATCGGGAGGATGGGCGATTTCGTTTTAATGGCAAGCTGGAACGCGCCGTCGGTGAAGGCGTGCACTCGACCATCCATGGAGCGCGTGCCTTCCGGGAAAACCATTATGGGGCATTTCTGCAGCAGGTATCGCTTCGCCAGGAGCATTGCCCGCGCGCCGCGCCGCTCTCTGCGGTCGAGCGGAATGTCCCCCGCCATGCGCATCATCCAGCCGATGAACGGAATGTTGAACAGCTCCTTCTTGGCAATCCATTTCATCTCCCACGGAAGCACGGAAATGAGTGGAATATCCGCATTGGAAAAGTGATTGCCCATAACAACGTAAGGGACGTCCGGATGGTAATGGTCTGTCCCCGAAATATGGACCTTCCACGCCGGATTGACTTTCACCATGGCCATTCCCAAGTTCCGGAACCAGCGTCCCGTCCGCATTCGGGCGGGCGTCCGGTCGAAAAGGCGGATCAGCGCAAGAAGCGGCAACCAGATGATTATCAGCAAGACGACGGCCAGCCAAACCCAAATGGATCTCAACGCGGATGACATAATTTCAATTCTCGATGTGCAGTCTCTGGTGATGTTTTGGCATTTTGACAACAGACGCGCAACGCCAGAATAGACGGAGTCACGCAAAACTTAAATATAGTTTGCAATTCCCAGAATGGAAAGAGGCAATTTGCATGGGGCGGAGGGGAAGCTTTCCAGAGGACGAATGGATCTCGTTTTCTTCGTCATGCTATCCGATAGCTACGGTTGGTGATTTCATTGGTGGAATTCACATAAGTAGTTTTCCTGGGCGTGGCGTTAATGCCGGTTGATGGGGGTTTTGCCTGGGTCGCCGACGAAGGGGAGGACGAGCAACCGTGGAAGGGTGAGCCGCCCGGGATCACGAAACTGGGACAGACCGATGGTTATCCCATCGTGGCCTCTCTCCGGCTGTGCTTTGTACGTCCCGAAGAGCCGGTCCCACCAGGGGAGGTTGAAGCCGTAATTGCTGTTGGTTTCTCGTATGATAACCGAATGGTGCACCCGGTGCACGTCGGGCGTAACGATAAATAGGCGCAGGATGCGGTCAAGCTTTTCCGGGATGCGGACGTTGCCATGGTTGAACATCGAGGTGGCATTGAGGGCGACCTCGAAGATGAGCACGGCCAAAGCGGGTGGTCCAATCGCCGCGACCGCCAGGAGCTTGATCCCCATGGAAACGATGATTTCAATGGGGTGGAAGCGCAGACCCGTGGTCATGTCGTAGTCCAGGTCCGCGTGATGCACCATGTGGAGCCGCCAGAGAGTGGGGAGGGCGTGGTGGAGCGTGTGCTGGAGGTAGATGGTGAAGTCGAGTGCGATCACGCCAATGGCCGTCTCCATCCAGTAGGGCAGGGAGATGTTATTGATGAACCCCCATTGGCGCTCCGTGGCGAGGGTGGCAAGCGCTACGGGGAGGATGGGGAAGACGATGCGCACGGAGAGGGGATTGAGGCCAAGGATAACGAGATTGGCGAGCCAGCGGCTTGCCTTGGATGTGGTCAACGGCCTGCGGGGCGCACGGGCTTCCCAAATGGCGAGAAGGCCGAAGACTCCAAAAAAGGACGCGAGGCGCACCAGTTGTTCGGTGTGCATGAAGAAAATCCTCCACTGTCCGGACATGCATCCCGTTGAGGCTAATTCCACCAATGACGTTACCGGCAACGGAAGCTTAATTTTCAATACTTAACGCGAAAAATCAGGGACCGGTCCTCAATGCATCTCCGGGAAAGCCCTTTCGATTTCGGCTACGGCGTTTTCAGCTCCGGAGATATTTATATTCAGCTCCTCGCGGGTTACGCATCGGGGACCGTCCAGTTCCTCGCGAATTCCGCGCAGCACCGTTTCGGGCCGCAAGTCTTCCAGCACATTCAAGACGCCGCGTTCTGCGAATCGCGCCGCCCGCATAGCCTGCTCGCGGTTTTGCGGAAAGGGATGCACCAGCGCGCGAACGCCCGACGCCAGTATGTCCATGCAGGTGTTATAGCCCGCCATGCTTATGGAAAGGTCCGCGCCCGCCAACGTTCCCGCGAAATCGGCGGCGAACGGGCAAAGCGCGATGCGGGCGTCCCCGGAGGCGATCCGGGCGAGGCCGTCGCGATCTTTCTCTTCCATGAATGGGCCGATGAAGATTCGCAATCGGACAGCCGGGTCGTCAAACATTTTCACCGCTCGTATGACGGATTCGAGGAGGCCGACTCCCACCCTGCCTCCGCCGCTGCTTGCGACGATTTCCTTCCCATGGCCCTCCCGCGTCGTGCTCTGGACCGCTTGCAGGACATACCCCGTGTATCGGACGGGAATCCGGATATCCGCGACGCGGTTGAAGGTTTCGTCGAGCCGGATGAGTTCGCCGTCGGAATGGATCAGGAGAAGATGGAAATAGGCGTTGAGCGTCTTTAGGACCTTTTCTTCGTAGGTCGCCTGATCATCCTTCTCGACAAGAATGTCCCGCAGGCTGCAAACGACCTTCGCCGGGGCGTCCCCTTTACGAATGGCGTCGAGGATGGGGAGTAGCTCGAAGGCGAACTTCTTGCGGCCAAAAGGATAGAGTTCGACGAGGAGAACGTCCGGGGCGAAGTCCTTGAAAAAGCGCATCAGGAGCCCCTTCCTGCGCTCCTTTACGGTTTCTTCGTCCTCACCAAGGGCGTCCATCGTCTTGAATTCCGCGTCCATCATGAGAGGCGGCAGGAACGCCCTCCGGACGCGCGGCGGGGGGGTGAAGCCTTCGAGGGGGCGCCCGCCTTCGACGAAAAGGACCTCGTGGCGGCTCATGGCGGCGGCCAGGCGCATGCTTCTGAAGAAGTGCCCGATCCCCAGCACGTGCTGGCAGTACAGCATGATCCTCATTGGAGCAGCCTCTCCACCTGGGCGCACCGTCTAGCATACCCTTCGGAAAGCGCCTTGCTGACAACCTCCGCCAAGGGGCGCGCTGCGTCCGCCCGGACCAGCATTCCGGCGGGGATTTCGTCGAAGGGCTCAAAGGAAGCAATTATTTTCGGGAGATGCTCCAAACGGGCGTCGGACTCGCCCGCAGCCGCTTCCCTCGCCTTGAGGCGCTCACGGATGACGCCTTCCTCCGCTTCGCAGACGACAAAGACGATGTTGGCGTCGCAGTCTTCCGCGAGGCGCCGGCATTCCTCCCTCCACTTGCGGAGGCCGAAAGTGGCGTCCAGAGCTACTGTGCGCCCCCGCTTGAGATCGTCATGGGCGAGAGAGAGCATCCGCGCATACACCCGGTGACGCAGCTCCCTCCTGTAAAGCCCCTGGCCATAAGGCGCGACGGAGGCCGAGGCCGAAGGCCGCGGGGGGGCGCCTTCCTTTCGGACGATATCGGATTGGAATAGCGGCGCTTTCAAGGCCGCGGCAATTTCCCTTGCCAGCGTGGACTTGCCGGAGGCGGGAAGGCCGCAGAAAATCCAGAGCGTCGGGCGGCTGAACCGCACGGCGCAACGGTACGCCATTTCCAAGTGCTTCGAGGCTTCCCGTCTGAGCGGCTCCGCGTCTTCCTCGGAGACTTCCGTCAGGCGGAGGCAGGCGACCTTGGCGCGCACCATTGCGCGGTACGCGGCGTAGAAGTCGAGCAGCGTGTAAAGCTCCGGGTCGCTCGCGCGCTCCACATACGCCGCGAGCACCGCGCGGCTCCAGTCCGGACGGCCCAAGCGCTCCAAGTCCATGTGCAGGAAGGCGAGGTCGAGGATCGCGTCCCCATAACGGAATCGGTCGTTGAACTCGATGCAGTCAATGACCTGGATTCCCTGGTCGAAGTAAACGTGCTCCGCCCGCAGGTCCCCGTGGCAGTCGCGAATCCTGCCCTCCGCGACGCGACCCTCGAACAGGTCGCGATGGATACCGAGGAAGGCGTCTCCGACCTGACGGACCAGCTCCCACTTGTCCCGCGCCGACAGTTCATCGATGAAGGGCTCAATCTGGCGGAAGTTTTCTTCCACGTTGAAAGCGATCGTTTCGAGCGCCCCGTAATGGTCGATGTCCGGGCCGCGCAGGCTTTGGGCATAAAAGTCGGCCAGCAGACGTCCGAGATCGGCGAGGAGGGAAGCGTCGATTCGGCCGTCGAGCGCAAAGCTCTCGAGGCTTGCCGCTTCCGGGAGTTGCCTCATGCGGACGGCGTATTCCACCACCCGGCCGTTCCCCCGGATATTGAAACCGCCGGCGGAGTCTTCGCAGATGGCCGTTACGCCATCGTAGACGCCATGGCTCAGGCGGGCGTTCAAAGCGACTTCCTGTTCGCAGAAGCGCTTTCGGGATTCCAGGGCGCGAAAGTCGAGAAACCCGAAGTCAACTGGCTTTTTTAGCTTGTAGACCCATTCCCCGGTGAGGAAGACCACCGATATGTGCGTGTCGCGGCGTTCCAGCCGGAGCACGGGATGGGGATAGAAACCCGGGTCCGCCATGGCGCGGCATGTTTTCTCGAAGTATTCAAATGCCAGTGCGGTTTTACGGTCCATGGGGAGGGGCCTCGCTGCCTTGTGGAAAAAGGTGGTGAACGGGAATCTGAGACCGGAAAAGAGGATAGGGGGCAGGAACGCCCCCCGTAACGTCGTGGAGCTTTCAAACCGCCTTCGAGCGTTCTATGAATGCATAGGCGCTGTGGTTATGGATCGACTCGAAGTTCTCCACATCCACCAGGAACCAGGTGATGTTGGGATCGTTCTTGAGTTCCAGGGCGACGTCCCGCACCACGTCCTCGACGAACTTCGGGTTGTTGTATGCCTTTTCCGTGACGTATTTTTCGTCCGGGCGCTTGAGAACGGAATAGAGCTCGCAGGAGGCCGCGTTTTCAACAATGTGCACGAGATCTTCAATCCACACGAACTTCTTGAATCGAACCGCAAGCCGCACATGCCCTCTCTGATTGTGGGCGCCGTAGTCGCTGATTTCCCTGGAGCACGGGCACACGGTGGTTATGGGCACGTTCACCTCGAGCACCAGGTCATAACCTGTCTGCTGGTCGAGGGAGCCGCAGATGCGGCATCCATACTCCATCAGCCCTCCCGTCCCTGTGACGGGGGAAAGCTTGCTCATGAAGTAGGGGAAAGCAAGTTCCGCGTGGGCCGATTCCGCCTGAAGGTGCGCCTTCATGGCCTCGAGCACCTTCGAGAATTCCCGGATGTCGAGGTTTCCGTGGAATTCGTTCAGTATTTCAATGAAGCGGCTCATGTGC
Source organism: uncultured Syntrophobacteraceae bacterium (assembly GCA_937958025.1). Lineage (GTDB taxonomy): Bacteria > Desulfobacterota > Syntrophobacteria > Syntrophobacterales > Syntrophobacteraceae > CALFXO01. The sequence goes on from CALFXO010000029.1 coordinate 91,233, forward strand.
GCGCCCTTGAATTCCCTCGGCAGATTGACGTAAAGATTGATAGACGCGACGGTGTGCTGAAATCCGTTGTGTTTGTCCATAACCGTAACCGGGTAACGGATGTTCTTCACACCCACCTTATCGATGCGGATGTTGCGGTGATCGATCTGGTTCTGCACGTCCATCATGGTGACGCTCATGACGCTCCTGTTTGGGCCGCCGCTCAGTATCATGTGCTATCTCTCAGACTTGGACCCGGGTTTTGCCGCCCCGTCCACTATGTTTCTGGCGATTTCCTCCAGGGCGGCGCGGGTGGCGGACGCCATGGTTTCCGGAAACGCGCATCGGAGATCCGCTTCAATTATCTGGTCGTCGTAGGGCACAAATCCCAGGAAAGAAAAGTCGGGGAGGCTCTTGATGAGAAACTCCCGGTCGCTCTGTCCCCGGATCTTGTTTCCCACGAAGGATATTGCATCGAGGCCGATGTCAGCCGCAAGCTGCTTGACTCTCAGGGCCGTCTCGACGCTCCTCCTGCCAGGCTCCACCACGGCGATCAGATAATCGACGGATTTGGACGTCCCGCGCCCCAGATGCTCGATGCCCGCCTCCATGTCCATTATGACGACTTCATCGCGGTGGAGGATGAGGTGCTGGACAAGATTCTTCAAGAGGATGCTTTCGGGGCACACACAGCCCGAACCACCCTTTTTTACGCCTCCCATCACCATGAGGCGGATTCGGTCGCCTACTGGAATGGCGATCTTTTCGGGGAGGTCGTCAACGCGCGGATTGATCTTGAAAAAGCCCCCATAGCTTCCAGGGGTCGATTCGGTCCGCTCGGCGACAAGGTCCTTCATTTGAGAGATGGGCGTCAAATCCGAGGCATCTTGAATGCCGAGCGCATGCCCGAGATTAGCATCCGGGTCCGCGTCGATGGCGAGGACCTTTTTCCCCTGGTCCGCAAACCAGCGCACCAAAAAAGCCGAAACAGTAGTTTTTCCCACTCCGCCTTTACCGCTGACAGCAATTTTCACTAAACCGCTCCTTCGCGTATCGATTCGGACCGTCACGCAATCCACTGCACGCCCCAGGCGACCACTGGAGATGAGGTTCCGGTGGAAGTCGTCCCAACAGCCCCGACGAACAAGCGCCTTTCCCAGCCAGCAAATCTGACGGCTCCCTTTCTCATTCACTCGAGACATGCATGAGGGGGCGGCGCGTCCTCCACCCAGGGAGACCGACAGACGCCTTCGACAGCTTCAACGGTGGATGGGATGCGGGCGTTCGCTCCGGAGAGCTCCGCGATCCGGCGAAAAAGGGATGATCTATCTTAAGGATCTGACGAACGAAAAGAGCAAGGAGCCAGCGGCTAACCGCTCGAAGCCTGGCCAAACGCCTGTCTCCGATGGCCTTCTCCTTCCTCCCTTTTGCCGGTTGCGTGACAAATCATTCACTAAAGTAGGGACAATTATAGTTTTCCGCGTCTTAGGAATCAACAGGTAATAGCGCATGGCGGCTCGCGGACGGAGGTGGGATGGGATTTCCGAGAAAGTGCGAGGGCGTCGGGGAACGAGTTTGCAGGAGGAGAAAGGCGTTTGGGTGACAAATGGATGAAAAAAAATTGTAAGGGAGATGAAAAAATGCTTGACACCTATAGTCCTCTATATGACTATAGGTCTGTACTCAATTGAACTCTTCGACCATCCGCTAAATAGTGAGGAGGCATAGCTCATGATAGTGATTGGAGAAAAAATCAACGGCACCAGGAAGCAAGTGGCTCAAGCCATCGCAGACAGAAACGCCGATTTTATCCGCGATCTGGCGAAGCGGCAGTTCGAGGCCGGCGCCAAATACCTGGACGTCAATGCGGGAACCATGCCCCAGCGGGAGCCGGAGGATATGGAGTGGCTCGTGGACAATGTACAGGAAGCCGCTCCGGACGCCGTAGTCTGCCTGGACAGCGCCAACCCGAAAGCGCTCCGCGCTGGAATCAACAGGACGGCCAAGACGCCCATGCTCAATTCGTTGAGCGGGGAGGGCTTTCGCATCGAGGGGGTCCTGCCGCTGGCCTGCGAATTCCAGACGGAATTGATTGTGCTGGCGCTCGACGACAAGGGGATTCCCAAGACCGCCGAAGAGCGGCTGGCGGTAGTCCGCAGGCTGGTCGGCATGACGCGGGAAGGCGGGCTCCCCGATGAGAAGCTATATGTCGATCCTCTGGTCATGGCGATTTCGACGGGCACGGAAAATGGTCTTATCACCCTCGAAACCTGCCGGAAGATCAAGGAAGAGTTTCCCAAAGTCCACCTGACATGCGGCCTTTCCAATATTTCTTTCGGGATGCCGCTTCGCTCCATTCTCAATCAGGCGTTCATCACCTTGTCTATCCAAGCGGGCATGGACAGCGTGATCGTAAACCCCGAAGACAGGGAGTTGCGGACGATCACCATGGCTGCCGAGACCCTGCTCGGGAAAGACCGTCATTGCATGAATTTCAACCGGGCTTTCAGGGCCGGAAAGATCGGGCCGAAGGCGGCTTCCTGAGGGATCTCTGGAATATCCGCAATCGTTTGAACTTAAGAATGCGATGAGTTTTCAACAAAGGAGAGCAACATGGAAGAGCTCGTTAAGGCAGTATCGGAAATGATGGAAGATGAGGCCATCGATCTGACCAAGAAGCTTCTGGATCAGGGCGAGCCGCCGGTCAAGGTTCTTGACGCGTACAAGGATGCGCTGGTTGTGATTGGCAAGCGTTTCGAGGAGGGCGTCTACTTCGTGCCCGAGCTGATTATGGCGGGTGAGATGATGAAGACGGCTTCCGAGCTGATGAAACCCTATATGACCAAGGGGTCGGGACCTGCTCCCGAAGCCAATAAGAAGGGGAAGTTCCTCCTTGGGACAGTCGAGGGAGATATCCACGACATCGGCAAGGACATGGTGGGCATGCTCCTGGATATCAACGGGTTTGAGGTGAAGGACCTCGGCGTCGACGTTCCCGCCCAGAAATTCCTCGATGAATACAAGGCCTTCCAGCCCGATATCGTTGGGATGAGCGGCCTGCTGACGCTCGCCTACGATTCCATGAAAAAAGTGGTTGACGGGCTGAAGGAAATGGGCGCCAGGGACAAGGTGAAGGTCATCATCGGCGGCGGACAGGTGGACGAGCATGCGTGCAAGTTCGTTGGAGCGGATGCCTGGGCCACGGACGCCGTGAGCGGCGTTAAGTGCTCGCTGCAGTGGATAGGAAACTAACCCCCTCTCGATAAGGAGCGCACCATGGGCGACGCAGCTCAATTACTGGCAGAAAGAGAAAAACGCTTTAACGACGCAGTGGCGCTGAACAAGCCGGACCGGGTCCCGATCATCACCATGTGGGATTTTTTTCCTGCCCGGTTCAAGGGTCTGAGCGTCAAATCGGTCATGTACGATCACCAGCTTATGAGCGACACATGGGCGGAGTGTTTCGACCACTTCCAGCCGGACATGGGGGAGAACCCTTATGCGATGCGCGGGTTCGCCAAGGTCCTCGAAACGCTCGACACCGTCCAGTTGAAGTGGGCCGGGCATGGCCTGGACGACTATTCCTCCTATCAATTCGTGGAAAACGAGTTGATGAAGGCGGACGAGTACGATCACTTTCTGTTCGATCCATCCGATTTCATGATCCGGCGCTACTGGCCGCGCGCCAACAAGGCGCTGGCCGCGCTTGAGGGTCTTCCTCCCATCAATCAGATTATCCCTTACTACTGGGGACTCTACAGCGGGGTTTTCCTGCTTTCCCCCGAGATGGAAGCCAGCCGGGCGGCCATGATCGAAACCGCCAAGGCGTCCGCGGAGCTTCTGAAGTGGGCGGGAGCTTTCGGCAAAAGGATGGCCGAAATGGGACTTCCTGCACCGTCCGGCGGGTACGCCCAAGTTCCCTTCGACACCCTGGGAGACGTCTTCCGCGGCACCAAGGGCATCATGATGGATATGTTCCGCCGTCCGGACAAGGTCATGGCGGCGTGTGAAAAGCTGCTTCCCATTATGATCGACTCCGCTGTCGCATCCGCGAAGCGCACAGGCGTCATGCGGGTGTTCATCCCGCTCCACAAAGGCCTGGATGGGTTCATGTCGGATCAGCAGTTCCACAAGTTTTACTGGCCGCATATGAAAGAGCTGCTCAATGCATTGATTCGGGAAGGAATCACGCCATGGGTGCTGGTGGAAGGCGCATGCAACACCCGGCTGGAGGCTTTCCGCGACGTTCCTCCCGGCAAGGTGCTCTACCATTTCGAGGCCACGGACATATTCCGGGCCAAGGAAATGATGAAGGATCGTTGCTGCATCCGGGGCAACGTGCCGGCCACCCTGCTTTCGGTGGGGGCGCCCGAGGACGTCAAAGCCTATTGCAAGAAGCTGATCGATGTCTGCGGCGAAGGCGGCGGCTATATCATGGACGCTTCCACAACCCTTTCGGACGCCAAGGTGGAAAACGTACAGGCCATGTATGACTTCACCAAGGAATACGGCGTATACAAATAAGCCAACCTTCAAACCGACGGGCTCGAGCTCCGTTCCCGGCCGAAAGAGGAGTTCGGGCGCCGTCCGTACGATATGGAAAGGAAAACCATGGCTACTTCAACCGCTGATGCTGCGGCAAAGGCTGGCGCCGACGATCTGGTTTCCTCCCGGATGCGCTACATTATAGTGGGCTTTCTCGTTTCTCTTGTTCTTGGTCTTGTGTACGCGTGGTCCATCTTCGTTCTGCCGCTCGAAAAGCAGTTTGGCTGGACGCGGGCGCAAACCCAGCTCACTTTCACTATCTCCATCATAGCTCTTTCCATTGGAATGATATTCGGCGGCCGCCTCTCCGACCGCCTCGGCCCGCGCAAACTGGGCATCGCGGGCGCGGTCCTCACTACGCTTGGCTTTTTCCTGGCCTCCTACACAAGCGCCCTGTGGATGCTCTATCTTTCCTACGGGGTCTTCGCCGGTCTCGGCGTGGGAGTCGTCAATATATGCGCAACCTCTACGGTCGTTCGCTGGTATCCCGACCGTAGGGGTTTCGCACTGGGCCTTCTTACAATGGGATTCGGACTCGCGGGCTTCCTCTTCGGCAGTCTGCTTGGCCAGTTCATAAATGCGCTCGGCTGGCAGTGGGCGTTTCGCATCGTATCTCTGGCAAGCCTTATAGTGCTTGTAGGCGGATCGTTCATCTTCCAGTTTCCTCCCCTCGGATGGAGCCCCATTCCCGCCGGGGCCGCCAAGAGCGCCAAGCCTGCTCCCAGCATCAAGAACTTCGAATGGAGTCAGATGCTCAAAACCTCGCCATGGTGGGTCTGGTGGGGTTGGGACCTCGTCCTTTGCATCGCCGGTCTTATGGTCATGGCGCACGTCGTGCCTCTCGCCGTGGAAAAGGGGATGGAGAAGTCACAAGCCGCCTGGGCGATGGGCATGTTCGCTCTCTTCAACGGGGCGGGGCGTCTTAGCTTCGGCTGGCTCTGGGACCACATGGAGCGTAAAACCGTCATGGCCCTCGACGCCGTGGTGATGACGGTCGGTCTTCTTGGCCTTAGGTTCCTCACACAGGCCTTTGGCTTTCCGGGGCTTTTCATATCCATTATCTGCACCGGCCTCGCCTATGGCGGGCTCCCGGCAATCAACAGCGCCTTCATCGTGTCGTCCTTCGGTCCCAAGAACTCGGGCCTGCATATCGGGTTGGGCACAACTCCCATGATGGCGGCGGTGTTTCTGGGGCCTTACCTCGGCAGCTTCGTCCAGATGTCTTACGGTTATGACACGACGATGATTATCGGCGGGCTGCTCGCTGCCTGCGGCGCGGTCCTCGCGCACCTCATCGGGAATGCTCAAGAGCTGGATATAGAGTCGCTCTGATTTCGATCTTCGCTTTTCGTCTTCTGTGGGACCGGGCTTTCCGCCCGGTCCCCCCGCCTCCCTCTCGAATCCGCAGATTTTGTGGCAATATCTCCAATTGGCCTGACGCCTTGTCAGCCTTGTTTTCGCAGGCGGAGTGAACGCATGCGAATCCCAAAAAGAACCTGAACCCCCGTTGGGGTTCTCATTCGTTCACCTCAACCTACAGCCAAGGTGTAAGATGAAGGTTGGCAGGCATCTAGCCGCCTCTGGAAAATACTTGACGCATATAGTCGTCTATATAACTATAGGAAGGTGCGATATAGAGCTTTTCATCCGGTTGGCAAGTTCACAGGAGGCGACGCCTGTGCTTGTCGTCTCCGGGAAGGCCGATAACGCCGGAAAGAAGTTCTATGGCAGTGCAAGGCTTTTCCGATGCGTCCCTGGAATTCCTGTTGGCTCTATTCCAGCGGCGCTCCCTCGGGTTGCGGGAACCCGCGGGAGCATGTGAATGCGATGAGTTGAAGGCAAAGGAGAGCAAGATGGAAGACCTTGTCAAAGCAGTGGCGGAGATGATGGAGGATGAGGCCCTCGACCTGACCAGGAAACTCCTGGAGCAGGGTGAGTCTCCGGCGAAGATCCTCGATGCGTACAAGGAGGCGCTGGTGATCATCGGCAAGCGCTTCGAGGAGGGGGTCTATTTCGTCCCGGAGCTGATTATGGCCGGGGAGATGATGAAAACGGCCTCCGAGCTGATGAAGCCCTACATGGCAAAGGGCTCGAGCGCCGCAGTTCAAGCGGGGAAGAAGGGCAAGTTTCTTCTTGGCACGGTGGCGGGAGACATCCACGACATCGGCAAGGACATGGTGGGAATGCTTCTCGACATCAACGGGTTTGAGGTGAAGGACCTCGGCGTTGACGTTCCGGTTCAGAAATTTCTGGATGAATACAGCGCCTTTCAGCCCGATATCGTCGGGATGAGCGGTCTGCTGACGCTGGCCTACGATTCCATGAAGAGAGTGGTGGACGGGCTGAAGACAATGGGCGTCAGAGACAAGGTGAAGGTCATCATCGGCGGCGGCCAAGTGGACGAGCATGCGTGCAAGTTCGTGGGGGCCGACGCCTGGGCCACGGACGCCGTGAGCGGCGTCAAGTATTCATTGCAGTGGATGGGATGCTGAACCCTCTCTCGATAAGGAGCGCACCATGAGCAGCTCAGCTCAGTTGTTGCAGGAAAGAGAAAAACGCTTTAATGACGCCGTGGCGTTGAACAAGCCGGACCGCGTCCCGATTGCCAGCGTGTGGGATTTTTTTCCGGCGCGGTTCAAGGGCCACACCGTGAAAGAAGTCATGTACGATCCGCAGCTCATGTTCAATGACTGGGTGGAATGCCTCCAGCATTTTCAGCCAGACATGGGGGAAAACCCTTATGGATTGCGAGGGTTTGCAAGGGTCCTCGATGCGCTGGACTATATGCACCTGAAGTGGGCGGGACACGGCATGGACGACCACCAGGGGTATCAGTTCGTCGAACTGGAGCCGATGAAGGCGAACGAATACGATCACTTTATTTTTGATCCCTCCGACTTCATGATCCGCCGGTTTTGGCCCCGCGTCAACAAGGCGCTGGCCGCGTTCGAGAATCTTCCCCCGATCAATCAAATCATACCTTATTATTGGGGGCTCTACAGCGGCGCATTTCTGCTATCGCCGGAGATGGAAGCGGCGCGGGGCGCCCTGATGGAGGCCGCCAAGGCCTCGGCGGAAGTGCTGAAATGGGCCGGAGCATTGGGCGCGAAGCTGAAGGACCTGGGATTTCCCGCATCGTCGGGAGGATTCGCCCAAGTGCCTTTCGACACCCTGGGGGACCTCTTCCGGGGCACCAAAGGCGTCATGATGGATTTGTTCCGCCGTCCGGACAAAGTGATGGCCGCCTGCGAGAAACTGCTTCCCATCATGATCGATTCCGCGGTTGCATCCGCCAAGCGCACTGGCGTCATGCGAGTCTTCATCCCGCTCCACAAAGGATTGGACGGCTTCATGTCGGACCAGCAGTTCCACCGCTTCTACTGGCCGCACATGAAGGAACTGCTCAATGCATTGATCCGGGAAGGGATCACCCCGTGGGTGCTGGCCGAAGGGAGCTGCAACACTCGCCTCGAAGCTTTCCGCGACGTTCCTCCCGGCAAGGTGATCTACCACTTCGAAGCCACCGATATGTTCAAGGCCAAGGAAATGATGCGGGACCGCTGCTGCATTCGAGGGAACGTTCCCGCGACTTTGCTGTCGGTCGGGTCGCCGGAGGACGTCAAGGCCTATTGCAAGAAGTTGATCGATGTCTGCGGCGAGGGCGGCGGCTATATAATGGACGCCTCCACGACCCTCGCGGACGCCAAGATCGAGAACGTGCAGGCCATGTACGATTTCACCAGGGAATACGGGGTGTATAAATAATAAGATCCAATGGGGTGCGCGCCCGCGGCTGGTTGAGAACGCCTCCGGTCCGGGTGCGCCGGCTATGTTTCGCCAAGGCAAAAAAATGAGGGGCTTCGAGTCGGCTCTTTGGGGTTGCTTGAAGCCATGGGTGATGTTATTGTCGGCGCGAATGAGACGATAGGTGGTTGCCAGTTTTTCAGATGCTTCGGTTATTATGTTGAAACGAATCAAGAAAGATCATTTCGAGCCTGCCTATGCGCAGCTGGCTGCCATTTTGCGCCGTGAGATCGCGGAGGGAGTCTATCCACCCGGTGAGAAGATTCCATCCGAATCCATTATCAGCAAGGAATACGGCATCTCGCTCATGACCGTGCGTCAGGCTATCGGCCTGCTGACGGTGGAAGGCCTCCTCGAGCGCGTCCAGGGCACCGGCACCTTTGTAAAGGCGCTGGAGCTTACGGAATCCCGCTTCGATCTCGGCAGCCTACGCAAGATTTTCAAAGATCCCGAGCGCACGCAGGTCAAGATTTTGCAGCTTTGCCTTGTGAGGGCGGACGAGGAAACGGCCAGTTCGCTGGCGCTCCCTTCGGGGGCGCGGGTGATTCTTCTGCGGCGCCTATTGCTGCGGGATGAGCGGCCGATTATATTCCATAGCGGGTATATCCGTTATGAGCCCACACGTCCGGTCGTCGAGGCGGAGTTGAACCTGGGACCGTTCTGTGACTTCTTTAATGGCTACGGAGGCGGAACGGCCAAGAAGGGAGAGCTGTCACTCGTTCCGGAGCTGCTGAACGAGGAGGAGTCCGGTTTGCTCGGGCGTCCGGTGGGGGCGCCGGTTTTTCGGATAGAATACGTCGTTTACGACTTCGACGATGCTCCCTTTGGCTGCGGTTGGTTCACGGTGTTGCCGGAGTCAATGAAAATGAAGGCAAGGCTGGGACTATGGCAATAGAAGCAAAGACTGGAAAAGCTGTTGAAACGAAGGAGCAGGCGGCGGCGCCCATGCGTCCGGAGCTGGAAAAACTCTCCCAGATGGTGGCTGAACTGAGAGAAGAAGAGGTCCTTGCTCTGATCCGTGAATACATAGACGCCCAGATTTCCACGACGGAGATCTTTGACGCCTGTCAGAAGGGCATGCGCATGGTGGGATCGCTGCATGCCCAAGGCCGCTATTTTATCGCCGGGCTCATCATGGCGGGAGAAATCATGCGGCAGGTCGTGGAGTTGCTCCATCCCATACTCAGCAGCAACAAACCGAGGGAGAGCATCGGAAGAGTGCTTCTCGGGACCATCAAGGGCGACATTCACGATGTCGGGAAGAATTTATTCAAACAGCTTCTCGAGTGCCATGGCTTTACAGTGCTGGATCTTGGAGTGGACGTGTCGCCGGGCGACTTCATACATGCGACGCTGGATTTCAATCCGCATCTGATCGCGGTGTCGGTGCTTATAACCGACAGCTTTCCTTTCCTTTACCAACTCGTCAAGGAGTTCCACACGGCGATGCCCGACAGGGACAGCCGCCCCGTGATAATGATCGGCGGCGGTCAGGTGGATGAGCGCATCTTCCGTGCATCCGGTTCGGATTATTGGGCCCAGGATGCTTTTTCTGGATTGAAGCTGTGCCTTGACCTTATTGCCGACCAAAATCCTTCCCATGGCGGGTGAAGGGCAAGCCGACCGAACCGGGCGCGCCTTCTCACCCCAACCGTAGGGGCGGGCTTGCAGGGCCGAGTGCTACGCCCTTACGGGAAATCGTAAGTTGGACATGAAATTGCTCCTAAAGTCGGGATGCGCCCCCAACTCCAGCACCCGGACGGACTCCGCCGCATCTTCCATCTCCTTCAAGCATTTTCTGTCGAGTAAAGCCGCTGTTGCTCCAGCGAGCGAAGAGTTCCCCACATAGGTGATGGGGGCGGCGCTTTCTTCCGGAATGAAGCCTATAGCTCTCAGGCTGTCGGCCTTGAGGTGATATCCGAATGATCCCGCGACGATGATTTCGTCCAGGTCGCGCGGGGAATGGCCGGTTTCCTTGAGAAGCACCATGACTCCCGTGAGAAGCGCCCCCCTTGCGAGTTGCACCTGCCGGACGTCCTTCTGACTCAGGAACACGCCATCGGCGATGAAATAGCGGTCCTCCCGCAATCTGGCGAGAAGCCTTGGATCCGCCTTGCGGTTGAACGCTCCCCCAGGTGCGATAAGCCCCGCATCCAGCAGCGCGGCGACAACGTCTACAAGACCGCTGCCGCAGACGCCGATGGGCGCTTGATCGTCTATAGTGGTGAAGCGGGGCAGCAGGTCGCCGTCGAGCGAAAAAGAGCTCACCGCGCCCGGAACGGCCCGGCAGCCGCATGCGATGTTCATCCCTTCGAGCGCGGGCCCCATAGCGCAGGAGGTCGCCGTCATTCTGGCTCCCGAATCCTCCACCAGCACTATTTCGCCGTTGGTGCCTATGTCGATGAAAAGGAAGGTCCCCGGCCGGGAGCGGTAGTCCACCGATATGAGGCCCGCGACGATGTCGGCCCCAACGTAGGCTGATGCCCCGGGGAGAAGAAGACATCTGCCTCGTGGATGAATCGGCAGTCCAGCGGGGGCGCCCTGGAGGGTGAGCCGCCTCAGGAATATGGGGCGGAAAGGCGACAATGCCAAGGACAAGGGTTGCACTCCCGCGATGATGTGGAGCATTGTGCTGTTGGCGGCGATGGTCATGAGATAGACCTGATCGCGGCTCGCTCCGTGCGAATGCAGGGCTTCATCCAGCATTTCATTCACCGCCTTGACGACCGCTGCCCGCAGGCGCGACAGGCCTTCTTCTTCCTTGCGGCAGTAGCCGATGCGGGTGATGACGTCGCCGCCGTAGGCTGTTTGGGGATTCAGCGCGGAGCCTGCGCCCAACATTTTCCCACTTTCGAGATCGTACAAGCAGAGGGAGAGACTGGTGGTGCCGACATCCACGGATGCGCCGAGCAAAGGAGTTGCGTCGCGGCGTACGTCGAGGAGTTCTTCGTCAAAAGTCACGCCGGACGCCGCAGTTTCGCCGCAGGCGTCCCACAGCGCGACAGCATTCAACACTTCGGGGCTTTCCACCCGGAAGGCGAGGCCCTCGACGTAAGGGCGCGTCCCATCGATCTCCCCGGTTTCGGGGAGGGGGGCGCGGCGCACGGGGCTGTCCAACGTCCCTTTCCAGTCCGACTGGCCGAGAACCGCCTTGAGCTGCGTCCATTGATCGCTAAGTGCAATTCTTGCGTCTCCAGTCACTTTCGTAAGACAGGCGAGGCGCATTCCGGGCGGGCGACCCCGCAGCAGCTTGCGTTCCTTTTCATCGGGCGGCGTGAGTCCCCCTGTCGCCGTTACGCGACATTTTCCGCACTTGCCGTCGCCGTTGCAGGTGGAATCAACGCTCAGTCCGGCGCGGCGGATGCAGGAGAGTAGCGTTTCGTTAGGCTGAGCTTCGAGAGTGAGGTCGCGGTCGGTAAACGTTATTTTAGGCATGGGTTGTTGGGATCTTTCGCTTTGTTGCTCTTTGCTTTTCACCTGACGCCCTGGACGTAAGGCAGGCAGGAGTCCGGGGTGCAGCCCAGGTGACGCAGTTCGATGGTGGTGGAAGGAGGGGCGATGACGAAGTCGGAGTCATCCCATGGCCCGATTAGGAATTTTTTCAAATAGTGGTCTACGCCGGGCAGGAGCTTCAGCTCCAGATGCAGCGTGGATGCTATTTCCTCGACTTGCGGGAGCAGTGATCCGAGATCGTAGGCATGCGTGTCTATAAGGCCAAGAAAACGGTAGTGGGCCAGCATGCGCTTGTAAACGCGGTCTGTGCGCTCTTTCCCGTAGCGCTCCAGGACGATTTTGTATTCCTGCCAGATGTTGGCCTCGCCTTCAAGCCAACCCTTAGTGAGGAAATAGACGCCGCCGTCCCTTGTGGAACGCTCCCTGTTCTCCTTGGAGCCGAGGAGCCATGTAATGCAGTCGTCCACCTTGGGGATGACCAGTTCGTGTTCACCGGATCTAAGCCCAAGCACCGCGTTGCCGCAGAATCCAAATCCCAGCAGCACCCGCTGCGGGCCGGGAATGCGGTCCAGCTCTTCCTGAATGCGGCGGCGCAAGGAGGCAGGCTCCAGGTGGAGGCCGGATTCAATCCATATGAAGGGGCTATCGCAGCCACACTCACGCGCGGCCTTCTGTAATTCATCTCGCAACGTGTTGCAAGCAAGTATGACGGTTTTCACTTTTTTAGCTTCTCCTTGAATAATGTAGTTTTTATTATATACTTGAAACCCCTCGATGGGAAAGCCCACAGGCGAGAGCGAATGCAATTCATCGCTTTCGGCGTGCGTCCGATGCGAAAGCCGAAAGTTGATTCTCCAGGAGAAAAAACCTTGACATATTAGCATTCTTCCCGGTATAGGTAATAGTTCAATAGTTTTTCGGTGGGAGGTAATGCGTCATGCTTAAGAGTCCGTGTCTGACCTGCGACAGGAAAGACGAAGACAAAAATAAGTGCGTAGAGGAATGCGAGAAGCTCAAGCAGTATCAGGAGCAGGTTCTAAAACAAGGAATTTATGCTACTATGTAGTTGACCCTACGTCCGCCATCCTCTCGGGCTGGCCCCCCACGCGGCCGCCCTTTTTTATCGAAATGTAGAGCAGAGGATGCCGAAAAAACAGACCGAGGGTGACGACGAAGGAGGAGCGGCGAGATGTATGCAATTTTTCAGTCCGGGGGCAAGCAGTACAGAGCGGAGCCGGGAGCGGTCGTGAAGTTGGAGCGGCTCCCGGGTGAAGTGGGAGAGAAAGTCACTTTGGATCAGGTGCTGATGTTCGCGGACGGCGAAACCACTCTGATCGGGCAGCCTCTGGTCGCCAGCACGATCGTGAGCGGGCGCATCGTGGAGCAGGGCCGTCACAAGAAGATCCGCATTTTCAAGCATAAGCGGCGCAAGAGCTACAGGAAGTCCATGGGACATCGTCAGGACTACACGGCGGTTCTTGTCGAGGGCATCGGAGCCCCTGGAGAGGCTGTGCAGGAACCTGAAGCGGTTTCGGCCGAATAGCTTTCGGGCGGGCCTTTTGAGTTGGGATGCGCGGCATCCTGAAGTTTTGCTTCAATATTTTCGAGATGAATGGAGACATAAACCATGGCGCATAAGAAAGCGGGCGGAAGCTCCAGGAACGGCAGGGATAGCGCGGGGCAGCGCCGAGGCGTCAAAAAATTCGGCGGCGAGCAGGTGCGGGCTGGCAATATCATCATTCGCCAGTTGGGGACGAAGTTCCATCCGGGCAAGAATGTCGGTATGGGGAGGGATTACACCATCTTCTCCCTGATCGACGGGGTGGTTGCTTTTGAACATATCGACAAGACGCGCCGCAAGATCAGCGTTTATCCCGTGGAGAGCGCGCAATAGACGGCGAATCGCCAGTTTTTGCAGCGCTCGCTGATGCGCCGGATGCGCTTCGGCGCATTGAAGCCCGAGGGAGGGGCGATGGCTTTCAACCGGAGCCGCGCGCTTCCCTCCCTTTTTCTCCGGGGGATGCGGGATCGGTCAAGGGGGCGGAAGGCGCGCCTTGTTCAAATGCCTCGCTGAGACCGGCAAACGGGCCCTATCATTCGGCGCGAGCCTGGATAATCAAAAATCCGCTCGGTTTTTATCATTCCTTTTCAGCATCCAGAGCATGATTCCATGCGATTCGTTGACGAAGTCAAAATAAAAGTGCAATCCGGAAATGGGGGCCGCGGCTGCCTGAGTTTCCGCCGTGAGAAGTACGTCCCAAAGGGCGGCCCGGACGGCGGAGACGGGGGACGGGGCGGCGACGTTTACCTGGAGGCGACGGAGCGCAAGCAGACGCTGCTGGATTTTCGTTACATCCATCTGTTCAAGGCGGCTTCGGGCAAGCACGGGCAGGGGCAGAACCGGCACGGCAGGGCGGGTGAAGACCTCGTCCTTGAAGTGCCTCCGGGCACGCTCGTAAAAGACGTGGAAACGGGAGAGGTGCTTGCTGACCTGACGGAGGCGGGGCAGCGTTGGATGGCTGCCAGAGGCGGAAGGGGAGGGCGCGGGAACGCTCGTTTTGTTTCTTCGACGCGGCAGGCCCCACGGATCGCGGAGGACGGCGAGGAAGGCGAAGAGCGCGAATTGGCGCTGGAGCTTAAGCTAATTGCCGACGTCGGGTTGGTTGGGCTCCCCAATGCCGGAAAATCCACGCTCATTGCGGCGGTGTCCGCGGCGCGCCCAAAGATCGCCGATTATCCTTTCACGACCCTCGTTCCGAATCTGGGCGTCGTTCGCTATGAGGACGCGCCGCCGTTCGTGATTGCGGACATCCCCGGCCTGATCGAAGGCGCTCATGAGGGCGCGGGGTTGGGTGCGCGGTTTCTGCGGCACATCGAGCGCACCAGGATTCTGGTGCATCTGGTGGATGTGAGCGGAGCGCCCGAGGGCGACCCTCTGCTCCCTTACCGCCAAATCGAGCACGAACTGCGAAGCTATAGCCAAAAACTGGAGAAGAAGCCTCGCATCATTGCCCTCAACAAGGTGGATATGGCTCCCGACACAGACGGTTTGATGGCGATACGCAACGCCTACGCCGCGACGGGCCATCCGGTCGTGCTGATATCTGGGCTACAGCGGAAGGGACTGCGGGAGTTGCTGCAACTTATCGTCCACTCTCTTTCCAGCCGTGAAGAAGAAGAGGATTTTGGGCAATCGGGAGAGCCTGAATCTCCTGGGAGTTGAATGCGCCGCGGAGCGCCGGAACGGAAATCCAGGGGCTGTTCATCCGTGGACCGTTTCTGTGGCTTTTCGATTAGCCGGCGCGGCGTCGCGCGGCCCAGCGGGGATGGCGTGAATCCACTCTCTTGCGGAGAATTCCAGCGGAAGGTTATTATAAGTGACGGGTGATCTCTCGAATCGAAAAGAGTGGTTCGGCGGCGTCAGGCGTCTCGTTATCAAGATTGGAAGCGCGGTGCTTACGGGCCCGAGGGGCCTGGACCGGGTGATGATCCATCGCCTGAGCGACCAGATCGCCGAGTTGAAGGCGCAAGGACGCGAGGTGGTGGTCGTGTCGTCCGGGGCCGTCGCCTCCGGCGTGCGGAAAGTCGGACTGGCGGAGAAGCCAAAGGCGATTCCCCAGAAGCAGGCCGCCGCCGCTGTCGGGCAGAGCGTGCTCATGCAAGCCTGGGAGGAGGCGTTTGACAAGTACGACCTCTTGGTCGCGCAAGTGCTCCTTACCGCGGAAGACCTCTCGCACCGTCACAGGTACCTGAACGCGCGCAACACCCTGGAAGTGCTCATCGACTGGGGAATCTCGCCAATCATCAATGAAAATGACACCGTCGTGGTGGAAGAGATAAAATTCGGCGACAACGATCAGCTGTCCATCATGATAGCCGGCCTTATCGGAGCGGACCTGATAGTGACGCTCACCGATACGGAGGGTCTCTACGACTGCGACCCGCGCTCACATTCGGAGGCGAAGCTGATCCCGCTGGTGCAGCGCGTGGACGCGAAGCTGCTTGCGTGCGCCGCCCCCACCCCAGGAGCTGTGGGCACCGGAGGAATGTACAGCAAATTGCTCGCGGCGAAGAAATCGCTTGCATCGGGGATTCCCATGGTCATCGCGCCGGGGAGGGAGCGGGACGCGCTGCTTCGCATTTTTGCCGGGGAGCCGCTTGGAACGCTTTTCCTCCCGCGGGAAAGGTTGTATCATGGCCGGAAGATCTGGCTTGCCAACCTGTCCAAACCGGCGGGCGACCTGGTGCTAGACGAGGGGGCAGCCCTGGCGCTCCGAAGGGGCGGCAAATCTTTGCTTCCTATTGGAATACGGGAGATCCGGGGCAATTTCGGAGTGGGCGCGCCCGTGCGTTGCCTGGATGAGGCAGGAGGCGTGATCGGAGTGGGGCTCACGAACTACGGGTCGCACGAAATTGAGCATATAATGGGCCGCCACAGCGATGAAATAGAAA
The DNA here is from genome assembly GCA_937958025.1 of uncultured Syntrophobacteraceae bacterium. Taxonomy (GTDB): domain Bacteria; phylum Desulfobacterota; class Syntrophobacteria; order Syntrophobacterales; family Syntrophobacteraceae; genus CALFXO01. The sequence goes on from CALFXO010000029.1 coordinate 107,466, forward strand.
AGTTCATCGGGTACAAGCATTCGGATGAGGTAATACACCGCAATAATTTCGTGCTTGCCGATGACATGGCCCAGTTGAAGGAGTGAAGGAGACGGGAATGCGGGAAGAGATCCTGACCCTGGGAAAAAAAGCGCGGGAAGCGGCTCACGAAATGGCTAAGGCGTCGGGCGCCGTGAAACGGAGCGCGCTGGAGAGGATGGCATCCGAGCTGGATGGGAATCGCGCCGCGATTTTGGAAGCCAACGGGAAGGATATCGAGAAGGCGGCGGAAAAGGGGCTTCCCAAAGCGAAACTGGAGCGGCTCAGGCTGAGCGACAAGGTGTTCGCGGAGATGATTTCCGGACTGAAGGAAGTGGCCGCGCTGCCGGACCCGGTGGGGGAAATTTCCCGGATGTGGACCCGCCCGAACGGGCTGCGCGTCGGAAGGATGCGCATTCCCCTCGGCGTTATAGGCATCATCTACGAGTCGCGGCCCAACGTGACGGTGGACGCAGCCGCGCTTTGCATCATGTCCGGGAACGCCGTCATCTTGCGTGGAGGCTCCGAGTCCTTCCACTCCAACCAATGCCTTGCCGGGATTCTTCGGGAATCCCTGAAGGCCTCCGGGCTTCCGGAGGACGCGATCCAGGCGCTTCAGACGACCGACCGGGACGCGGTGCTCGATCTCCTCAAACTGGAAGACTCCATCGACGTCATGATTCCGCGGGGGGGCGAGGACCTCATACGGTTTGTCGCGGAAAACGCGCGTATGCCGGTCCTCAAACATTACAAGGGCGTTTGCCACACCTACGTGGATGCTGGAGCCGATGTGGAGATGGCCGTCAAGCTGTGCCTCAATGCCAAGGTGCAGCGCCCGGGGGTGTGCAACGCCATGGAAACGCTTTTGATCCACAAGGATATTGCCGAGGAGTTTCTGCCCCCGATGGCCGAAGCGTTCCGGCGGGAGAATGTGGAGCTGCGGGGCTGCGACCGCACGCGGACATTGGCCCCTGGATGCATCCCGGCGACCGAGGAGGACTGGTGCGCCGAGTATCTGGACCTCATCCTCGCGGTGCGCGTCGTAGACAGCATGGACGAAGCCATACGGCATATCACCCGCTATGGCTCCCAGCATACGGAAGCCATCGTTACCAGGGATTTTGACCGGGCGAATCGTTTTCTCCAGGAAGTGCAGTCTTCGCTGGTGCTTGTCAACGCGTCCACCAGGTTCAACGACGGCCATCAGTTGGGGCTTGGCGCCGAGATAGGCATATCGACATCCCGTTTGCATGCTTTCGGCCCAATGGGACTGGAGGAGCTTACGACGACCAAGTTCATCGCCATGGGGAACGGACAGATCCGATCTTGAAAGCCAGGGCGTCATAAGGCAGGCGATGGGAGCTTCCGGGAATAGAGCGCATCGGCTCGGTGTTATGGGAGGAACCTTCAATCCGGTTCACATCGGGCATTTGAGGGCCGCGGAAGAGGCCCTCGAAATGCTCGGCCTCGATTCTTTTTTCTTCATTCCATCGGCAGTTCCTCCTCACAAAGTAGACGCCTCCATACTCCCATTTGAACACCGCTGGGAGATGCTTCGCATCGCCATTGAAGGGCATCCGCGTTTTCGGCTTTCAGATCTGGAGCGCAGGCTGTCCGGCAAGTCCTACACGGTGAACAGCCTCCGGAAGCTTCACGAGGAGATGCCCGGGGAAAACGATATATTTTTCCTGATGGGCATGGATGCCTTTTTAGAGCTGGACATGTGGTGGAACTATGCCGACCTCTTCGACCTGGCGCAAATAGTTGCGATGCGTCGTCCAGGCTATCCAGAGGAAGAACTGGAGGCATTCTTGAACTCTAAGGTTTCCCCACTGTTCGAGTGGAGTCCCGAAGCCAATTGCTTCCTGCATCCTTGCCTTCAACCCGTCCACTATCTCAAAATAACCCATATGGCGATTTCTTCCACATTGGTGCGAGATCTCGTAGCGCGGAGAAGATCCATACGGTATCTAGTCCCGGACGGAGTAATGCGTTATATTGACAAGCATAGTCTTTACAGGTGAAAAACGCCCTGGCGTCGTGAGCGCGTGGATGTCCGTTCAGCGGCCCCGGGTGCGGGTCTCGCCGATAATTTTACATAGGGAGGAGTGCGAGATAGGGTGAGTTTGAATAAAGCAAAAGCGAAAAAGACGATGGACGCTCGCGAAAAGGCTCTTCGGTGCGCGCGAGCGGTTGCGGACCGCAAGGCTGTTGACATTGTCGTCCTCGACGTTGCGGGGCTTTCTTCATTTTCCGACTATTTTGTCATCTGCAGCGGGAAGTCCAGCCGGCAGGTGCAAGGTATAGCGGACTATCTGGAAGCCGAAATGCGCAAGGAAGGTGCGCGGACGATTGGGAGCGAAGGGCGCCGGGAGGGCCATTGGGCTCTTATGGATTTCGGCGATGTGATTGTCCATATTTTCTACGAGCCTGTGCGGGCTTTCTATGACCTGGAAAGCCTGTGGTCGGAAGCCGAAAAAATGGTTTGGGAGTCGGACGCCCCGGAGTCGACGACTTCATCTGCTTGAGGATGGTCTTGATATGAGAGGTTTTCTCGCCAGACCGGCAGGAAAGTGTTTGGCGCTCTGGGTCGTCGGGGTGTACGCACTGTTGTCCGTGCTCGGGTGGCCAGCGCCTCAGAATCTTCATGCCTTCACCTTGAGTGAAGAACAGGCTCTTGGCCGCAAGGTCCTGGACCAAGTGCGGGAGCACTACAACCTCATAGAAGACGGCGAAGTCATCTCCTACATTCAGGCGGTTGGAAAGCGGGTGAGCGCCCAGCTGGGAACAACGCCTTACGATTTTCAGTTCTTTGTGATAGACGACCCCACGTTGAACGCGTTCGCGGTGCCCGGTGGATATATTTTCATCTACCGGGGGTTGATCGAGATCATGGGAAACGAGGGGGAGCTTGCGAGCATCATAGGCCATGAGTTGGGCCACATCGAAGCGCACCACATGGAACAGCGGATCTCCAAGGGGCGCGTTTTGAACATTGCCGCCATTGCGGCGGTGCTTGCCGGGGCCTTGCTGGGGGGCGGGGGTGAGGGATCGCAGGCGCTGATAGCGAGCGCAATGGCCGGGTCGCAAAGCCTCCAACTGCAATACAGCCGGGAAAACGAGAACGAAGCGGATCAACTCGGTTTTAGAAGCCTCTGCGCCGCAGGGTACGACCCGACAAGCATGCTCACGATGATGCAGCGGTTGCAGCACAGCCGCTGGAGCAATATATCAAGGTCGAATGACTACTTGTCCACCCACCCCGCAACGACCGAACGCATCCAAAACATTGATTCGCTGATACAGGCGCACTCGAAGGATGCGGCGCACAAGCAACCTGTCGGGGATTTCGCCATGATGCAGGCGGCGCTTCTGAGCGACTACACGGACAAGGCGGTCGCATTGGAGCGTTTCGATTCATGGGCGAAAGAGGAGGGCAAGGCCGCGGCAGCGGCGTATGGCAAGGGGCGAGTGTATTTGAGGTTTGGAGAGCCTGCCCTAGCTGTTCCTTTGCTTCAGGAGGCGGCGCGTCTCAAACCGGACAGCCCCATGATCCTGAGCGCCCTTGGTTACGCCTACTTCCAAAACGGGCTGGTCGCGCAGGCGCAAAGGACCTTTCAAACCGCCCTGCTGCTTGACCCCAATGCAGCCATTGTTCATTACCGCCTGGGACTTGTGCTCAAGGATCAGGGAAACGGCGCCGATGCGCTCAAACAATTTCAGCTCGCGGAACCGCTTGCATCCAGTCTTCCGGAAATCGACTATCAAATGGGCGTGGTTCTGGGGCAGACGGACCAGCTAGGCCTTGCACACTACTATCTTGGAAGATACTATAAGCATCAGAGGGATATCCAGACTGCAATGTTCCATTTCAACAAGGCTAAAGCGTTGCTTGCCGACTCTCCGGATAAATTGAAGGAAGTGGAAGAAGCCCTGAAGGAAATGAAGGGTGGAGATAAGGTGAAATGGCAAAGTCCGTTCGAGAAAAGAATCAGATAGCCGCTAGAGAAAGTGGAGAATATCTCCGTCCCTCCATGACGGCTTCGTCTGCCGTTCATTATCCTCCCGCGGTTTTTCTTCTACGCCAAAACGCCCGCCAGTAGACGTCATGACGATGAAAGAACCGGAGTTCGAGACTTTTCAAGCGTCTTTGCTGCGCTGGTTCAATGCCTCCGCCAGAGATCTTCCCTGGCGGAGGAACCCTTCCCCCTACGCGGTGTGGATTTCCGAAATCATGCTGCAACAGACGCAGGTCAAGACCGTGCTGCCATATTTCCTTCGCTGGATGAAGCGGTTCCCGGACGTCGAGGTCCTGAGCCGCGCCACGTCCGAAGAAATTCTAAAACATTGGGAAGGGATGGGGTACTATTCCAGGGCGGAGAGCATCCGGCGCACTGCCTTGGAGCTTGCGGCGAACCATTGCGGCGCGCTTCCACGCTCCTATGCCGAGCTTTTGAAACTGCCGGGGATTGGCCCCTACACGGCGGGGGCCATCATGAGCTTCGCTTTCAATGAGCCGTGTCCCGTTCTGGATGTAAACGTCGAGAGGGTGCTGGTCCGTGTGTTCAATATCGAGGGCAGGGTCAAAGAAGCCAGTGTGCACAAACTGCTGGTGGAAAAGGCCTTGCGGCTCATCCCGGAAGGCAATTCCGGGCGATTCAACCAAGCCATGATGGAGTTGGGGGCGACCGTTTGTTCCGCGCAGAAGCCGCAGTGTCCGGAATGCCCCGTCAGGCGCCATTGTGAGAGTCTGCGTCTTGGGGTTGTAGATCGCAGGCCGGAGCCGGGCAAGCCCAAGCGGACCACCCCCTTGCAGGTCGCAATAGGCGTGTTGGCCCACGACGGAGGGATACTCATCCAGAAGCGTCCTCCCACGGGGCTGATGGCGGGTTTGTGGGAATTTCCCGGCGGGAAGGTGGAGCCGGGGGAGACGCCCGAAGACGCGCTTGAGCGGGAGTTCTTAGAGGAACTCGAGCTTGGCATCCATGCCGCAGGCAAGATCGCTACAATCCGCCACAGTTACACATCGTTTAAAGTCACTCTCCATGCTTTTGACTGCCGCCTCCGCGATGGGGGGCGCAGAGACCCCGTACTGCACTCCGCTGTCGAAGCCCGGTGGGTTGAGCCGGGGGCGCTCGACGAATACGCTTTCCCATCCGCCAACCGGAAGCTGATTAACCTTCTCAAGAAAGGGGACCGGCAGACGAAGCCATGATCCGAAAAGCACTGCTCCTCAAGATCTTCAGCGCCGCCTATCTTCAGCGCTGGAACGACCGGATACGCCCTGTCGAGCTTACGGAACTGGACAAACAGGCCCATAAGATGATAATCGCCTATTTTCTGGGGAAGTTCGAGGAGGGGAGCCCAGGATTCGAATGGCTTCAGGTAATCGAGGGGGGCCTTTTCGAGTTTTTGCAGCGCATCGTCATTACTGACCTTAAGCCGCCTGTTTTCTATAGGATCAAGGAGGACCGGGCCAAATACGAACACCTGAACGAATGGGTGTGCGGGCAACTGGAGCCTATGCTTCTTCCCCTAGGGAAGGATTTCCATAAGAAGTTCAAGACATACCTCTTTTCGGACGAACAAGCGCTGAGCAGGAGAGTGCTTGGCGCCGCGCACTTCTATGCAACCAAGTGGGAGTTCGACATCATTGAACACGCGCACCCCACAGGGTACGAGACGAAGGCGATACGACAGCGCCTGGAAGATGCTCAGAGCCAATTCGCCGATCTTAAAGGCATCCGGTTGCTCCGGGAAAATGGAGTTTATAGGGATTTTCTCGATCTTTGCGGGCAGTTGCGCTTCCAGCTCCGCTGGGCCAACATCCACCGCGTTCCCAGGACCTCCGTGCTAGGGCACTCCCTCTTCGTAGCATTCCTTTCCTATTTATTTTCCCTTGAAATGGATGCTTGCCCCAAGCGTCTATCCAACAACTTCTTTACAGGCCTGTTCCACGATCTGCCAGAAGTGCTTACCAGGGACATCATCTCTCCCGTCAAGCGGTCCATAGAGGGGCTTGAGGACATTATCAAGGAATACGAACGGGAGATGATGGAAAAGGTTGTGTATCGGCTGATCCCACCGGAATGGCATGACGAGATCCGCATGTTCACGGACAATGAGTTTGAGAGCGTGATAGCAAGGAATGGAGCGCTGGAGAAGAAAACGAGCGGTGAGATTACGGCAAAATATAACGACGACGCCTTTTCTCCAAGAGACGGGGAGATCGTGAAAGCTTCCGATCGGCTTGCAGCGTTTATCGAGGCTTACGTAGCCATCAGGAATGGAAGTTCGTCGCCGGAGCTACAGGAAGCGATTTGGCTGTTGCGGGAGAAGAACTCCCGGGTGTGGGTCGCAAATATCAATTTTAGTGAAATATATGGTGATTTCGAATAATTATTTATCGTTGAGGCATGCTCGGGACGCGGACTCCCGACGCCGGGAGCGGAGTGAGTGATGAAACGGCTGCTGCTTACTGGAGCCGCCGGGTTCCTCGGCTGGAACATCTGCCGGTTGGGCCGGGAGGCGTGGAGTATTGCCGGGCTTGTGCATTCTCACGATTTTGTCATGGACGGCGTGGAGACCAGGGCGGTCGAGCTGACCCGGCTTGCGGACGTCAGGAAGGTTTTTGAGGAAATCCGCCCTGACGCCGTCATACATGCGGCGGCGGCCTCAGCCCCGAATTTCTGCGAAACGAACAGGGAAGCTTCGTGGAAAATCAACGTCGAAGCTTCCGTCAATATCGCTGGGCTTTGCGCGGACCGCGGCATCCCATGCGTTTTTACATCCACGGATCTGGTGTTTGACGGGTTTCACGCCCCGTACCGCGAGGACAGCCCGGTGAATCCGTTGAGCGCCTACGGAGAGCATAAGGCGACGGCCGAACGAGAGATGCTGCGCGTCCACCCCCGGGTTGCGGTTTGCCGCATGCCGCTCATGTTCGGATGTCCGGGACCGGGTTTGGCTTCGGAGAGTTTCATTCAGCCCATGCTCCGTTCGTTGCGTGAGGGACGGGAGATCAAGCTGTTCACGGATGAATTCCGGACGCCTCTCAGTGCACGGGATGCGGTCGCCGGGCTCCTTATGGTGATCGGGAAGGTTGAGGGTATATTGCACCTGGGAGGGTGCGAGCGCGTCTCTCGCTTCGAGTTCGGGCGGATGCTCGCGGAGATTTTCGGTTTCAACGATGCGAAATTCACTGCATGCCTGCAGCGGGACGTCCGCATGGCCGCTCCGAGACCCCCGGATGTATCGCTCGACAGCGCCAAAGCACGCGCCATGGGGTTTAAGCCCGGCGCCCTGATGGAGGAAATCCTGGCGCTCAGGGAGTGATGGGCGGAGAGCTGTTCACCATGGAGCCTAGAACAATGAAAAGTGGAGCCCAAAAAATGTTCGCGATAATTTTCGGGGGGGCAATTGCTCTGTATATCCTGTATTGCGGCATGCTGTTCTTTGCCCAGAGAGGGATGCTGTTCGCCGGAGTCCACGCCCCGGCTCCTCCCCCGCCGACCGTGACGCCCGCAGGGATGGAGCGAATTTGGCTTGAAACGGCTTCGGGAAAAGTGGAGGCGTGGTTCATTCCAGCCACGCGCGCGCGTCAGGGCGAGCATCTCCCGCTAATCATCTTTGCCCATGGGAATGCGGAGTTGATCGACGACTGGCCGGAGCAGTTCAAGGATTTCGCGGATGCAGGCCTCGGGTCTCTCCTTGTGGAATACCCCGGTTTTGGCCGATCGGAAGGCTCTCCCTCCCAAGAAACGGTCACCGATGTTTTTATCAAGGCGTACGATTACGTTGTAACGAGGGCCGACGTTGATCGCTCCCGCATCGTGCTCCTGGGACGATCCCTCGGCGGAGGCGCCATTTGCACGCTTGCGGCGAATCGGCCTTCGGCTGCGCTTATACTACAGTCCACATTCACCAGTGTGCGGCCGTTCGCGGCTAAGCATCGGGCCCCTTCCTTTCTGGTCCGCGACCCCTTTGACAATCTCGCGGTCGTCGGGGCCTATGAGCAGCCCGTATTGATTTTTCACGGCTCCCATGACAGCGTGATCCCATATGAGCATGGCGTGGCGCTGTACAAGGCGGCGAAACACGGGAAAATGACAACCTACGATTCCGACCACAACGACTGCCCGCCCGACTGGAAGGGCTTCGTGCGAGATGCGACGTCCTTCCTCAAGGAGTGCGGCATACTTGGGTGATCGTTTGTACATCGGATTTTTGCTCCTTTTATTGCTGGAAACGCCGGTCCAATGGATGCGCCAGTAATTTTATCAGACAATCCAACTTCAAGCGCGAGCGCGCCAGAGAGGGAACGGAATCATGACGATGCAACAGTACTATCTGACCAGTATTGAACAAGCGGACAAGTACCTTAAGGCGGCGATGGGAGGGCTGAATCGGGAGGCCGTGTTCACACCGGAAATTCTCTATAACATCCTGGGCATGGCCATCGAGCAATACTCCATGGCGTTTCTGCACCATAATGAGAGCATGCCGGACAACCACACCTTTCTGGACCTTGTCGAAGCCATGAGTCGCGTGGCTTCATTTCCGAAAGAGTTGGGGGAGGAATTGAGGACGCTTCAGGGCTACCAGGAGATCTGCTGTCTGGATTCCTACCAGAGAAATGCTCCGGACCGTGCGATCATCCTGGGAATGATCGAAACAGCCCGGAAGCTGGAGTCCTTCGTGAGATCGTCCTGCGAGTAATTTTTCGGGAGACGCCCTCGAGACGCGCCTTCAGCGTCGTTGGAAGTAGGGGAATAATCGCATTTTCCGTCGCCCCGGCGGGAGCCGGGGCGACGGGTGAGGAGCATTTTGGAGCGCTCAGAATGAGATGCTGGCGTTCCGGAGATGCGATTCCATCGGAACGCGGTTTCGTTACTGCACCAGTTCAGCTCCTTCCACTTCGATCAGGAGCGCCGGGGGCTGCTTGCCTTCGGCGGTCTGGAAATCCCAGCCGTCGCCGCTTGTGGGCTCAAGGAACCAACCATAGTTTGTCTGGCCATCGACCCACGCCTGCACCGCTGTAGTGATATCAGCGGACATTACGCCAGTCGAGCCAGGGACGACAAAAGGCGTAGGAATGGGTTTCTTGCAGGTGAAGACCGCGTCCACGGCCGACATGGATTCGGCGTCATCAGCCTGCACGCCGCCCCCCACCATGACGTTAGGCATAGTAACATCTTGCTTTTCTTCCGTATCATAGTAGGTGAACGATCCGTAGGACGGGAGGCCGGTGATCGCATCCACGGGGGTGAAGTCCATCCATGTCGAGTGTTCACTCCAGGGGACCAGCATTCTGTGCATTTTCACCTGTCCCTTGGTGGAGCTGGTGACGTTGAAAACGAGCGTCGCGGACTTGATCGTGGAGCCGGGAGGAATTTGTCCCTGCTCATAACCGATGATGTCGTCGAAGCGCAGGAACGCGTTGACGCGCGCTCCGTTGTCGTTCATGTCGGTGGTGAGGGTCGCTTCGCCGTCATAATCAAGATTCGCATTGTTTTCGTTAACTTGAGTATCCACAGTGCCTTCATAATCGGTCAGGGTTTCAACCATCGGGCGACGGTTCTGGAAGATGTGCGAGTAATGCAGGTCCGAAGGCATATCGACGAGCTCCGGCAACGCAGGAGCGGGCGGCTCGGCGCCAAAATCGTAAGCGGTGTCGTACGCCAGCCGCTCCAAGATGTTGACGTCGTATTCAAACTGGCTGTCAGCGTCGGTTTCATAGTAATTCGTGTTGACCTCCTGCCCCTTCACTTCATAGTAGGGGGAGAAAGTCTTCACCAGGATCTTCGACTGGGCGGGATCGATGGTGATAAGGCGCATCAGGCCCTGTCCACCAAAGTCTCGATCTTGGTAGTCGGAGAGCATCTGATAGACGGGACGGTTGGCTTCGTCGTGGGACACCAAGGCATATTCGGTGTGCGTGTGGCCGTTTAAAACCATGAAGACCATGGGGTTGTCCTTCACGAACTTTTCCCACATGATTTTGCCGGTTGCGCTACGGCCGCTACCGTCGATGTAGTCGTGGGTCGAGACGATAACCGGGAGCCCCTGCATCTTGGATTCCGCGAGCAGGTCGTTGGCCCAGGCGAGTTCATCGTCCGTAGGGTCCTTCTGGAAGCCAATGTGCAGGAATTGAGCGCCCTGCACGGTGAAAAGCTGCGCCTGGGTCAGCCCCGAAGGGGACGCGGCGACAGTCCAGGACTTGGTCAACGTCGTAGCAAGCTTGATGTTCTTGAGAAAGTACGTTGGGTCGTCATGGTTGCCACGAACGATAGAGAATGGAAGCTCCTCCTGCTGCAGGAGTGGGGTGAGCGCGTTCATCGCGAGGGCCCACTGGGCGGAGTTCGTTCCGTTGTCCACCACATCGCCGAGGTGCGTGACGAAGACGATGTTCTCCGACGCCGCATTAGCGAGAACCCAATCGATTTGTTTGTTGAACTCAATCAGCTCATCTTCTGCGTAGAACTGGGTGTCGGGAAGAGCGGCGATCGTGAAGGGCTGGGAGAGCGCCCGGATATACTGAACGTTGACCGCGGGGTCGTTTATCGCGGGGGGAACAAGCCGCGTGATCCTGCCTTCGGTGGCCGCATTGAATGGCTGCGAAAGGCCTTTGACGTAGGAGACCAGAACATCAATGTCCGCTGCGTCAACAACCTGATCCAGGCCGCTTTTAAAGACAGTGAAGTTGTCGCCGCCGCCCGCAAGGAAATTATTGGTAGTCACCGTGTAGGTGGCGGACTTGTCTATGGGAACTCCGTCTTTCAGCACCGACGTGATGGTTCCCGCGACTCCCGAGCCGTTGTAGGTCCAGAAATAGGTAAGGCCGGAGATTTGGAGCATCTTGGGAGACGCGGGCGTAGCCCACTGCTGCGCCAGCACGTCATATATCTGCCGGCCGGTCATGGTCATTCTGACCATCTGATTGCCGAAGGGCTGCACCGTGAAAAGGTCGCCCCATGTGACGTTGCCCGCGTAAATATCGGCGCGGATTCCGCCGGGGTTCATGAATGCGAAATCGGTTCCTTCGTAGAGGCGTTGTCCGTCGGCAATGAGGTTGCCGAGCGCGGATTCTCCGGCGGCATTCTGCGTGCGGGTTACGTCACCGGCGGCCTGTCCGATCACTACATTGACAGCGTCAGCGACCGCGTTGCCGGCTTCCGCAACGATGGAAGCGACTTCACCGTCTGGGGTGAGCCCCGCTCCGGCGTCGCCCCAGGTCGTCGTAATGACGGCGCTTTTCGTGACGATATCCTTTGTGTAAGGGCTGATCTCAAGGGTTATGTCGGCAAAAGCAGTGCCTGCGGAGTACGCTTGGGTCACGAGGACCGGCTTGCCGGCGGCATTGTTCACCGAGGAATCGGCGTATGTATGCGTGTGGCCGGATATGACTACATCGACTTCGCCATCGAGACGGCTGACGATGCTGCTCACGTCCGCGCCGCCCTGATGGATGATCGCGACTATGGCCTTGACGCCTTTGGCCTTGATCTCAGGAATATAGCTATTGATCGCGTCGGCTTCGTCAAGGAAGGTGAGACCCGCCACGCCGGCAGGGGCGACGATGCTGGGCGTATCTTTCAGGACCGCCCCGATGAATGCGATGGGAGTATTTCGCACCGTCTTGATGACATAAGGCGGGAGAAGCGTCTCTCCAGTAGCGGTCACTATCACGTTGGCTGCTACGTAGGGAAAGTGGGCGCCGGAGTAGGGATTCTCGAGATAGGGTCCATTCGCATGATTGCCGCCGTAAATGAGGCGCTCGAGTTCATCGACCCCTTCATCGAACTCATGATTCCCGACGGTGGCCACCATGTTGCAGCGCGGGTTCATGCGGTCGGAACAGTAGGCGTTTGCCAGAGTGTTCAGAAACATTATCGAGGGTTCGTCCTGCAAGAGCGCAGAGTTGGCTGGGGAAGCGCCAACAAAATCCCCTGCGCTGATAATAATGCTGCGGTCCTCCATTCCCGCCTGGGCCGCTTCGAGGTAGGAGGCGAGAACCGCGGCCCCGCCCGCCGGACGGCTGCTCACCGCCTTGGGAGAAAGCTGTCCGTGGAAGTCGTTGATGGCAAGCAGTTTCACTTTCAAGTTGCTCGCGGGGCCAGCCAAGGCCGCTCCGGAGGCGAGCATGATGGCAAGGATTAGCAGGGTGACGAAGGCCCCTGCCATCCTCATGCGATTTCCTTTCATTTGATAGCTCCTTTCATAGAGTTTGCTGCAACGCTTTGCTGCGCCATGGGTTGCACGGCGGGATTGTGAGCCTGGCGCCTGGAAGACGCCGCCGTCAAGACGTGTTAGCCGCGAAAACGCCTGCGCAGAACGCCAATTGTGGGGAGGCTTGATCCAACGAGCCAAATGGCCCCGGGAATAGGAACCGGGGAAATCTTCATATTGGCTCCGAAATATCCGATTGTTCCGGGATCGCTGTCGGTGGGGAATGCGAGGCTTGAACTCTCAATGTAATAGCTGTCGCCAAAGGTGATAAGAGAGCTAACCGAAAAACCTTCTGGGTCCCAGGTGTATTGGTCGGCACCCATGGCGGCAATGACATAATAGGTTTTACCCTCTTCGAGAGTCACGAGGGTAGAAAGGGAGCTGTAACGGAAGAATCCCTCCAGCGCGTCGCTGTTGCTGACAGTGGTGAAAGCTAGCAACTGTCCGTTGCTGTCGTAAATTCCAACTTCGTGGGTTTCCGTGAATATGCGTTCCCCTGTCGTGAAATCGGGAGCAGCGTAGACGCCGAGAGCGCTGACGTTGATGTCCTGGGTCGGAGTGAAGCTCCAGCCCATGGAATAATTGTAGCCGTCGTTCCAATCGATGGTCGTTCCGGTGAAATCAATGGCGATGGAAGCGTGGGACGCTCCACAGAAAGTGAAGACAGACAGGAAAGTAACAAGAAGTATAGCGATTGCGCTTTTCTTCGTGAAAAATAACTTTTTCATGTTTGGCTGGTCCTTTCATTTAACGCTGGCTTGAACTGAGAAATAGCTGAGAAGTAAATACATGAGGTTGTCTCTATTGAATGAAAACGAATTCACCTCCTTTCGCCTTGCAAGTTGATATGAGAGCCGCCTCTGCTTTCACCCCCACAGGCTTGTATTTCGCAAAGGGTTCCCGACGCCGAGCGCTTTTGCATTCGGCAAATGAAAAGGGCTCTGCGCGATGCAACAGTGGCCAGTGAGTGGAGGGCGCCCAGAACTGCAACAAGAAAAGCCGAGTCGCCCTATTGAGGCAACCCGGCTGTCTTCGGCTGGAGACCCGTGGCTTTCCGTCCTCACCTTGCGATGAGTTTGGCTTTTTCTGTATTCAAGTTGCTAAAATAAAAAATAATTTTATCATGCGCCAAAGATGGTATTGGCATATGCGTTATGTGATTAGGCCGGAGCATAATGATGTTGTGTTGCAAAAAAGTTACATTGCTGCAACGGTTTGGGGTATTAAGGGAAAGCAGTGATGACTGTATCATAAAATGTTTATACTATCGGTAGTTCACAATTTGCCGTTGCCAGGAACTCTAGTTGAGCTGATCTGGAGCGCCATATAGCTTTCCACTGCATACCCGATGAACCGGGCAAAGAGACCAGCGTGAGGATAAATAGAGGCTTGATCCTCCTACGCGCCTTGGCAGCGCTCCGTTACCAC
>CALFXO010000030.1 GCA_937958025.1 uncultured Syntrophobacteraceae bacterium
CCGGATGCGGTGGAGTGTTTCGTCGCCGTAACGTCCACGCAGCTCAACAGAGTGAGGAAGCGGCTCTACCTGTCGGCAAAAGCCAGGGGCTACCGGATGGCGACCTACGTGAGCTCGAGGGCGTTCGTCTGGCGGAACGCAACCGTCGGGGAAAACTGCTTCATTTTCGAGAACAACGTAATCCAGCACAAGGTGCGGATCGGCGACAATTGCATTCTGTGGAGTGGAAATCATGTGGGACACAGGTCCATAATCAGCGACCACTGTTTTATCTCCTCGCATTGCGTCATCTCGGGATACTGTGAAATAGGGGAGAACTGCTTCCTCGGAGTCAACTCCACCTTCGCGGACCATGTTAAGGTCGCCGAGGACTGCCTCATCGGCGCGGGGGCGGTTATGCTAAAAGACGCCCTGCCCGCCCGGATATATCAGGGCAACCCCGCCGTTCCGAGGGACAAGGCGTCCAGTCTCAAGTATTTTAGAGTAAAGGAATAACGAGCCCGCCAAGGCTCTTGAAACGCATCACCAACGAAGGTTCTCATGAAGTGGAATAAGCAAGGCTTGATATGGAGGAACCCCGGTTTTTCCTCATGGGCGCAAAGCTCCGTCATGGTGCCGACGCCGCATCTGATGGACGACAAGACGCTCAGGTTCTACGCCGGGTTCAGGGATGCGGATGGAGTGAGCCGCATAGGGTTCATCGACGTCGATTCCTGCGATTTCAGCAGGATTCTAAGCGTTTCGCAAGAGCCGGTCCTGGATATAGGGACTCCGGGGGCTTTCGACGATAACGGCGTGGTGCCGTCGTGCCTGGTGGAAAGGCCCGATGGGCTCTATCTCTATTATTTCGCTTTCCAGCTGGGCGTCAGGGTCCGCTATTTCATGTACAGCGGACTGGCGCGGAGTACAGACGGGGGGCGCACGTTCACGAGGGTCCGCAGGACGCCCATACTGGAGCGAAACGACGCAGACATGATAGTGCGCTCCGGCCAGTTCGTAATGCAGGACGAGGGCAGATGGAGATCGTGGTATGTAGCGGGAACGGAGTTCACCCAAATAAATGGGAAAGACTATGCCGTCTACAACATCAAGCGCCTCGAATCCCCCAACGGCGTTGACTGGCCCGGGGACGGAGCGATGTGCCTCTCCGTCCAGGGAGATGAGTTCGGCCTCGGACGCCCCTTCGTGGTGAAAGGAGACCGCGGATACGAGATGCTTTTCGCGGTCCGATCTCCTACGGCGGGTTACAAGATTGGATACGCCGAGTCGCCCGACGGCGCTGAGTGGCGGCGCGACGACTCCAAGGCAGGCATCGACTACTCGCCAGGCTCATGGGATTCAGACATGCTGTGCTATCACAGCGTATTCCAATTGAGGGGCGAAACATACCTCTTCTATTGCGGAAACAACTTCGGCGAGCAGGGATTTGGATGCGCCAAGCTCGAAGGCGCCATCTGACAAGCCAGGCATCTCCCACCCACCCACCGCCGCGTTGCCTAATGGAAAGCGGCGGGGGAGCATCCGTAAAGACGAACCTGTAGACATGAAATACAACGCGAATCTTCAAGGGGTGCACGTACGACGTTACCAGTCATCGGACGAAAATCTCTGGAACGGCTTCCTGGCCCAGAGCAAGAACGGCTCGTTCCTGTTCCATCGCAACTATATGGAATACCACCAGGATCGGTTTGAAGATGCGTCGCTCCTGGTTTTCAATGGGTCCGACCAACTGATTGCCCTGGCGCCGGCGAATCGAAAAGGGGATGTGTTCCAAAGCCACGGAGGGCTCACTTATGGCGGGATTGTCATCGACGAGAGGATGAGCGCCGCGCTCTTTCTAGAGATATTCAAGGCGTTGCTCGCGCACCTGCAGGAGAGATCCGTCGCGGCCGTCGAGTACAAGACGATTCCCCACATTTACCACCGTTACATGTCGGAGGAGGATCTCTACGCGCTTTTCCTTTGCGGAGCGGAGATCTACCGATGCGACGCTCTCAGCGTGATCGGCTATCCCGAAAGGCCGCGCTTCAGGAAAGGACGAATTTCAGAGAGGAGCAAGGCGAGACGGTTGGGACTCAGGGTCGAAAGATCCGAAGACTGGGAAGCATACTGGGACATCCTGACGGAAAACCTTCGGAGCAGGTACGGGCAAACGCCCACGCACGACATAAACGAGATCCTCCTCCTCAAGAGCCGATTCCCGTCGAATATCCATTTGCACTGCGCATATAATGGAGCCGAACTGCAATCGGGCTGCGTCATCTATGAAACGGAGCGCGTGGCCCATCTCCAGTACATGGCGTCAACCCCTCAAGCGCGGCAAACCGGAGCGCTGGACCTCCTGCTGAGCCATTTGATCGAAGACGTGTACGCGCACAAGGCTTTCTTTGATTTTGGCATCTCCAATGAAGACAATGGACATTACCTCAACCACGGCCTGATAGATTTTAAGGAAGGCTTTGGGGCGCGCACAGTCGTCCAGCAGTTTTTCAGGGTCGATTGCAACCGCGTCGACATCCGGGCGCTCGACGCCGGTCGTCGTTCAGACGCCGATTGAGACGCGTGGACTGCTCCACGTTGCTTCCGGGACCGGTCCGAAAACCGAAGACGAACAAGAGAGTCCTATGAGCGAATCGCTTTGCAAGATAATAGAGCTGCCGAAGATCCACGATTACAGGGGCAACCTGACTTTCGTGGAAGGCCATCGGCATATCCCGTTTGAAATCAAAAGGGTTTACTACCTGTACGACGTTCCGGGCGGGGCGGAAAGAGCGGGGCACGCCCATAAGGGACTGGAGCAATTCTTCATCGCCATGTCGGGCAGCTTCGACGTCATAATCGACGACGGCCTCGGCGAAGAGCAGGTTTTTCACCTAAACCGCTCCTATTACGGGCTATACGTGCCCCCGATGCACTGGCGGGTGCTGAACAACTTTTCATCCGGCGCGGTGTGCATGGTCCTTGCATCAAGAATTTACGAGCCTGAAGACTATTTCCGCGAGCGCGATGAATTTGTCGCCGCGGCAAAAGCAGAACGCGGAGACGCCTGATGGCAGCCGTGGAGGATGAAGCCCCAATTCCGTTCCTTGATCTCAAGCCGGCGTACGCTGAGCTTAAGGATGCGCTGGACGGGGCGTATGACAGGGTCATGCGGTCCGGAGTCTACCTGCTGGGGGCCGAGCTGGAAGCTTTCGAGTCCGAGTTCGCCGCCTACTGCGGAGCCGCCCATTGCGTTGGGGTGGGGAGCGGTTTGGACGCACTTCGCCTATGCCTGGAGGCTTACGGCATCGGCGCGGGGGACGAAGTGATAGTCCCGGCGCACACATTTATCGCCACGTGGCTAGCTGTCGACATGACCGGCGCGCTTCCGGTCCCGGTGGAGCCGAACGAACGGACGTACAACTTAGATCCGGATCGACTGGATAGCGCGATAACCCGCAGGACAAAGGCCATCATTCCGGTCCACCTCTACGGTCAGGCCGCGGATATGGGGCCAATACGGGAAATCGCCGCGAAGCGCAATCTGAAGGTGATCGAGGACGCGGCACAGGCGCATGGCGCCAGGCATGGAAAGCAGCGGTGCGGGAGCCTTGGAGACGCCGCAGCATTCAGCTTCTACCCCGGGAAAAACCTGGGTGCGATGAGCGACGGTGGCGCCGTCCTGACCGACGACGCCGAAATAGCCGACAGAGTCCGCATGCTGAGAAACTACGGGTCGAAGGTGAAGTACCAAAACGAGGTTAAGGGAATCAACTCGAGATTCGACGAACTGCAATGCGCCATCCTGCGAGCCAAGCTCCCCAAGCTCGACGAATGGAACGAGCGAAGGAGAAGCGTCGCGCAAACCTACTTGAGGGAGCTTGCAGGCGCTCCCCATCTCACGCTGCCGGCGACGCCCGATTACACGGAGCCCGTCTGGCATCTTTTTGTGGTGCGCCACCCGGAGCGCGACCAGTTGCAGGATCACTTGCGGAAAGAGGGTGTGAGCACGCTTATCCATTACCCTATACCTCCGCACGAATCGAAAGCATTCGCCGGAGACCGCCCCACGCCTCATAGTCTCCCCATAACCTCCCGATTGGCAAAGGAAGTCCTCAGCCTGCCAATGGGTCCGCACATGACTGAACGAGAAACGCTCCGGGTCGTCCAAGCCATTAAAGGTTACCGCCAATGACAAGTTCACCGCTCATAAGCGTTCTCATGCCCTCCTACAACCACGAGAGCTACGTTGGCAAGGCAATTCAAAGCGTTCTCGACCAAACGTTCGACGACTTTGAACTCGTGGTGGTCGACGACGGATCGACCGACAACAGCCGCGAAATCATCTCGGGGTTCAATGATCCACGCATCCGGACCATCTTTCAGGAAAACGCCGGGCCGTCCCAAGCAGCGAACAGGGCGCTCCAGGAGTCCAAGGGAGAGTTGACGGCGTTTCATTCCAGCGACGACATGAGCGATCCGACACGGTTGGCGAAGCAGGCGGACGCACTTCTCACGGACCCGGAGCTCGACATTGTGGCGACGCACATCGCCGAGATTAACTCCAATGGCGACAAGCTCACGCCGGACGGCGATATTGGCCGATGGTTCAATCATGCGCTTGACCTCAACCACCCGGAAAGCTGGATTTGGCAAAACAAGCTTGCGTCTCCGACCATTCTTTGCCGGCGCTCGGTGTTCGATGAATGCGGAGCCTTCGACCCCGGCCTGATCTACACCCAGGACTGGGCCTACTGGATGCACGCAGTGCTCGGCGGACGCAAAATCCGGGTCGTCCCGCAGCCGCTCTACCTGTACCGGTTCCACGGGGAAAACCTGACGCATAAAGATCCCGCGCGGACGGTATGGGAGTATGCATACATATCCACAAGCACGCTGCACCCTGCCCTGTCGGCAGTGGGCGACAGCGATTCCATCGTTGCAAATATAAAAGGCTTCCTGACCAACGGGACTTTCAAGGCATTCTCCCGCCAGGAAAAAATAAGCCTGCTTGCACTGTTGCTCAGGCCATGTCCGAAAGGCAAGACTTTTCTGCCGGCGTATGAAGAGGTGCATAACTCCGACGTCTCCAGCGAGCCCGCCCTTTCCGCGGAAGTTGCGGAGGCTATCTTCGGCGATCTGATGAACCGGATAGAGGAGCACCGGCAGGAGCTGGCAGACCTGTCCGCCGTCTGCAAGGAGCAAGAAAAGTGGATTGACGCGCTGGAGAAAGGCAAAGTCTGGTTGAATGAACAACGGCTCACGCTGCTGCATGAAGTGGAGGCGTTGATGGCGGAGAGGCGTCGATCACAGAAGAGAATTATGGAACTGGAGGCGGAAGGGGAGGCGCCGAGATGGAGCCAACTGAAGCAAATTTTTCGCATCAATCGCCCTCTGAGCGCATTGAATCAGAAAGCTGACGCAGTAGAGCAGCGCCAGCCGGAGCAAGCAAACAATGACGGCCAACCCAGCTCTTAACGCCGCGCTGCAAGCGCAGCATCGCAATGGAACGGGTTTCGGGCGTCCTAGGGGGAAGGAAAACAGTTTGAAGAGGCGAGAGCATGCGCGACGATTCCCAGCCAGCTCTCGCTAACCGCTATTTGAAGCGGCTCCTCCCACCGTGGATTTCACGTCTCATGGACCGGATATTGAACTGCTTGCAGCCCTCCATGAGAATCCACGAAGCGCAGCAGTTTCAACACCATATAGACTCGGTTCCATTTTCCCTGGCAGACCGGGGAGAAGCCATCCTCTCGGGGTGGTGCTTCGCAATCGAGACAGGCGCCATGCCTCCGCTCAGGGTAAGGACATTTTCTCTGCGCGGGGCGGGACTGATCAATGATTACCGAGCCATAAACCGATCGGACGTTATTCAGGCCTTCCCGGAATGCCATGTCGCCCGCTCTGTGGGATGCCTTTTCGTGTTCCGCCCAGCCCCATGGCTAAATCACATCCGGTTGGAAGCCAAACTCGGGGAGAAATGGATTCCACTCCTCGACCGCAGATTCAGGCGCGAATGGACGGATGCATCCCCTATCGGCCGCGGGCGGAAGCGAGAGTTTCGCAAAGAGAGCAACCCGCTCGTAAGCGTAGTGATTCCCTGCTACAACTACGGCAAGTATCTGTCGGAGGCGATCGACTCCGTACTACAGCAAACATGGCGAAACGTGGAGATAATCGTCGTGGACGACGGCTCGGACGCCTCTGAGACCATCGATATACTCAACGGGTTGAAAAAAACCAGGACCACGGTGATTCGCCAAAAAAACGGGAAGCTTCCGAAGGCCCGCAACACCGGCATCCGCGCGGCAAAGGGGAAATTCATATGCTGCCTGGACGCGGACGATAAGCTCAGGCCAACGTATCTGGAAAAGTGCGTCCGCCGCATGGAAAACGATGGATTGGATATCTGCGGCAGCTTACAACAAAACTTTGGGGACAATGAAAGCATATTGGACCCCGGGCCGTTCCGGTTGCAGAGGCTCTTCAGGGAAAACTGTCTTATAGTCTCGTCCGTCTTTTCCAGGAGTTTGTGGGAGCAAATCGGCGGATACGACGAGAGCATGATCCACGGCTTTGAAGACTGGGAGTTCTGGCTCCGAGCGGCAAAAGCGGGCGCCCGGGCGGCGACGATCAAAGAGCCGCTCTTCCTGTACCGCAAGCACGGCCCGTCGATGATAGACTCCAGCATGGCAAGGCGCGAGGAGATCCTCTCTTACATTCATAAAAAACACGCCGTGAGTCGCACGGAAGATTGAACGCATTCACTCCCTGACGCTTGCGGAACGACAATCTCGAGGACTAGTTGCAAGAGATGAAGGATACCGGGTCCACGCCCACGCTGCTGACTCGCGCGAAGTCCGCGATTCAGAGACTTCACATCCATTCCACAGGTGGACCGCAGTCATTGATGCAGCACGCAATGAGGCGAGGCATAGAAACCATGCTGCATCGCAGATCGGAGGCTGGACCTCATATCCTGGTGGACCAGGAGAAGCGCCCCGAGGGCGAACCTCTTGTCAGCATCATAATAGTCTGCCCAGGCAGCGCCGCGAGCGTGGGAAACGCGTTGGAATCGGTGTTGGGCCAAACATTTCAGGACATCGAGGTCGTCGTGCTCGGAGGCCCGGCGGGGCCAGACGAAGCAGAGAGGCTGAAAGCGTTTGAAGGGCCGAAGACGACGGTGCACATTCGGCAGAATCGGCATTCGGAAAGCGAGAACCTGAACCTAGGGATCGAGAAAGCGCGGGGCAAATATATCTGCTGCATCGATCCGGATTGGACGTTGAAGCCGACATACATCGAGAAGGCTGTTTTCCTCGCGGAAGCGTATTACTACGATATCATCTACGCTTCCGTTCAATCCACCGGAGAGGAGAGCGGCATTCTGCTGGATGCCCAGGACGTCGACCTGGAGCATTGGAATATCGATATACCCGATGCGGCGCTTTTTGCGAAAGAGGCATGGGTCAAAGCTGGCGGTTTCAGGCAATCGGAATCGGGCATGGAGCATCGAGGCGAGCGACGAAAATTCTGGATCAGACTCCTTGCCAATGGGTGCAGAACAAAGGCCATCAGAGAACCGCTGGCATTCCGCAAACTCAGCGGAGACTTTTCAAGCGGGAGCGGCGGCGTCATCGCAGAGGCCGCCAGGGCGCTGTCGATCTGCAAAAGCATTTGGAAGATCAGCAGGCAGAGGAATTGCACCTATACGGTCCGGTCGCCTTTCATCAACATTCACTCCGCTCCACCCGCCTCGAAGGCCAACGTGCTCTTTGCCCTCCCATTCATGACGATCGGGGGAGCGGACACGGTGCTCCTTCAAATCGGCGGTTGTCTCCGCGACGACGGCTATTCATTGTCTTTCATCACTTCCGTTCCAACCGAAAGCAGGGATGGCGACAACACTCCGAGGTATGAGGAAATCAACAAGGGCGTTTACCACCTGCCGAGGTTCCTGCCAGACTCCGCCGCATGGAAGCAGTTCCTCTTCCACCTGATCGAAGCCAGGAAGATCGACATTATCTTCCTGGTCGGTTCGGAATTCGTTTACGAACACCTTGCGGAGATCAAATCGCGCTATCCGCGCGTGAGGATCATAGACCAGCTGTTCAACGAATTTGGACACATTAAGAACAATAGAAAATTCTCCCAATATATTGACATGAACATAGTGGCCACCGAAGTTGTGTCCGGGGTGTTGAGAAACGACTATGGGGAGGCGGACGACAAAGTCCGGATGATAATACACGGCGTCGACGCGCAACAAGAGTTCAATCCAGAACATTCGCGCGCGGAAAGCGCCTATGAAGCGCATCCCCGGCTTCAGAAGAAATTCACCGTTTCCTACTTGGGCCGGTTCTCGGAGGAAAAGAGACCGGAATCTTTCCTGGAGCTCGCTTCCCGCCTGCGGGAGCTGGACATCCAATTCGTGATGGTGGGCAACGGCCCCCTCTACGAATCCCTTCGGGCCGAATGCGCCGAACACAACCTGGGAAAAAAAGTGTACATGCCGGGGTTTGTAGACGATATTAAGTCGATCCTCAGGATTTCCGACGTTGTGATCATTCCGTCTCGGATCGAAGGCGTTCCCATCATCCTCCTCGAAGCCCTCTCGATGGGCGTCCCCGTAATAGCTTCGCGCGTTGGAGGCATCCCCGGCGTCATCCGTGATGGATGCAACGGATTCCTTTGCCATTGCGACGATATCGATTGTTTCGTCGTGAAGACGCAATTTCTTTTCGAGCATCCCGAAAAGAAAATGGAGATGGCGGCGAATGCTCGATTGGATGCAATAGAGAACCTTGACATTTCGCGCATGAAGAGCGATTACTTGGCTGCTTTTGATGCAATATTGCGCAACCGCACTTCAATAGATAGAGACTGACATATGAATTTGGCAGGAAAGCGCGTTCTCGTAACGGGCGCCGGAGGTTTTATCGGAAGCCATCTGGCTGAAGCACTGTTGGACGCAGGCTGCAAGGTCGTCGCCTTTGTACATTACAACTCGATGAACTCCTGGGGATGGCTGGATTCTTTCGATAAAGGCAAGCTGTCGGCGATAGAGGTTTTCCCTGGGGATATAAGGGACCCGCACGGAGTGCAGACGGCGTTGCAGGGGTGCGATGCGGTGTTTCATCTGGCGGCTCTTATCGCCATCCCCTTTTCCTATCATTCGCCCGACGCCTATGTCGACACCAACGTCAAGGGCACGTTGAACGTATTGCAGGCCGCGAGGAAACTGGGAGTGGAAAAACTGATCGTCACGTCCACCTCCGAGGTCTATGGCACCGCGAGGTTCGTTCCCATCGACGAGAGCCACCCCTTCCAGGGTCAGTCGCCCTACAGCGCCACCAAGATCGCCGCCGACAGACTGGCGGAATCGTTTTACCGTTCTTTCGACCTGCCCGTTGTCATAGCCCGTCCCTTCAACACCTTTGGTCCGAGGCAGTCCGCGCGGGCGATCATTCCGACGCTCATCACGCAGTTGCTGACTGGCGAGCGCGACATCAAGATAGGAAATTGCGCGCCAACGAGGGATTTTAATTTTGTTGAAGACACGGTCGCGGGTTTTATCAAGCTTGCGGAGTCAGACCGAACGGTGGGACAGGAGATCAATATAGCAGGAGGAAGCGAGATCTCCATCGGCGATCTGGCGAAGGAGATCATCAGTCAGATCAACCCCGAAGCGAGAATCGTCACCGACGAGGTGCGGCTGAGGCCATCGAAGTCAGAGGTGGAGCGACTGCTCGGATGCAACAAGAAAATTTTGTCGCTCACGGACTGGCGGCCCCGATTCGACCTCGCGAAGGGGCTTGGCAAGACGATAGAATGGTTCCGCAAGAGCGAGAACCATCAAAGATACAAGGCGCAAATCTACAATATTTAAAGGCCATGACGCATGAGAGCAGTCATTCTCGCTGGAGGCCAGGGCACAAGGCTCAGGCCGTACACGACGATTATACCCAAACCGCTCGTCCCCATCGGCGGGGAAATGCCGATCCTCGAGCTGGTGATACGCCAGTTGGCCCACTGCGGCTTCACACATATAACGCTTGCGGTCAATCACATGGCGAATCTCATCATCGCATTCTTCGGCGACGGCTCCAAATGGGGCGTCCACATTGATTACTCCCTGGAGGAAAAGCCGCTCAGCACCATTGGGCCGCTGACCTTGATCGACGATCTGCCGGAATCCTTCATTGTTATGAACGGAGACATCCTCTGCGACCTGGGATACCGGGACTTTTTGAATTCGCATGCTGGGAGCGGCGCGGACGTCACCGTTGCTACATACAAGCGGGACATGAAAATCGATTTCGGCGTTATCAGCTACAATTCCAATAACGTCATCGAGACTTTCTCCGAAAAGCCCACCTACCATTTTGACGTCAGCATGGGGATTTACGGCATGAGTCGTCACGTCGTCAGGAGCCTCCCCAAGGGAGAGCCCTACGGTTTCGACAACCTCATGCACGACGGCCTGAAAAACGGCCTCAAGCTGGCCGCAAACCCCTTCGACGGCTTCTGGTTGGATATAGGGCGGCCGGACGATTACGACTACGTCAACGAGAACTACGATACGATTAAAACGAGACTGGGCATCAAATAAAATGCGTGTGCTTGTAACCGGCGCTCGAGGCTTCACCGGCCGTCGACTCGTGCAGCGTCTGAAAAATGATTCCAGCGTGGCGATATTCGGGGCGGACATGACCGAAGCCCCCGAGGAGAACTGCCGCGCCTGCGACCTCATGGATCGCGAGTCCGTCTCGCGCATGCTTCGCTCGATCGCGCCCGATCAAATTTACCATCTGGCCGGAACGTTCACCAACGATTATGAAGTGGATTATCGGGCAAACGTGTTGACCACGAAGAACCTGCTCGATGAAATTGCGGCGTCTCATCCCAAGTGCCGGATTCTCCTCGTCGGAAGCGCCGCGGAATACGGCGCGGTTCAAAAGAGCGACAATCCGGTCAAGGAGACGCATCCTCTGCGTCCGGTCAGCGTTTACGGCCTCACCAAGGTCTACCAGAGCCATCTAATGGGGCTTTATTGCTCGCTGTATGGTCTCGACGTCGTCCTGGCCAGAACGTTCAATCTGACGGGCGAAGACATATCCGAAAGGCTGTTCGTAGGACGCCTTCAGAAGATGATGCACGATTACAAGGCTGGCGCCGAAACGAAGATAAAAGTCGGGAGCCTTTCCAGTCGCAGGGATTACATCCACGTCGATCAGGCGGTGGAGGACTACGCGATGGTTATGCGGCTGGGGTCGGCTGGCGAAGTTTATAATGTGGGCTCAGGGAAGCCAATCGTCATCCGCGAGTTGTTGCGCTCGATGCTCCTTGCGAACGGCTTGGACATGTCCGCCGTCGAAGAGGCTCCGAGACCCCTGACAGGCAAGCTCGATGTCGAGGAGATTTATGCGGACATAACAAAACTGGAAGATTTGCGCAACAGGAGCTAGCCGCCGCCATTATAATGAAGATCTCCGTCCTTCTTCCAGTCTACAATGCCTCCGCCACCTTAAGAGCCGCGGTGGATTCCATCCTGAGCCAGGAGTTCAAGGACTTTGAACTCCTGATAATCGACGACGGCTCTAAGGATGAATCGCGTGTTATCATTAATGAATACGCGCGGCGGGACAATCGCATCCGCCAGATCTTCAATGAAACCAACAAAGGGCTTCCCTACACCCTCAACGAAGGCCTGCGCCTTGCGGCATCCGATCTGGTCGCCCGGTTAGACGCAGACGACGAGGCGCTACCGCAGCGCCTTGGCGTGCAATACGAGTTCATGAAGGCGAATCCTGAAATCGTGGTCGCGGGAAGCTACGTCTACAACATGGGAAAAACCCGCGCTCTCGATCGCCTGCTTGTTTTCCCCACAGAGCCCCAGGACGTCGCCGATACGCTGAAGCGCTGCAATTGCATCTATCATCCCACTGTTATAATGAGAAAAAAGGAAATTCTAGAGCTGGGAGGATATCGCTCCACATTTAAGAATGCAGAGGACTACGATCTCTGGCTGAGGGCGTCCAAGAAGCATCTGCTGTCCAATATTCCAAAGCCGTTGCTAAGATATCGCCTCTCCGTGCAGGGCGCCAGTCTTGCGAAGAAATGGGAGCAATTGTATTACGCAATCCTCGCCCAGGTGCTCCACGAACTCGACGGCCCGTTTTGCAGCGCCCACGAGGACGAGGCGCGCAAAAGACTCGGCCAGATAATAAGGAAAGATTTTTTTGCATGCGTCGCGCAAGAAACGGCAAGGGAGCTCATGAAGCTCGGTTTCCCCGGAGAGGCGTGCATCCTGCTGCGAAAGTTCACTCAAGAGCTCGGATGGAGGAAGACCATCCACATAGCATCAAATCTCCTCAAGGATAGAGAATGCGTCATGCCGGCAAGAAGCAAGAAGGTTCGCTAAAAACACCCAACATCCCACAAACCCCAGCCCCCCATCTCAAACGCCCGCAATCCTGCCTGCCCTATTTTTTTATCGGTTCTCTACTCTTACCCAGCCTTTATTGGATCGCCGCCAACCGAGCCGTCTGGCCCTGGGACCAGGCTTGGTACGGGGAAGTTTCGGTGGAGCTGTGGCGCTCGCTGTCGCGCCACCCTCTCACATGGCCGCAAGCTCTGCTCAAAGCCTTTGAAACCAAAGCTCCAGGCATAGCCTGGGTTGGCGAATTCTTCGTTCCCATTGGCCGCATGACTGGCTCCATAGATTTCGGCCTGCTCCTCTCCATTCTGCTCACTCAGTTCTGTACGCTCGCACTCACATATCTGACGGTGCTGGAGCTAACCTCCGGGCAAATTCTGATGGGAGTTCTCGGGGTCGCCATCGCGGCCTCAAGCCCTCTTTTTATCGGGCTCTCTCATCAATATTTTGTGGAACCGCTGCAACTGCTCGGGGCCGCGTACATTTTTTGGATAGCAGCCGCGGGGGCCCGATGGGACCGCCTACGGATCCTCGGGCATCTCTTTCTGGCGACGGGGATCGGGATGGCGGCCAAGGCATCCACCCCGCTATACTGCATTTTACCCGGCATCATCGGGCTGGTGCACTTTTCCAAGTCCTCCTTCCCCGTATGGGAAAAAGGACGAACCGCTCTGGCCAGGCAATTCGCATTCCCCGCTTGCGGCTTTATCGTTCTCGCGACGTCTGCCGCCTGGTATATCAGGAACCTCAGCCACGTGCTGGCGTTTATAGTGCAATCTTCCTCAGGCGCGGTGGCGCTCGACTACGGAAGACGCGCATCCTTTGCGGTCAAGCTACAGTACTGGCTCTCGGAGATGGCTCAGAATTTTTTCCCCCGAGCCCCGATAGCGCTGGCTGTTCTGCTCGCGGTCGCAGTTGGCTTATTCTTCCTCAGAAGGCGAGCGTATCAGCGGCCATCATGGGCCGCGCTTTCCGTCATCGCGGCCGCAACCATAGAACTTCTGACGGTCCTATTTGTTTTCTCCAAGAATATCAACGAGGAAACCCGGTATCTACTGCCCCTTCTGCCCTCTCTGGTCATTATATTCACCGGATTATTGCACATCTTCGGATCACCCCGCCCTGTCGTCATGGTCGCCGTCCTGCTTTTCGCAGCCCAGTGGGCCGTGGTCCATGGGCAGGCGACTGGCCTGCTCGCGCCAATTCAGGGAACGTCCAATTGGGTCAGGACCGTCGATCGGGATGCTCGGCGCGCGGAAGAGCTAACCCGCCTGATCCAATGCACCACGTCGGAGCGGACGGCAAACCGTTATATTGTTGACGGCGTGGAATACCCATGGTTGAACGCCAATTCGCTATCGTTTTATGCGGCCAAGGAAGAGCTCAAGAGCCGACGCCGCTGCTTCTACATATCTCTCGGATACGCCGAGAAGGACGAGGATAAAGCGTGGCAGAGGATCTTCGACGCCAAATCCGTCTACTATATCTCGGTGGAGGCGAACGCACAGCCCAAGCAACCAGATTTCCTAAATATAGTTTCCTTGCCGACTCTCGAACGCGTGGAGGCGGATCGCCGATTCGTCCAGGAGCCGTTCGATTCAGAGTTTTCCATCGCACTATTTCGAAACACTCAGGAGATTCCTTAATGACAGATTGCACCGCTAACGCGGGTCCCCCTCCATCCCTGGTCCAGAGGCGTTTGGACGAACTGAGCGACTTTTACCAAACGACCGAAATTGAAATGTCCTGGTTCGCCATGCAGTACCGAGACGCCCTGGCCCATTACTACCGGCTTCTCATCCCTGCGTCGGCAAGCATCCTGGAAATCGGGTGCGGCAATGGCGAGCTTCTCGCCCGCCTTCCCAACCGGGACGTCGTCGGCGTCGATCTGTCCGAAAAGCAGGTTGAAAAGGCCCGACGACGGGTCCCGCATGGAACGTTTCTGGTCCAGGCGGGTGAGAATCTTTCCGTCGAGAGGACTTTCGATTTCATCATAATATCGGAAACCGTCAATCTCGCGGCCGATGTCCAGTTGCTACTGGAAAAACTCCACAGCGTCTCACACGATCGCACGCGATTAATTCTGAATTTCCACAACACGCTGTGGCGACCGATCCTTTCCGCGGCCACCGCTTTGGGTTACAAACACCGGCAACCCGACAGCAATTGGTTGAGCAGCGATGACGTCCGCAACCTGCTGGAGTTGGCGGACTGGCAGGTCTTGAACAAACATGGAAGGATTCTAGTTCCCTTCGATTTCCACGGATGCGATAAATTCCTCAACCGATTCGTGGCGCCGTTCATGCAACCATTTTGTCTTTCGATATTTATCGTCGCCAGGCCTTACAGGCTCTCCAATAAGGAAGAGAAGAGCGTCACCGTCGTTATCCCCGCGCGAAACGAAGCCGGAAATATCGAGGCCGCCGTGCAGAGGACTCCGGACCTCGGCAGCGGGACTGAAATTGTGTTCGTGGAGGGGCATTCCAAGGATAACACCTGGGAGGAGATCCAGCGGGTCAAGGCTGCCTACCCCGACAGGAACATCAAGGCAATCCAGCAAACGGGGAAAGGAAAAGGAAACGCCGTCCGCGAAGCCTTTGCGATCGCATCCGGCGATATTCTCATGATACTGGACGCCGACCTGACAATGCCACCGGAAGAGTTGCCGAAATTCTACCAAGTGCTGAAATCGGGGCATGCGGAATTCGCCAACGGCGTGCGGCTTGTCTATCCCATGGAAAAGCGGGCCATGCGTTTCATCAACATGTGCGGGAACAAGCTATTCAGCCTCGCTTTTACGTGGATGCTCGGGCAACCAATTAAGGACACTCTCTGCGGCACGAAAGTCCTGCTCCGTGAAGAGTACGAGCGCATTGCGGCCAACCGCAGCTATTTCGGAGACTTTGATCCTTTTGGAGATTTCGATCTTCTTTTCGGCGCCAGCAAGCTGTGCCTGAAAATCACCGATATACCGATTCGGTACCGGGAGCGAACGTACGGCGACACCAATATCCAGCGGTGGAGCCACGGCTGGCTGCTCATCCGAATGGTTCTATTCGCCGCAAGAAAGGTGAAGTTCATCTAGAATCTCCACGAGAAGGCGAAGCATATGACAGACTCGGCAGCCTGTAGAGAAAGCGGCGGATTATTGAAGTCGGCCAGGACAGTGATCGGTGTACTCATCAGCCTTCTGTGCCTATGGCTTGCGGTCCGTCATGTTCCCATTTCCGATCTTCGGTCCGTCCTGGCGGAGGCGCGCTACTCGTGGCTGGCTCTTGCGCTTTTCACCCAATTTCTGTCCGTCCTCAGCCGTGCGCAGCTCTGGGTTGCTCTATTGGACAATGAACCTCGCTTCATCGATGCGTTCTGGTCGGAAAGCATAGGCTATTTATTTACGAACATACTGCCCCTGCGCATGGGGGACCCGGCCCG
This sequence comes from uncultured Syntrophobacteraceae bacterium, assembly GCA_937958025.1. Taxonomy (GTDB): domain Bacteria; phylum Desulfobacterota; class Syntrophobacteria; order Syntrophobacterales; family Syntrophobacteraceae; genus CALFXO01. The sequence continues at coordinate 15,851 of CALFXO010000030.1, forward strand.
CGTGCTCGTCATGTCCCAGCGCTCCGGACTCTCTCTGGCCAGGGTGGCGGGCTCCGCGGTCGTCGAGCGCGTCTTCGACGTTTTCACCATATTGCTCGCCCTCGTCGCGGTGTTCCCCTTTATGAGCGTCCCCGGTCGCGTGGAAGAAGCGGGGGTAGTATTTGCGCTTCTGGTTTTTGGAGCGCTTGCGGCGATGTTCTTCTTTATCACGTTCACCAGCCGCACAGAGCGAATGATCCGATATTTCTGCACCCGCATCCCACGCCTGCCAGTGGAAAGAGTTCTGGAATTATGGCGCGAGATGCTGCTGGGCCTCAGCCTTCTGTCGAACCGACGGATAGCGTTAAAATCGCTATGCTGGGAGATCATAACCTGGGGACTGAATGCATGCACCTATTACTGCACCATGCGGGGTTTTCAATCAAACGCCGGCATAGTCGAGGCGGTGTTCATGCTCGTTGTATTGTGCCTCGCGGTCAGCATCCCATCCAGTCCCGGCTTCGTTGGCGTCTTTCAATGGGCCGGCCAACAGGCCCTTGTCCTCCCGTTCGCCGGCAAGTACGATCTGTCGACCGCTCTGGCCATTACGCTGACCGCACATGCGATTTATTACATAATGACTTCATCGCTCGGAGTCGCGGGGCTGTTCCGACAGAATATATCCTTCGCAAATCTCAGAAAGCGCCTGGCATGCCGAGGGTCATCGCCCGCGTTGTAGCCAGGCTGCCGAGGCATTAGACCAAGATCAGGGGGTGCGCAGCGCGGCGGCCCCATAGTCAGCAACCTGCTTGTCATGCACCGGTGAATCCATGCCCACAGTGAGCGTCATCATACCTTGTTACAATCACGGACAATACCTCGACGATGCGGTCGAATCGGTCCTGCGTCAGACGTACGAGGATTTTGAAATAATCGTTATAAACGATGGCTCAACCGACGAACGCACCAACGAACTGCTGAAAACATATGAGAAACCTAAGACGCGCGTTCTACACACCACTAACCAGGGGCTCGCTTCGGCCAGAAACAGCGGAATCACGGAGGCCAGGGGCCGCTACATCCTGCCATTGGACGCGGACGACAGGATAGGCGTCGAATACCTGGAACGAGCTGTAAAGACACTGGATGCGAATCCGCAAATCGGGATCGTCTACTGCAAGGCGGAGTTCTTCGGCGCGGCAAGCGGCGAATGGAAACTCCCCCCCTACAGCCTCGAAAGGATGATGGGGGATAATATAATATTCTGCTCCAGCCTGTTCAGAAAAGAAGAGTGGCAGAGGGTGGGCGGTTATGATCCCCGGATGAAATATGGCTGGGAAGACTACGAATTCTGGCTCTCCCTCCTCGAACTCGGCGTCGGAGTCCACAGGATCGACAAAACGCTCTTTTACTGGCGGATCCGGCCCGATTCCATGAGCCGGTCCATGTCGAAGGAAGACAGGACCTACTCTTTCAAGCTGATCTTCAAAAAACACAAGGCGCTCTATGAAAATAACGTCGAGGCCCTTTTTAACGCCATGGCGTACAAACACAATGAGGTAGTGGACGCATACGAAGCCATTGACGTTCAACGGGAAGCCGTACAAGAGTTGACGGATCGGAGACCGGAGTCTTTGAAATGGCTTGCCGGTCAGTTCTATGCTGAAGTCCGTAGGAGGATTGCACGGAGCAAGGCGTAATGCATTCATCCTCGATTGCCCCGCGCGAGACGCCGACAAGGCTGGCGCTACAGATTTATCTATATTTCTGGAGTTCTTTAAAGTGGATACATTCCGCAAGCAGCAAATCAGGTCCTTGCTGACATTATCGCGCCTGCTGGTTGTCAACCATCGGCGCGCTATCAGCCGGACTCTGCAAATACTTAGAGTTGAAGGCGTAGAGGGCGTCATCTCGAGACTTGGAGTATGGACCGGCGTCGCCGGTCTCTATCCGCCCCCCGTGCTGACGAATGAGGAGGTCGGGCGGATCAAAGCCCGCATCCAGCAGTTTGAATATAGGCCGCTTATCAGCATTGTGACGCCCGTGCACAATGTAGACGAACTATGGCTGCGGAAGGCCATTGACTCCGTCATCAAACAGCTATACCCGCACTGGGAGCTTTGCATCGCCGATGATGCGTCGTCCCGCCCTTATATAGCGAGGACGCTCGAGGAATATGCGTCCCGGGACTCCCGCATACGCTACAAGCTGTTGAAAGAGCACCATCACATATCCGCGACGTCTAATGTCGCGCTTTCAATGGCTTCCGGGGAATACGCTGCGCTCCTCGACCATGACGACGAACTCGCCCCGGACGCCCTGTTCCGGGTGGTGGAACTCCTCAACCGGCATCCCGAAGCCGATATGATCTACACGGACGAGGACCACATCCATCCCAGCGGAAAACACGCAAACCCTGTCTTTAAACCCAACTGGTCTCCCGACCTGCTGCTCTCCCACATGTATACGTGCCACTTGGGCGTTTACCGCCGCAGCCTGTTGGAGAAAATTGGCGGCTTCCGCAAAGGGGTCGAGGGCAGTCAGGACTACGACCTCGTTTTGCGTTTGATGCTGGAAAATCCGAAAGTATTTCACATTCCAAGACTTCTATACCACTGGAGGATGGCGTCCACCTCCGTCGCGGGCAACCCTTTCAACAAAAGATACGCAGAAGCGGCCGCGGTGCGGGCGCTCACGGACTATCTGGCAGCAACAGGACGCGACGCTGTCGTCGAACCCGGAAATATCTATCTGACATATCATATTCGCTACCGGATCAACCCTCCCCTTGAGACGGCCATCTTAATTCCCGCCGATGACAGGGTCGATCTCCTGCGATTGACCGTCGAATCAATCCTCAAAAAGACGGGCTATCCTCATTATCGCCTCTACGTTGTGATCAACGTCCGGACAAGCCCCCTTCTCCGGGACTACGCCAAGGAACTCGAAACCAGCAAGGCCGCGACGGTGCTCGCCCACTCCGGTCCGCCCACGCTTTCCGCGATGAACAACTTCGCTGCGGCCAATACTTCAGAGCCGGTGATTCTATTCATAACTCCGGGGATGGAGCCCTCCCATTCCGGCTGGCTGGAGGCAATGGTAGAGCACGTCCAGCGAACAGAGGTGGGCGTCGTTGGCGCAAATCTGTCCTTCCACGATGAACCCAGGGAGAGGACAGGCATAACCCTGTTTCCAGACAGCCCCGCGGGGTTCACCTACGTCACGCCTCCGGGGGGCTCCCCCGAAGAACTGTACCGGACGAGGGTCATACACAACGTCACCGCCGTTTCGAGCGACTGCCTCATGACGCGCCGGGAGACATTCAACGCCGTGGGGGGATTCGACGACGAGAACCTCGCCACCTATGCAAACGATGTAGATTTCTGCCTCAAGGTGCGTGAACTAGGCCTCCGCATCACCACCACCTCCTACGCGGAAATGACCTACAAGGCCATCCCCCGGGACTTGACTGACTTTAATGAGAAGGACCCTGTCTTCGTTCGGGAGACATCTTTCTTCCGCAACAGATGGAAGGACGTCCTCGCAAGGGGCGACCAATATCACAGACCCTTCACGGAGTGCTAGACGCTCCCGCCAAGCATATCCTCATAAGCCGCTATTTGCTCGTCCACGTAGCGTTTGCGGTCGAAATCCCGTCTGTTCTCCAGCGCATTGGCCGACAGCCGGCGGCGCAGCGCATCGTCCACGGTCAACTCTGCCATGGCGGCCGCAAGGTTTTCCACCGAGCATGGATCCACCACCAAACCGTTCACCCCGTGACGGACAACGTCGCGGCAGCCCCGGCTGTCGCGCGTAAGCACCGGAACGCCCATGGAAAGGGCTTCCATGATGGACACCGGCATCCCCTCGCGTGAGCTTGGAGCAAGGAGCGCGCTCGATATCGCCAACCATTTCTCGACGTCAGTCCGCCAACCCGCGTGGACGACCATCGGGGAAGCTCTCAGGCGCTCCTCCTCCTCGCGCGTCAGTCCTGAAGGATGCAGCCGGTCAAAATCCCCAATGAGCAGCAGGCGGGCGTTCGGATAGCTTGCCGCCAGCCGCCAGAAGGCTCGAACAGCGACGTCGAATCCCTTAAAATCGACGAACCGTCCGACAAAAGCAAAGACCATCGCGTTGTCCGGCAGCCCCAGTTCGAGCCGCAGCCTACTGCAAGCCTCCATGGTGAGCGTCTCTCGGCGAAAGCGCGCCAGGTCGCACCCAACCCCATACGATGTGCATCGATGAACCTTCGCGCCCGGGGCTGCGGAAACGAGAGCGGTCCGGTCGTCCTCCGTGAGCACCCAAACGGCGTCCAGTCTCCTGGCCGACCATCCCTCCACTCCCTGGAAGACCCTCTTGCCAAGCCCCGTCATCAGAGGAAAACGCAGACCATGGAAGGTCCCGATCGTGACAGGCCAACACGAGCGTCTTGCAAGGGCGGTGGTGAACACCGCCGCCGAGAAGTGCGCATGCACGAGGTCGGGGCGCAGGCTTGAGACAAGGCCATTGAGGGCCGCCGCGCTCCTGAAGTGCCCGAATGGATTGACGCCCCGTGGAAGCTCCAGGTGGTGCATCTGCAATTCCTGGCCTTGCAGGCCACCCTTCCCTCCCCAAAGCTCGCTGCCCGAACAGGCGCAATGGACATCCACTCCACGCAACGAAAGCGTCTCGCAAAGCTCCAGTAGAAAACTCTTAAAGCTCACAATATTCGGCGCAACCATCAGCATTCGCATTTGGAAAACGCCCTCCCCCGCCCCTGGGACCCCCGCAAGCTCTCTTTCCGTCCTGTCTCGTCCATCATCCCTCCCGGCATCCCGGTTTCACTTCCGAGCGGCGCTCACGAGCAGTTCCAGCAGCCGCGGTGCAGCCACCCGAGTGCAATAGCGCTCCTCAACGAGCCGCCGCCCGCACCGCCCCAAGCGCTCCCGCATCGTCTCGTCGTCCCGCAGGCAACCCAGCCAGCGCACCCAGTCCGAGCAGGTTTTCGCAAGAAACCCATTTTGCCCATCCGTTACGATTTCGCTGTTCACCCCAACCGGCGAGGCCACCACAGGCTTACCGCAGGCCATGTACTGGATGAGTTTATAGCCGCACTTGCCGCGCTCCCACTCCTCGTCGGGCAACGGCATGATCCCCACGTCGAATGAGCCAATATCGTAAGCTTCCGTCGCCTCCGACCATTCCCTCACTTCCGGGGAGAACCCTTTGAACGCCATCCCGCCGGACCCCACCAGCACGACCCTCGCGCGCCCTTCGGCGCAAACCTCCGCCAAAGCCTCTTCTATATCAAAAAGATACCGCGCGGTGAACGGAATGCCTATCCATCCGATAGTGAAGACGCCGCGACGTTTTTCCTCTGGAACCCGGTACCGGTCCAGATCGACAACGGTTTCGAGGACTTCCACCCGCCGAGCCCCCGCAGCCCTCGCGCGGTCGGCGATATAGCTGTTGCCCGCCACCACCAGGGCGGCCCTCCGCATGACGCTGTCGATCTTTCCCCCCAAAAGCCCTCGGATCATGGAATTCTTATGTAGATCATAGTAATGGAACGTGGCGTCGTCATAATCAACGACATAGGGGATGCGCATCGCTGAGACGAATCGTTCTGCCCACGCAGGCAGCGCCGGAAAGAGTTCCTTTTCTATCCAAAGCAGATCGTAGCGCCCACAATGCGCCAGGGCCCGCAGCCGGTAGAGGTACGCGGCCGCAAGCGGGAGGAAACGCCTTCTTCCCGCGTTGGCATAAAGATCAACCAGATAGGAATCGTCGAGCAAGGGCGAATGTTCAATGATAACGCCATGCTCCCGGAAATGCTCCATATACTGAAGCATCCTCAAGCGACTGCTCGATCCCAGCCTGCCGTAACGGCTCAAGAGCAGGATTTTCAAACGACCCCCCTCCACTGAGGTGAACAATGAGCCTCTCCTGGGCGTCTCATCTCCGTCACCCTCTCCGCAACATCCCGTTCGCGATCAACTTTTCGCATTATCTTCTTCCGGCAGGTCGTGCATTGCATCCAGATTATAGGCCCCCTGCTCGATATTGCGATTCATGGACAAAGATCGGCCAGCTAGCTTATGAAAAAAGGGGACCCCCATGAGGGTGTCGATCCAGTAGCGGAGGGAGCAGAGGAGTCCGACCCCGGCCATGAAGGAGGCATCCGCGTAGGGCGCAAAGAGAAAGATCAGGGCGGAGTCGCGCGTTCCCATGCCGCCCACCGTGATCGGAAGAAAGCCCGTGAGAACGGCGAGGGGGAGCCGGGAGAGGGCCGGGGCAATGGGCATGGCCTTCCCGAGGGCGGGGAAGAAGAGGTAGAGCTGGTACACGTGCAGCGCCCACACGAGAAACGACAGCGAAAGGGTCTTCAGGAGGAGCGGGTCCCGCGCCTTCAGACCGCTCAGTAGTGCATCCCAGCCTCCAAAAAAAGCCGCGACCTTGCGAAGCAGCGTCGATTTGCCGCGCGCGAAGGGCTTGCACAGCGCTTGCATCCTCAACAGAAGGATGCAGCCGACGCCCGCGACGACCGCCCCGCCAGCCAGGAGCCCGGTCCGGATAACCGGAGAGCGCCAGTCAAGCGAGGCTGCGGCCCCGAGCAGCAGCACGGCGCAAAGCCCCCACTGGTCGAGGGTCTTCTCCAGCAATACGGCCGAAACGGCCTGCGCCGCATCCACCCCCTCATCCCCCTTTTTCAGGAAATAGGCCTTGCTGATTTCGCCGAGATTGGACGGAGCCACCGCATTGAGAGCCTTTCCGGCCAAATTCATTTGCACCGCTTCGGAAAAGGTCAACTCCCGAACGCCCTCGGTCAGGATGCGCCACCGCAGACCGGAAACGAGTGCCTGGGGCAGGAACATAAACAAGGCCAGCAGCAAATAGAAAGGGTTCGCGTTTCCCAGGTAATGGAGGAGAAGCGTAATATCTACGCGCGCATAAACCACGACCAGCGTCGCTACGGTGAGCGCGGCGGCGGCGGCCTTCGCAGGATTGATCCTCATCGCTGAATCTTCTCCCCTGCCCCGTTATTCCTGTTCTCGCGGGAAGCAGAGCGCCACATAGCGTTCGTTTTCAAAGCACCGCAGGTTCTCGGGCGGATTTTCCAGGGCGAAGCCGCCCTCCCCTTCCGTATGCAATCGGGCTTTCACGGCGCTTCGGAAGGGTTCGCAGTAGATAGGCCCGTCCAGGAACGCCTTCGTAAATTGCGTCTTGTTCACCACCAGCGCGTCCACCTTCCAGCGTTTAACAAAGTCTTCGACGGAATCCCAATTGTGGGAGTAATAGGCGTCGAAAAAATCGAAGATCCTCGTTCGCAGCTCTCCGTAATAATTCCGGTAATACGGAAGCGAAAGCTCCTGGTTGGCAAGGACTTTCCGCCGGGCGACAAGCGGAACGTTGTTCATGTCCATCGGATGTCCGGCGATCAGGGCATCCTTGGGAAGCTTTTCCAGCCGCGCCAGCATGTCGAGGTCGGCCCTGTCGAGGTGCACTTCGAGCGGATCCACCCGCGAAATATAATGCCCCTGGGCGTAAGCGTAAAAAGCGGCGAGAAGCACCCCAAAGCCAATCCCGGTCCATCGTCGAACCGGAGACGGCGCGGCGTCTCCCGAACTGGAATCATCCCGGCGCAGCGCCATGCATACGCTTTCCGCACCCGCCCCTATCCAGATCATGAGGGCGACCGGGAGGGTGTAAAGGGTGTAGCGCGACGGATGGTGGAGCTTGAAGAGCAGGATGTGCGCGAGCGCAAAGAGGACCAGCGACGTCGCGACGAGGCTCCCGACGACCGGGGGCATGGACATCCCCGCCCCATCGGCGTTTCTTCCGCGCCGCTTCGCAACTGCCCGCACGCCAGCCATCACGACGAGAATCCCGCCGAATCCCGCGAGGTATTCCCATCCTATCCCACTCGGGGCCTGGAGATAATAGGCAAGAGCGCCATTGCGAAAAAAGACCGTCCTCCCGCCGGGGTGGAACTCCGGCATGGTCTTCGTTTCCTCGAACGTCACCTTCGGGCCGAGGTAGGCATCCGGCTTCCCGCCGTACACTGAAACCAGGACAGCCCCGGACACAATGGCCGCAACGGCAAGGGCCGCTCCGTCCATCACCCAGTTGCGAAGGCGATTTTCGCGCGGTTCGCCGCCCCGCGCAAAGAATTTTCCCCAAAGGGAATTGGACGCGGGCAGGAGCCTCAAACTCCCGGAGCGCACCGGCCACGCCGGCCAGCGCCTCAGAAGGCTCCAGCCGCTAAGCGCAAGCACATTCATAATCAGCGGAGGGTAGAAAAAAGGGATCAGAAGCGCCTCTGCCATGGCCCACCGGAAAGCGCCGCTCTCGAGGAGCAGCAGGAACCCGAGCAGAAGCGGAAAGGCGAAGCTCCTCG
>CALFXO010000031.1 GCA_937958025.1 uncultured Syntrophobacteraceae bacterium
ATAGAGGGAAAAGTAGTTTCTGCACGGGTTTGCTGCCTTTTGGCTTCACGACTTGTCCGCCCATAAACCCGCAGCCCTACTACACCGGACCCAAAAACTTGAACATCAAGTATTATCATAGGTCGGCTTTACGATCTACTCCAATGACTGGAAAAGTCCTTGCCAGGCTAAGTTCTCCCCTCACTATCAACACCAGGATCTAAGCAAGCCTCGTGCTATACACTGTCTATGCGTCCGCGTCAAATAATTATTGACAAATGAGAAAGAAAATTGGAATCTAGCAGATAGAACACCTGCATCACTCAATGGCATAGACTTTGTAGATTCAAATGGCACGATAAGCGAAACGCTGCAACCAGCAACGGCAAGCGTTCACGTAGCTTGCATTGATTGTGGCTGAGGGGATGGGGATCATGAGAATCATGGATGATTGTGATCGCAAGGAAATCGCCATACTTAAGAAGGAGAATAAAATGAATCGTAAGGTCCTCGTAGCAATGATTTTTACATGTGCGATGTTGTTTGGCTTCAGTGGAAAGGCTTCGGCCGCGGCCTACTGGTACGCTTGCACAGTTCAGCAGGCTGGCCCATCCAACGGTTATGTATTATTCTATCTGGCGAGTTCGCCTACTTCCAGCATCCCGAGAACTTTTACGGGCCCAAAGTGGTTTAAGGCCACCACCACCGATGCCAACAAGATGCTCGCCACGGCCCTGACCGCCGCAAGCCTTGGCAAGAAGATTGAAATCAATGTCGACGTAAGCACTTCGGAGCCTTGCGAAATCAAGACACTCCTTATTCTTAACGAGTAAGTTCGTTCTGGAGGAAGCCGCCCCCTAGATTATGTGAGGGGGCGGTGCGTCTCCGCTCCCATGGTTTGCCAGCGGCTCCAGTTTTACGGGTTTTGGGGAGCCCGACATGCACCAAGGTTTCTCCACGGGCACAACGATTCTCCGATACGAGGTGATAATGCGAAGCCGTAACTCTGCACGATGTGCGTTACCAGCATATTTGCTCCTCATTTTGTGTGGAACGCTTCAGCTCATATTATGCCCCTCAACCAGTTGGGCCAAGAGTGAGAACAAGCAGACTACAGTCATCTCCGTGGAAGCGCAAAACGAACCGCTTAAGGATGTCTTCGCCAAAGTGTCCAAGGCGTCAGGATATGACATCGAAGTCAACAAAGACGCGGAAGATCTGCCCGTAAGTGTAATCATTAAGAACTCCTCGGTTTACAGCGCAGTAAAACAGATTGTGGCCGTTCTAAAGGGACCCGGCTACACAATGAAGGCGGAGGATAAGAAGATTTTCGTGACCATAGTCAGCCGCGTTTCAGAGCAAACGGTTCAGCCCCCCCCAAAATCAAACCCTGCTCCGTCGCAGTCGGTCGATCCAGATTCAATAGAGGTCGTTCCTCCCACCACGGAGGGAAACCGAGCTATCACTTTGAAGGAAATGCAGGCAAACGACAGTGCAGAACAAGGTCCAAGAGCCACGACCGAGATGACGCCTCCGACAGAGCAAGGAGGAAAGAGCATAGTTTTTGCTGACATGCAAGCTGCGGAGACCGAGCACGAAAGCGATTCATCATCGGTGGAAGTCGTTCCACCCAAGAAAACCGGGGAGAAGGCTATCACTTTGGGTGAAGTGCAAGCAATGTCTGATATCGCTCAGGAGCCCGATATATCCTCGATCGAGGTGATCCCTCCTGCGGATGCGGATGGCGCTGGCGTCACACTTGGAGAGATTGGAGCCACCTTGGCGCAATCGCCTGGCGGTGCGTTACAGGACAAGCAGAAGCAATAGTGTTTCACAAAGAACGCCACGCGCCCAACTCCGCTCGATCAGGGCGATTGCATCCCACCAAGAACGGCAGCGCTCCCTAATCCCGGTAAAGGATTACAACGAGCTTCAGTCGGCAAAAGCCCTGCAACCTTGGCTTATGACGATCAGTTGTATTTTTCCTTCCTCAAGAAGTCACCGCTTTGGGTTATAATGGCACGTTCCGAAAATATTGCTGGCACCTTATCACAAGCTTCTAAACGATGCCAAGAACCAACTTGTCACTGCGTGAACCTTTTCTTCGCCACCCCAAAAGCGATCCCTGCCCGAAACACTTAAGGAGAACATGGATGCATGACGCCTCACGAGACCACTATTCCGTGATGGTCGAAGATATTATTAACGAAAGCATTCGGGTCAAGCAGTCCCTCACCATTGAAGATATTGCTACGGTCAGCAAAATGGCCAGTGGAATTGCCAGTGCGTTTGAAGCAAACCACCGGGTGTTCCTATTCGGGAATGGGGGGAGCGCGGCGGACGCTCAGCATATAGCGGCGGAATTTGTCAACAGGTTCCAGATGGACCGCCGCCCTTTGCCCGCCATAGCACTGACGGTCGATTCATCGATTCTGACAAGCATCGGAAATGACTTCTCCTACGAAGACACTTTCATAAGGCAGCTCCAAGCTCTCGGGTTAACTGGCGACATCGCGCTAGGCATAAGCACTAGCGGAAACTCCCCCAATGTCCTTAAGGGACTTAAGTGGGCGCAGGCAAACGAATTGCGGACATTCGGCTGGACTGGAGCCTGCCGCTCGGAGATGGACGCCTGTTGCGACCTTGTACTCCACGCCCCCTCCAAGGTCACCGCGCGCATCCAGGAATGCCACATCACCCTCGGCCACGCCATCTGTGCGCTGGTGGATGAGATGCTATTTGGCAACAAATAGCATTGGAATTATGCCTCGCGCTCTTAGCCGCCGACCGTAGTGTTGCGGGCAATGTCGCCTATGATCTTAGCGACCTGACAGACGGAGCGGTGCAATCCGGGACGCACGATTCACCAAGAAACGTAATCGCATCTTTCCGAGAGCGACGTCCCATGGGTTGGAACTCGGGCGCGCGCCGGTTCCAGACGCCAAAAGACGATTGAGGAAATAATACGAGCGCCATCTTTCACTGAAAGGGCGTTAGAACATTTAGGAGTCTACTAGTGAATATCGCTATGA
>CALFXO010000032.1 GCA_937958025.1 uncultured Syntrophobacteraceae bacterium
ACGCGAACGTCATGCGCCGAAGGAAGCTCGCGCAGGAGGAATCTTGTTTCCTCTTCGCCGAACTCCGTGAGTACGGACTGGGCCGAAGCCGCCGTATTTTTGCCATCGGCCATGTCGAAATCGAGGGGAATGTCCGGGGACGCATCTTCGAGAACGCCCCGCCAATACGGCAACTCCTCCAACGCCGCGCCAGAGGCGGCATAAGCCGTCATCTTCTCGGCCCACGTTGCGAACGGCGCTGTCTTCTCCTCGGGTGGTGGGGCCTCCAACCAGCCTGTGGCCCGCCGATAGGCGCTTTCCAGGTCTTCGAGGAGGATGCGCCACGAGACGCCGTCCACTGCAAGGTGATGGGCTATAATGGCGAGTCTGCCCGGGGCTTCGACCTCTCCGGGGCGGAAGAGGCATGCGCGGATGACGGGGCCTTCCGAAAAATCGAGCGACGCGTGGACCTTTCCCAGCACGGCGTCCATATCGTTTATATCGGCTGTAGAAAATATACGGTGGGTTTCTTCTTGCGCGAATGTCTGGCGCCATTCCCCGCCGGTCCGGACCATCCGGAGCCGCAGGGCGCCGTGAAGGGACGTCACGCGGCGGAAAGCCTCCTCCAGCGCGTCGGGCCGCGCGTCCGGGGGCGTTTCCAGCATGACCGCCTGGTTGAAATGATGCGGGTCGGCGAAATCCTGGTCGAAGAACCATCGCTGAACGGGAGCCAGGGGAAAATCGCCGTCTCCCGTTCCATCGCCGCCGCGGGCCGTTTCCACCTGATCGATGCAGACAGCGGCTTCGGCAAGCTCCGAGATGGTTTGCCGCTGAAAGAGCAGCGGGATGCTCACGCGCAGCCCCCGCCGGTTTGCCCTTGCCACGAGCTGGATCGCCAGGATCGAATCCCCGCCGAGCTCGAAGAAATTGTCCCGCGCCCCCACGCGGTCCAGCTGGAGGACTTCCGCCCAGACTTCGGCGAGGATTCTCTCTTTATCGCCCGCCGGGGCGACATAACTGTCCTCGCAAGCCGTGCGGTCGGGTTCGGGAAGGGCGCGCCGGTCGATCTTGCCGTTGGAGGTGAGCGGAAACGCATCGAGGAACACAAAGGCCGATGGAATCATATAGTCCGGCAGCTTCTCCTTGAGGCTTTGACGCAGTTCGCCGGGGTCCGGGGGGCCGCCGGGCCTGGGGATCACGTAGGCCGTGAGCCGCTGCGGCGCTCCCTGGCCGCCGCTTGCGAGAACCATGTTCTTTTCGACCTTGGGATGGCTGGCCAGCGCGGCTTCGATTTCGCCGAGCTCGATGCGAAACCCCCGGACCTTCACCTGCCCGTCCCCTCGGCCGAGAAACTGGAGGCTTCCGTCCGCGAGCCGCTTCACCATGTCGCCGGTCCGGTACATGCGCGCGCCGGGCGTGGGGGAGAAGGGGTCCGGCGGGAACCTGTCCGCCGTGAGGTCCGGACGGTTCAGGTATCCTCGCGCGAGGCACGCCCCGGCGATGTACAATTCACCCGCCGCGCCCACCGGCGTCAGGTTGAGGCGCTCGTCCAGAACGTACGTCCGCGTTTCCGCGACAGGCCGTCCAATGGGGACGACGCCGCGAAACGCCCCGGGATTTTCCGGCGCGTGCGTGGTGGAAAACACCGCGCATTCCGTGGGGCCGTAACAGTTGATGGGCGCGCCGGGCCCGAGCAGATCCAGCGCCTTTCGCAAGTGCGCTTCGGAGGCCTGCTCGCCGCCGAACAGCAGCATCCTCACGCCGCCCAGTTTGTGCGGCGCCGCGTCCATCATGGCGTTGAAAATGGCCGTGGTCGCGAGGAATGCCGTGACGCCGTTTCGCTCGATCAATTCTCCCAGCGCCTCGACGTCCGCGAGCGCTTCGCGGTCGGCCAGCACCAGGGTCGCTCCGTTTAGCAAGGCTCCGAAAATATTGAAAATCGATCCGTCGAAGGCAAAATTGCAGGTCTGCAACACCACGTCTTCTGAATGGATTTTGATGGAGTCCGAGCCGGTCGCTATGCGGGGGACGTTCACGTGCAGGTTCAGGACGCCCTTGGGGGCCCCGGTGCTCCCCGAAGTGTATATCACGTACGCCGGATGGAGGGGGTGGACGGGGATTTTGGGGTCCTCCGCCGAGCAGGCGGCGATTTCCTCCCATTGCGCGTCCATTGCGACTGCCCGGATGCCATCATCCGTAAACCTGCCCGCGAGGCCGCCGCGCGTCAGGACGACACGGATTCCCGCGTCCCGGAGCATGTAGCGCATGCGCTCGTCCGGGAGGGTCGGGTCGAGGGGCGCATACGCCGCGCCGGCCTTGAGCGTCCCCATGATGGCCGCGATCATGTCCGCGCAGGGGTCCATGCAGACGCCAACCACGGTTTCCGGACCGGCCCCCAGCCCGATGAGGTAATGCGCGGTGCGATTGGCCTTTTCGTTGAGCGCGGCATAGGAAAAAACCTCCGCGCCGTGGATGATGGCGGGCCTGTCGGGCTGCCGCTTCGCCCAGTCCTCGAAGATGCAATGAATGCAGGCGTCTTCCGCTTCCCCCGATTCGCCGGCGCTCCAACGGGTGAGGATCTGTCGCTCCTCGTCCGGCGGCAGCGTCCGGATTTCCCAGAGCTTTTTGTCCGGCGAGGCGACAGCGTCCTCCATGATCGTTTGCAGGCGCGCGATCAGCCTGTTGACGGTTTCGGGGGAGAAAAGGTCCGTGCTGTACTCGATAACGCCGTCGAGGTGGTCTTTCCCCTCCGCGAAGGAAAACGAAAGCTCGAACTTGGCCGTTCCCGTGGCCATTCCATAGGGTTCGACCAAGGCGGCTCCGAGCCGGGGGGAGGCTTCCGGCGTGTTTTGCAGGGCGAGCATCACCTGGAAGAGGGGCGAGCGGCTGAGTTCCCGTCCGGGACTTACCGCGTCCACCACTTTCTCGAAGGGAATGTCCTGGTGGGTGAAAGCGTCGAGAACGACGGACTTGACGACATCCATCAGGCCGTCGAACGTAATGTCGTCGGACGCCTTGACGCGGAGCGCGAGGGTGTTCACAAAAAGGCCGATGAGCCTTTCGAGCTGGGGGCGGCGCCTGTTCGCGGCGGCGGTCCCGATGAGGAGGTCCTCCTCCCCGGTCCATTTCCTTAGCATCAGGTATAGCGACGCGCAAAGAAACATGAAAAGCGTCGCGCCGCGTTCGATGCAATAGGCGCGAACGCCTTCCAGCAGCGGGCTTTCGATCCTGAACCCGGTCACTTCCCCTCGACCCGAAAGCATGGCGGGCCGTGGGAAGTCGAGGTGCGAGTCCGGAAGCGCGGGCGGAGCGTCGAGCTTCCGCCGCCAGTAGTCGAGCTGCTGTTTGAGCGCGCCTTTTCCGAACTGCTCCCGCTGCCAGAGGCCGTAATCGGCGTACTGGATTTCCAGCTCCGGAAGGTCCGGTCCAACGCCGTCGCGCGCGAATGCCTCGTAACAGGCGGTCAGCTCCCGCATCAGGATGGAAATGGACCATCCGTCCGAAATGATGTGGTGCATGAAGAGGCCGAGCAGATGCTCGTTGTGGCCGAATCCTATAAGGTGCGCGCGGAGCAGGGGAGGCCGGTCCAGTTGGAAGGGCTTCAACGCTTCGCTCCGGAGGATTTCTTCGGCCTGGGCCTGACCGCCTTCCGCTCCCAGATCGGTCGTTTCCAGCGGGGCGTCCATCGCGTCGAGGATCGCTTGCACCGGGCCGTCGCCTTCCTGGGGGAAAACGGTCCGCAGGTTCTCGTGGCGCCGGATGATTTCCTGGAAGGCCCGCGCGAGCGCTTCCCGGTCCAGTTCTCCCCGAATGCGGAAAATACCCGCAATGTTGTACTTGGGGGAGCCGGGCTCCATCCGGTCAAGGAACCACAACCGTTCCTGGGCGAAGGAAAGCGGCATGCGCGCCTGGCGCGAAGCCTTCGCGAGGGAAGGCTCGCCGGTCCGGGGCCGCTTCTTCAGCTCCTTGAGAAGCGCGCGTTTTTCCTCGATGCCAAGCTCCCGCCGGAACCCCCTTGCGTTGTCATTTTCCGATGCGTTCATGCAAAGATGCTCCCGAAGTCTTTATCGAAGTCTCTCTTTCGATGATTTCCAATACGGCTTTCACTGCCTTGTTTGCTCCGTCCTCGCTCCGGATTTGCGCGCCGATTTTGGCGGCGCGCGCCGCGATGCCGGGATTTTCAACGGCTTCCCGAATGGCCTCCCCAAGCCGGAGGGACGTAAACCGGTCCGACGGCGATTGCGGCGCGGGACGCGGCCCGAGCCCCTCGCGGTGGATCAGCGCTCCCCAGAACCTCTGCTCCTGCGATACGGGGCAGACAACCGTGGGCTTCCCCGCTCGCAGGCTCGCCCCCACGCTCCCCGCGCCTCCGTGGTGGACCACGGCCCTGACGCGCGGAAAGAGCAGGTTGTGGGGCGCGTAATCGACGGCGAGTGTGGTTTCGGGGAAATCGATGTCCGGCATTGCCCCCGACCCGAAAGCGATGATCCCTCTTTGGCCGGACAACTCCAACGCTTCCACGATAATCCGCGCCGTGCGCGCCCCGTCTTCCGAAGGCAGGCTGCTGAACCCGATGAACACGGGCTCCGGCCCCTTCGCGAGGAAATGCTCTATTTCCGCCGAAAGCCGCTTCTTCGGGTCGTCTGGGTCGCTCTCCATGAACCAGTAGCCGCAGACGCGGGTGTTTGTATCCCAGTCGCGGGGAGACGGGAGCAGAAACTCGCTGTAGCCGTAAAGAACGGGGAGCGGTCGCCCGCCAGGGCGCAGCAGGTCGCAAAACCTCGAGCGGGGTTCTATCCCGAGCCGTTCCCTGCACCATCGGGCGATCCCGCCATGGGCCATCAACATCTCGATGCGCCGGGCGGAGTAGGAGAGGCGGTTGAGCGTCTTTCCAAGCGACGATCCGGAGACGACCAGGTTGGGAAACTCCCCCGTCGGGGTCACGATGGGAGTCGCCGAGGCCACGATGGCGGGGACGCCCAGTTTTTCGGCGGCGTAAACCGCCGGGTAGAAGGCCGGATGGTAGACGAGCGCATCGCATCCCCGCGCCGCTTCCCAGGCGGCGTCCAGCATCAAACCCATAATGCGTTGCAGGTAGTCCCTTTGCGCCGTGCGCCGCGCCTTCGAGTCTCCATAGTAGGACGCCTTCGTCTGCTCTTCTTCCATGTAGGCCGAATAATCGAGGTCGACGGGAACAAACCCGAGGCCCCGCTCCTCCGCCATGGTCCGGAATTCCCTGCCCGCGGCCAACACGGCGCCAATTCCCCGCCGTTTGAACGCCTCGGCGAGCGCCAGTTGCGGATAGACATCACCCCTTGTTCCCAGTGTGAGCACGGCGACTTGCATAAATCTCCCTCCCCCTCGTTATTCCACCACGATCTCGTCCGCAAAGAGAAAAGGCCTGTAGCCCACCTGCTCCCCGCCAGCCGCCGGTTCAAAGGGGTTTTGCGCCCGCACCTTGAGCCAGCGGAATTTCGGTCCCTTGAACTGGCACGAAACGGCGACAATCTCCGTTTTTCCCGATTCGCTTGCGGGATTGGGCGTGTCGACGGACACTGTCTTGAAGGTTTTTCCGTCGTTTGAAATGGACCACGTGACGGTCTTGGGCGGCAGTATGAGCGCCGAGGTGTTGCAGAGGAACCGCATGGACGCCTTCGTCACCGCCTGCTTTTCCTTCAGGTCTATCACCGCCTCGATGTCGCTTCCCTGGAATCCCTGCCAGTAATCTCCGGATTCGATGCTCCCGACCAATCCGTCCGTCAATGCGCCCGGCCCCCCCGCCGCATAGTCTTTACTGTAAGGATGAGTCAGCAGGATGGGTTTTCCAACCGCGCGGTGCGGGACGATTCTTCCATGCGCGGGCGCTCCCATGGGGCGTCCCTGGTCGAAGATCCGGGCCTTTATATCCGTCGCCCCTTGCAATGGAATAGGGCCGTCATATGGGGGGGACGATGCGGTCGGGTCGCTTCCATCCAGGGTGTAACGGATTTCGGGATGCAACTGTTCGGAGGACAATACCGCGTCCACGTCTCCATTGATTTTCCCCCGCGTGGTGGAAATCGCCACCGCGAACGAGCCCCTGCTGAAGGAAACGCCCATCGACTCCAGCCGTTTGAAGTGCGATTGCAGGCGGGAAAGGAAATCGTCCCAGTTTCGCCTGCTCTCAGGGGTCCAGAGGACCTCGGCCAGCGCGGCCATGCGCGGAAGCAGCATGTATTCCGCGTGCTCCGGCGTCGGAACGTATTCGGTCCATAGATTTCCCTGTCCCCCGAGGATGTGGGCGCGCTCCTTCCCGGTGAGGCCGGGGGGAGCGGGGTCGAAGGAATACACTTTCTTCAGGGTGAGAAGACCTCCCGCCGCAAGGGGCTCCGTTCGCGGGTCCGCCTGATAAAGGTCGAAATAGCAGTAGGACATGGGCGTCATGACGACGTCATGCCCGCTTCGGATTGCCGCAATGCCGCTTTGCGACCCTCTCCACGCGGTGATGACCGCTCCCGGCCCGACTCCGCCGCCCTCCAGGACGCCGTCCCATCCCACCAGCATGCGCCCCCTGGAATCCAGGAATTTCTGAATCCTCCGCACAAAGTAAGCCTGGAGTTCCTCTTCGTCCTTCAATCCCTCGGCCTTTATCCTTGCCTGGCACCTGGGGCAGACCTTCCACCTGTCCTTGGGGACTTCGTCGCCTCCCACATGGATTCTGACCGATGGGAAGAGGTCGATCACCTCCGACAGGACGTTTTCGAGAAATTCAAACGTCTGCTCGTTTCCCGCGCAATAGATGTCGTGGGAGGCGTTCCACGTCGAGGCCGTCTCAAAGGGGCCCCCGGTGCAGGAGAGCTCCGGGTAGGCCGCGAGCGCCGCCTGGGAGTGCCCCGGCATCTCTATTTCGGGGATGATGGTCACATGGCGCGCAGACGCGTACGCGATGATTTCGCGGACCTCGTCCTGGGTGTAGAAGCCGCCGTAGGGCTTGCCGTCGAAGCGCGGCGGCTGTTCACTGGCGTGTCCCGCGAGGGTTTCCTTCCTGTATGCTCCAACCGACGTCAGCCGCGGATACTTTTTTATCTCGATGCGCCAGCCCTGGTCGTCGGTGAGGTGCCAGTGGAACGTGTTCATTTTGTACATGGCGAGAAGGTCGATATACTTTTCGATAAACTCCTTCGGGAAAAAATGCCGTGAGAC
Organism: uncultured Syntrophobacteraceae bacterium; assembly: GCA_937958025.1. Lineage (GTDB taxonomy): Bacteria > Desulfobacterota > Syntrophobacteria > Syntrophobacterales > Syntrophobacteraceae > CALFXO01. The sequence continues at coordinate 7,162 of CALFXO010000032.1, forward strand.
GTCGAGGAGCATTCCCCGGTAGGGATAGAGAGGCGCGTCGCGTATGTAGGTGCAGGGAACCGAAAACCCGCTTCCTGACTTGCTTTTGTCTTCCGGCAGGAGTTGGAGGAGCGTCTGGCATTCGTAAAAGACGCCCCTTGGGTCGGAGGAGCGGATAACGATGGCATCCTTTCCAACCTCCAGTTCGCCGCCTTCCGCTCCAAGCTCCGTCACCGAAGGGGCTTGCGACAGCCGGAGGGAGATGCATCCCGGTTCGCCGGCGGTCTGCCCGGCGGCCGAGACTTCAACCGATGCGAAGTTCCTTTTGAGGCCTTCCGCGAGCAGCTCCGCTTCGCCCATGACCGCCTCGTCGGCGATTATCCTGATATTGTCCGTCGCCGTGAAGGCGCCCGGACGCTCCTCCACGCAGGCGGGAGCGGGAATGATTTTGCCCGCCGACGCCAACGATGGCGCGGCGACGCAGCCGATCAGCAGCAGCAACAGGACGATAAAGGGCAACCGACTCGATTTTTGCTTCTCAATTCTCATGGCGCTGTTCATGTCGTTTCATCTCCATCCATACCGGCCCCCGCAAGGAGCGCATCGAGCTCGGCTTCCGACATGCCGTCGATGGCTTCATCCGACAGCATTTCAAGGGCCGGGCGGCGCGCGTCGATGACTTCTGCGAGCGCCTTTACGGTAGGCGCCCTAAAGATCTCCACCAGCGTCGGCTCCATTCCGAAGCGCTCCCTTATGCGCGCGACCATCCGGGTTGCAAGCAGGGAATGTCCGCCGAGGTGAAAGAAGTTGTCCCTGACGCCTACTCGCCCGGCCTGCAACAACTCCCGCCAGATGTCCGCCAGCTTCCGCTCCGTCTCTGTTCGAGGCGCTTCATATTCCGTTTCCGTCGAAATGAACCCGGAAGGGTCGGGAAGGGCGTTCCTGTCCACTTTATTGTTGGGCGTCAAGGGGAATGCGTCCAGCATGACGAAAGCCGCCGGGACCATATAATCCGGCAGGAAGAGCCGGGTGTGGTCCCGAAGCGCGGCGGCTCCTGGGGGCGACGCGCCATCGGGGGTCAGGTAGGCGATGAGGCGTTTATCGTTAGCCCCCATCTCCCGCGCCACCACCACCGCTTCCCGCACTCCCTCGCAACGGCGAATCACCGACTCGATTTCACCAAGCTCGATGCGAAATCCCCGCACCTTCACCTGATGGTCGATGCGTCCGAGGAACTCTATGGACCCGTCCGCCTTGTAGCGCGCGAGGTCCCCCGTCCGGTAGATGCGCTCACCGGCCGATTGGGCGAAGGGGCTCGGAAGGAATCGCTCCCTCGTGAGCCCTTCCCGTTTGAAATAGCCGCTCGCCAGTCCCGCCCCTCCGATGTACAGCTCACCCACAATCCCCGGCGCGACCGGACGGAGGGATTCATCGAGGATATAAATTTTCGTGTTGGCAATGGGGCGCCCGATCGTAGGCTTGAGGCCCGGCTCCAGCCTTGCCACGGTGGACCAGACGGTCGTCTCCGTGGGGCCGAACATATTCCACAGTTCGCCCGTCCTTTCCAGGAGATCCTCCTGAAGGTCGAAAGAAATGGCTTCCCCGCCGCAGAGCGCCTTGATGCGCCGGTCGCCCCGCCATCCGGCGTCAATGAGCATCCGCCAACTCGCGGGGGTAGCCTGGACGACGTCGGGGCGAATGTCCAGCAGATGGCGCGCGAGCAGTGCGCCGTCCATCGTCGCTTCCTGAGGGACCACGTCCACGCTGCCTCCGCTTATGAGAGGCAGGTAAATTTCGAGCGCCGCCATATCGAACGAAATTGTGGTTACACCCGCTATGCGGCCCCCCGAGGGGAACCCCGGCCTTTCCTTCATTGCAAAAAGGAAGTTGGTCAGCGCCGAATGCGGGATGCGAACCCCTTTCGGCTTTCCGGTGCTCCCGGAAGTGTAGATCACGTATGCCGCGTCGTCGCCCCCCACGCGAATGGAGAGATTTCTCGGGTCCCCGTCCTCCCAGGGCTCCTTTCGGTCCATCGGGAGCAATTCGGCCGATGTTGGCGCGGACAGCGTCTCGGCCGCCGCTGCGCTGTCGATCATCAGGAGCTTCACTTCCGCGTCGGCGAGTATCATGGCGTTGCGCTCGGCTGGGTGCGAGGGGTCCAGGGGGACGTATGCCGCCCCGGTTTTCAGGACCGCGAGGAGGGCGACGATCATGTCCGGGGAGCGTCCGAGGCAGACGCCTGCCAAGGCGCCCGGCCCCAATCCTCTTTTCGCCAGTTGCCGCGCCAGACGGTTCGCCGCATGGTTGAGCTCGCGATAGGTCATGATCGCGCCGCGGTATGAGACCGCCGGAGCGGAGGGGGCCCGCGCGGCCTGTTCCTCGAAAAGTTCGTGGACGGGGCGCTCCAGGGGGAAATCGCGCTCCGCGCCGTTCCATTCCACAAGCAGCCGCCGTTGCTCCGCGTCGTCCATCAGGGCCAGGTCTCGCAGTTTGACCGCACCGTCGCGGGCGACCCTCCCGAAGAGCGTCCTTAGGGCGCGAGCCATGCCTTCGACGGATTCCCGCCGGAACAGGCCCGTGTTGTATTCGATGGCCCCGTCGAAGCCGCCGGTCGCTTCCACGAAGTAGAACGTCAGGTCGAACTTCGCTTCTTCGGGTCCGAGGTCGAATGGTTCGACGCCGCACTCACCCAGTTTCAATTCGATGCGCGGGGTGTTCTGCTGGATCACCATGACCTGGAAAAGCGGCGTCCGGTTCATATGGCGCTCGGGGTTCACGGCTTCCACCACTTTTTCGAAGGGAATCTCCGCATGCTCGAAAGCGGTGAGCGCTTCGGTCCGCACCGTCGCGAGCAGGTCGTCGAACGAACTGTCGCCTGAGCTTTTCAGCCGCAGCGCGAGCGTATTCACGAAAAGGCCGATCAGCCCTTCGATTTCGGGACGGTTGCGGTTGGCGACGGAAGTCCCGATGCAAATATCCCCGGAGCCCGAGTATTTGCTCAAAAGGACGTAAACCGCCGCGAGCATCGCCATGAAGGGCGTGGCCCCGAGCCGTTTGCATCGATCCGCGAGCATGCCGGACGTTTCGGGGTCGATCCGGAAAGGGACCTGACCGCCGGTTCCCCTGCTGTCCATGAGCTCCGGCCGGGGGTAATCGAATGGCAGTTCAAGGGGCCCCGGAGCGTCACGGAGGAGGTCCTGCCAGTAGGCGAGCTTTGCGCGCGACTCCTCCGTTTCGAGCCTTTGTCGCAGCCATGCCGCGTAATCGGCGAAGCGGACCTTTGGGCCTTGCGGAGGAACCGCCTCCCCACGGAAAAGCGCATTGTAGATCGCGCCTATTTCCCTGAGCAGCACGGTGATGGACCAGCCGTCGGAAATGATGTGGTGCATTGCGAGCGTGAGGACATGGTCTTCGTCGGAAATTCGGATGAGCAGCGCCCGGAAAAGCGGTCCGGCGTCCAGGCGGAAGGGCGCCCCCGTCATCGCGCGAATCTCCTCCCGGACATCCTCCATGACCGCATCGGCAGCGGCGCCGCTCAGGTCCCGCACCGGGATTTCAAACGCTTGCGGCGGGTCGTCCACCACCTGGACGGGTTGGCCATTGCGCTCCTCAAACCGCGTCCGCAGGCTTTCCTGCCGCGCTATGGTTTCGGCAAGGGCCCGGTTCAGCATCTCCATGTCCAAATCCCCACGCACCCTGAGGGCCGCCGCCATGTTGTAGCGCGAGCCGCCGGGTTCGAAGCGGTCGAGAAACCAGAGGCGCTCCTGGTCGGGAGAAACAGGGCGGTCTCCTCCCTTGGGAAGGGGCACGATGCGGTCTCCCGCCCTGCCGTCCCGCTCCCGCGCGATTTCCTCCGCAAGGGCGCGCGGAGAGGAATTGTCGAAGAAATCGTTGAGCGAAAGTTTGACGCCGAAAGCGTCCTTGATTCGGGAAATCGCCTGGATGGCTAGGAGCGATTGCCCGCCCAGGTCGAAGAAGTCGTCTTCGGCCCCGGCTTCCGCGACCCCCAGAAGCTCCTTCCAGAGGTTTTGCAGGAATTGCAACGGGTCTCGCGCCGCGTGCGTCGCGGCGGATGGCGGATGGCTGGCGGGGCGCTCTGGATGCGCCGGCGACGGAGGCCCCATCGCCGTGACCGGTGCGCTGGCGAACCTTCGCGTGGTTATCGCCACCTGCGGAAGCCGGCACGCAATCGCCCGTTCAAAAGCCTCCACCCCTTCCTCGCGGGTGATTCCATTCTCCAGGGCCTCCTCGCGAATGCCCCGAAGGGCCTCGGGGACGTCGCTTCGGACCGCCATTCCCACTTCCTTCCATGCGTCCCAGTTTATGGAGACCGTGGGCGGGCCGCCGTTTTGGGCGGCGTACGCCGCGAAGACGTCCAGGAACGCATTGGCGGCCGTGTAATCCACCTGGCCGAAGCTTCCCGACAGGGCGGTGAGCGACGAGCAAAACGCCATGAAATCGAGGTCCGCTTCACGGAAGAGATCGTGCAGCACGAGCGCCCCACGCACCTTTGGCGCAAGGACCCGCAGGGCTTCCCCGGGTTTTTTCACCTGGATCACGCCCCCGCCGGGGACCCCGGCGGCGTGGATTACGCCATCGATCCGGCCGAATTTCCCGATGGCCCTTTCGACGACGCGCCGCATTGCATCGGGGTCCGCCGCGTCGGCGGTTTCGATGAGCACTTCGGCCCCCATTTTCTCGAGCTCCGCCGCCTTCCCGGCTATCGCCGCCATGGCGCCGCTCCCGCCCTTCGGCGTTCTTCCGACCAATATGAGGCGGGCGGCAAAGGTCTTCGCGAGGTGCTCCGCCAGGGTCCAGCCCATGCCGCCGAAGGCGCCCGTAATCAGGTATGCGCCCCGCTTGCGCAAAGGGCTTCTCGCCTTTACCGCCTCTTTGAGGGAAACCGGCTCCTGCTCCGGCGCCCATCGCTCCCCGTTGCGATAGGCGATAAGGGGATCGGCGGGGCCGAGGCGCAATTCACGGACGATGGCCTCCCCGGCGCCGCTTCCAGGGGGCTGGTCGATATCTATCACACGGCAGCGGATGTTTGGAAATTCCCAGGGGATCACCCGCATGGGGCCGAGCAGGAGGGCGTTCTCGGGACGAAGGCGCTCCGCGCCGGTGACCTTCGCAAGCCCCCGGCATGCGACGGCCAGCGTCATGGGCCGGGCGACCCCGGCTTTCCCCAGGCTTTGGGCCAGACGCAGCAGGTCGAAGAAGCCGCTTTCCCCGCTCGCTTCGACCCACGCGGCGTCCCGTTTCAATACTTCCGGGGCGTTTTCCCCGGCGCCGGACCAGAGGTAAACGATAACATCCACGTTCGGCCAGCGGGTTTCCATGTCCCGGACCAGCCGGTCGAAATCCCCGGCATGGCCGGAGCGCAAGGTGCAGCCCTTTTTGCCTATTGAAAACTCCTCCGACCGATGCACCGTGACGACTTCCTGGCCGTTCTCCGCGAGGCATCCCAACAATTCCCCGCTTGTCTCGGATTCGTCGGCGAAAACCAGCCATGACCGGCCTTCTCCGCGCCAGTCATCTTGCAACAGGGATGCTGGCATGGCCTGCCGCCAGACGGGGCGGTAAAACCAGTCGGCAAGGTCCGCGCGCCTGGGGCCATCGGGGATGGTCCCACAGGCGGGCGCTCCCTCGGATTTTCTCGGCGCGTCGATCCAGAACCGTTTCCGTTCAAAGGGGTAGGTGGGAAGCGATACGCGCCGCCTCTGTTCGCCACGATGATACGCGCTCCAGTTTATGGACGCCCCGGCGAGCCAGAGGCGGGCGAGGGCGGTCTGAATGGAAGACGCTTCCGGGATTCCCGGATCGCGGTCGTAAAACGGATGGACGACCACAGGCCCCTTTGCATCGAGGGGAGGCTGAATGGCAAGGCGCCCCTTCGCGCCAAATTCGATCACGACCGGGTTTGAAAAGGGCGGCGTCTGGATGGCGTCTGTTGCCGTGGAAAGCGCTTCCAGCCAGAACCCAGGGTTGCGCGCCTGATCGTCGGAGATGCTTTCGCCATTGGCTCCCGTGAAGATGGGAATGCGGGGCAGGTGCAGGACAGGGCGGACGCCGGCGCCTCGGGTCATGATGTCGCAAGCGTCGTCAACCTCCATGACGCCCGCGGCGCACGCCGCCGCGAGCAGCCCTTTTCCACTCCCCAGAACGACCGTGGGTTCGATTCCCCATTCGGAAAGAAGTTTGGCCATGGCCGCGCCGAGCATGATTTCGTCGCATTCCTCGATCTTCCCCGCGCGCTCCCACGAGGCTTCGAGGATTTCACGGAAGCGGGGCTCCTTTTCCAACAAGCCGGAGATATCAACCCTGGGAAGATCCGCGAAGCAATAAGCTATTTCCGGCCGGCCGGACGCAACGCCAACCCCATCGCTTTCGGACGGGGCGCGCAGGCCCCGGATCGCCGATGCGACATCCGTTGCGGCAACCGCTTTGCGGAACGGGAATTCGCCCCTTCCCTTCATGAGCGTGAACGCCGCGTCGGCAAGGGAGATGGACGCATTTTCTTCCAGGAAACGGGCCAGGTTTTCACACTGGGCGTCCAGCGTCGTTTGCGTCCTGGCCGACAGAAGCAACAGCTGGCAGGGGCGGGACGGGCCGGAAGGCGGGACCGGCGGGGCCTCTTCAACGATGACGTGGGCATTGGAGCCTCCTATCCCGAAGGAGCTGACCCCGGCGATTCGCGGGCCGTTCAGCCGTTTCCATTCCACCCGCGCGGCGTTTATGTAAAACGGGCGGCTTGGAAGGTCAATCCCGGGATTGGGGCGCTCGAAATGGAGGGTCGGCGGAATGACCCCATGCTTGGGCGCGAGGATGGCTTTGATGAGCCCCGCCACTCCCGCCGCCGCGTCCGCATG
>CALFXO010000033.1 GCA_937958025.1 uncultured Syntrophobacteraceae bacterium
GAGCCCCCAGGCAGACGATGCCAGTTCGCTTTTCTCCCAAACCCGTCTCCACGCTCTCCCTTGTGGTGCAAATTCCCAACGCTACCAAAATCAAACTTACGCTCGCTTGAAGCATAATTTGAAAGACCATTGCTGAGGTAATAGTTTTCTCGGAAATCACCTTAGCCCTAACCATCGCTTGAAGAATGAGAAAATCAGCGCAAAAGGAAATCACCAGCGGAGAAATCATAGCACGCAAGCCGCGGAGCGTGGAGTGAAAAACTCGGAAGCGAGATGCAGCAATCGGAAAAAAGATGGACGCAAACTGGTTAAGGATATGACACAAAATAACTTTTACATATCCATAATCCATATCGCAATTCATGTGTGGAAAATGATAGGATTCATGGCGAATGGAGCGAAGTAAAATATAATGGTTGTTTTGTGCTAGTTCCTAAAACCAAAGGGGCCTAACGGTTGCACCGCTAAGCCCCTGGGTTGTCGTGGTGGGCGGAAGAGGATTTGAACCTCCGACTTCCACCGTGTGAGGATGGCACTCTCACCGCTGAGTTACCCGCCCTTTGATGACAAAGCTTATACAACAAAGCGGACGTCAGTGCAACTCAAAATGCACTCCGTCGCGCAAATGATAGTGGGAAAAGGCCCCTCCGCACTTAATGTCCGCTTTCAGTGCGACTTCTTGTTCTCCATTAGCTTCTTGGTTAGTCGCATATAGTTGTCCTGCGCCTCCTTGTTTTTCGGGTCGAGCTTCAGGTATCTTTCGAGCATCTTCTGTGCTTCGGTGATTTGCCCTAAGCTTTCGTAGAGGTTGGCAGCCCTTAACAGGTGCTCTTTTTCCTTCGGCTGCAAGCGAATGAGCTGCTCCAATTCCTTGACGGCGTTCTTCTTGTCATCGACTTTTAACAGAGCATAAAGCAGGTATTGGTGCAGTTGGACCGAGTCCGGGTTTTGCTCCACACCTTTCTGGAGCATGCTCGCCATGGACTTGTAGTCCTTCTTGTCGTCGTAAATGGCGAAGAGCGCCTTGTAATAATCGAGATCGTCATTGTCGAGCTGGACGAGACCTTGCAAGGTCTCCACTTCCGCCGCGCTGTTTTTGGTCTTGCGGTAGATGTCGAGGAGATGCTTCCGGGATTCGACGTCCTTGGAATCGAGGTCGATCACGTCCTTGAACTCCGAAGCGGCCTTTTCCCACTTCTGGGCGTCGTAGTACAGCATCGCGAGATTGAAGTGCGCCACTTTGTTTTTTGGCTGCACCTGCGTCAACTTCTCGTAGGCGGACTCCAAGCCCTGCTTGTCTTTCGTCTTCTCAAGAAGAGCCACGAGTCGGACGATGGCGTCTTCGTTCTTGGAGTTTTTTGCCAGCACCGTCTCATACGTTTCGCGCGCGTCCTGAAGGTCGCCCTTCTTTTCCTGCAACGCGCCGAGTTGCATCCAGCTCCGCATGTCCTGCGGACTAGCCTTCAGGTACCGCTCGAGCGCCTGGATGGCCTGATCCGTGTTGTCGCTCTGTTGGTAGGAAGCCGCGATATTATATAGAATGTCCGGGTCCTTCACGCCGGACTTCACGGCCTTCTCATAGGACGTCGCCGCTCTTGACCAGTCCTTCATCTGCGTATAGAGATTGGCGAGAAAAAGATCGATGGCGCTCTGGAAGGAGACAGGGAAGTCCTTGCGACGCTCTCTCAGGAACTTCTCGGCTTCCGCGTTGGATTTATGTTTGTCCAGGTACTGCAAGAACTTCTGGAATTCCTGAGGGTCTTTCGACATTTGCAGGAGGTTGACGTAAACGCTCAGGGCGTCGTCCACCCGGTCCTGCTTCTGGTGCACCGCAAGCAGACGCTCGAGAAGCGGCTGGGTTTCCCCGGTCTCCATTATTTCCTGGTAAAGGCGGGCAGCCTCGTCGTACTGCTTGGATTCGTAATATATGCCGGCCATTTGGGTTTTTGCCAGGATATTTCCAGGAGATTTTTCCAGGACCTTCTTCAGGCATTCGATCTTGCGCTCCGGATTTGTGGCGGCAAGGGCCTTCTGCAGCCAGTCCTGCGCCCCTAGCTCGACGGAAAGCGCCACCTTGCCGAGCGGTCTGCTCCACCACAGCGCCTGGAGTTCCAAAGCTCTTGGAGTCTCGAAGGATTCACCCGGCCAGAGGGTTTTCACAACTACGGGCGCACCGGACAAATTCTCGATAGGAACGTCGGGGGATTGCAACTTAACGCCCCACGTGATCCATCCGTCGGTCGCGGCGTCGAGCGCCATGAGGGTGTCTTTAGGGTTTACTACGAGAATGGCGTTTGGCTCGAGGGCGACTTCCTGCCCGTTGTGCAAAATCCGGATGCTCTGGAGTTTCTTTGGAAAAGGAAGATGCGAGAGCACGGCTTCGGATTGAATAGAGCCGCCGGTCCAAAGGTAGACCCCGCCCGCCAGGACCAATAGAAAAAGAAGCCACTTGAAATAGGATGGCTTTCGAGGTTTTCGCCTCGCGCCAAACTGGGACGCGTCCAGTCTGTAGCCGTACGACTTGCGCTTTCCACCGATCATGACTGCTTATTCCGCTCCTTGTCGCGATCTTTGGCCTGCTTCCTGTCCAGACAGGCCAGCCGGTGCAAGGCTTCCACCTCGGAGGCAGTGAGAGGTCTGCTGTCCCCGGAAACGAGCGCACCCAGCGTGAGGGGACCATAGCCCACGCGTTTGATTTTTGCAACGGGGTGTCCCACTGCTTCTCCCATGCGTTTGATCTGCCGATTCCACCCCTGATGGAGGACGATGCGCAGCCACGTGGCGTTCGATAAGAGTCGCAGCACGGAAACCCTCGCCGGGGCAGTCTTCCCTTCCTCCAGGTCTATCCCCGTGCGAAGCCTCCTCAATGCTTCGTTGTTTGGCCGTCCCATCACCTTTACATCGTAGACCTTTTCGACTCCATACCTCGGGTGCTGCAGTCGATGCGCCAGTTCCCCGTCGTTCGTCAGGATCAGAAGTCCTTCCGCGTCATAGTCCAGGCGACCGACAGGGTAGAGCCGTGCATTTGAGCGCGGAAGAAAGTCAAACACTGTCTTCCGCCCCTGCGGATCGCTGGCCGTCGTGACGCATCCGGCAGGCTTGTAAAGGAGGATATAAGACTTGGCCGCCGCATGGGTGAGCTGTTGCCGGTCTACGCGGATGTCATCCCGCTCCGGGTCCACCTGGACGCCCATTTCCGTTACGACTCCGCCATTGACGGAAACCCGTCCTTCGCGAATTGCCACCTCAGCCTTCCTGCGGGACATAAGCCCCGCTTCGGCGATGGCCTTCTGAAGCCGCACTTCCGTCATGGCGAATCATCCAGACAACGCATTTTTAGTGAACGTCTCCCGCTCTGAAAGTTAGAAGGGATTGACCCCGACGACCGCGCGCACTTCCTCCATGGTGTTTACGGCTTCCCGGCGCGCCTTGGCGGTCCCTTCGCGGATAGCGTCCTTCACGTCGTCCATTTTTCCTTCGAGTTCCATGCGGCGCTCCCGCATGGGATTCAGCTTTTCCAGCACGTTTTTAATAAGTATTTTCTTGCAGTCGATGCAGCCTATTCCCGCTGTGCGACATCCTTCCGCAACTTCCGCGATCTCCTCCGGGCTGGAATATAGTTTGTGGTACGCGAAGACGGGCGACAGTTCCGGGTTTCCAGGGTCCTTCCTGCGCACCCGCTGCGGGTCGGTCATCATCTGCAAAATCTTCTGGCGGACATCCTCTTCCTTGTCCGTTATATAAATGCAGTTGCCGTAGCTCTTGCTCATCTTGCGGCCATCGAGGCCGGGCAGCACCGGGGCTTCCGTGAGGAGTGCGTCGGGAACCGGGAAGACCTCCTTATTATACATGAAATTGAACCGTCTTGCGATTTCTCGAGTCAACTCCAGGTGCGGGAGCTGGTCCTTCCCGACCGGGACCCCGTTCGCCCTATAGATGATGATGTCCGACGCCATGAGCACCGGATACCCGAGGAACCCGAAGGTGGCGAGGTCCTTCTGATCGAGCTGCGCCTGTTGGTCCTTGTAGGTGGGGTTGCGCTCCAACCAGGGCAGGGGGGTTATCATTCCCAGCAGCAGATTCAGTTCGGCGTGCTCCTTCACCTCGGACTGGATGAATATGGTCGATTTCTCCGGATCGAGCCCCGCGCTCAACCAATCGAGGACCATCTCCCACGTATTGTCCCGGATGCGCGCCGTGTCGGCGTAATCCGTCGTGAGCGCATGCCAGTCGGCGACAAAAAAGAAACACTCATATTGGTCCTGGAGCCGTATCCAGTTATCGAGCGCCCCATGGAAGTTGCCGAGGTGGAGTTGTCCCGTGGGACGCATGCCGCTGAGAATCCGTTTTCTTTCCGTCATTTTCTTAGATGCTCCTTTGTCTTATCTTATAGGCTTTCGCAAGCCCGAATCTAACCCAAAAGCAGGCGCAATAAAACATCCATTATTGGGCCGACGATATGTCCCCATAGTCCGCTTCCGATTAATACGAGGACTATCAGCATCCCATATCGCTCCATTTTGTCGATGGCGGACGCTACGGATAATGGGGCGAATCCGGCGACAACCCTTCCGCCGTCGAGCGGTGGGATGGGAAGCAGGTTCATCACAACCAATACGAGATTGAAGACGATGGCGATCCTCACCATCTGATAGACAGGATCGGCCACGAAATGAATAAGATTGTGGTCCTGAATCCAGCCATCCTTCAAACCAAAGCGGATTCCATGATAAATCACGGCTCCGAGGACAGCCAGGAGAAGATTCGCCATAGGGCCGGAAAGCGCCACCAGCGCCATGGAGCGCCGTCCGCCCCTAAGGTTTTCAAATTGCACCGGCACGGGCTTCGCCCATCCAAAAAGAAATGGGGCGTTCATGAAAAGCAGAAGCAATGGGAGAAGAATCGTTCCCACGGGGTCTATGTGCACGAGAGGGTTCAATGTGATGCGGCCCGCTTTCCTGGCCGTAGGGTCCCCGAATTTTTCGGCCGTCCATCCGTGCGCCGCCTCATGGAAGATGACGCCGAACAGCACCGGAACAATATACAGGATCGCGTTGCGAGAGATTCCGGTCATGGGGTTTTCCTCATAGCTTCATCGTTTGGAAGGTCCTGGGGAATCGCACGCCCGCACGCGCAGTTTTCCTCCTGTGCGTTCGGACCGACATGCTCCGGGTAACGCTTCCGGATGTAGGCAAGCTCTTCGGAGGCGTTTTTTATATCGCCGTCCAGTCTGGCGTTCAGCAGGTCATCGAGGATCACCTTGTAAATGGGCCCCGGCTGGACGCCCAAGACTTTCAGGTCCCTTCCTCTCAGTTCCGTCGTCATGAATCGGTAGTACTGGAAGTAATGACTGATTGGCTTCAGCGTCTCCTCCCTCTGCGTTCTTGCCATGAGGTAGAGAAGTTCCTCGGAGTGGAAGGGCTGAAGGGCTCGGTAGATATCGCTCGGACTTTGGTTAGGAAACTGAAAAAACCTGCGTATAACTTTTTCCCCGTTTTCAAACGTCCAGAGAATCCTCTCCTCCTGACCTTTGGTCAGCTCCAAGCGGTTGACCGCCTCGGGAAGCCTCTCGATCGGCAGTCCTCCGAGGAGCCCAAGGAGGTATATCCACCAGCTTTCAATAGGTTCCTCGATGAAGCTGAGACCATGCCAGGAAATAACGTCGCGCAGCCGGAGGAATAGCGCTTCCACGTTCTTATCCAGGCGCAGCTCCGGGTGGATCACGGGCAACACGCCGAGGTCGGCCATTCTCTGCACGGCTGGCAGCGGGTCTTTCTCCATAAATATGTGCTCCAACTCGTGGAGGAGACGATGACCGCCCAACTTTTGGATGAGCCCCAGCCGCACAACGTTTCGGATCAAGTTCGCTGTTTGTTTTTCGATCCGGAAGCCGAATCGCTGTTCAAAGCGGATGGCGCGCAACACCCGCGTCGGATCCTCGACAAAGCTCAGACTGTGGAGCACCCGGATGACCTTATCCTTGAGGTCCCGGTGGCCGCCGAAAAAATCTATCAACTGACCGAACTCATGCGGGTTGAGAGCGACGGCCAGCGTGTTGATGGTGAAATCCCGTCGGTAGAGGTCCATCTTGAGCGAGCTGAATTCCACAACCGGCAGCGCCGCCGGATAAGGGTAATATTCCAAGCGGGCCGAAGCCACATCCACCCTGTTGTCCTTGTCGTAAATAAGCACGGAGGTGTTGAACTTCTTGTGCGCCCTGGCCCGGATGCCATGCTCCTTTGCGAATATTCCGGCGAATTCTATGCCGTCGCCTTCCACCACCAGGTCGATGTCGCTTCCAGGGCGTCGCAGCATGAGGTCGCGCACCGCCCCCCCGACCGCGTACACCTTGTAATGGAGACGTTCGGCGAGCTCCCCGAACTCCCGCAGCATCTGGATGGTTGCTTTCGAGAGTTGCTCCGCCATGAGGTTCGATATGTTCCGGCGTTTTCCCCAGGAGGATTCCCCCGCATCCTGGTGCAGCGCCCTCGGCGTGTTGGATTCGTCTTCCGTGAGGAACTTGAGGAAGTCTCGGCGTGTTATCACGCCTACCAGCTTTTCGTCTTCAAGAACCGGAATGATGCGTTGCTGGTGCTCGACGAGGCGTCGCTGTATTTCCAGCAGGGTGGCTTCGGGACCCACCGGGGAATAATCCACGTTCATGTATTCCGAAACCGACTGATTGTCGAGCCGATGGTAGATGGCTTTCTCCAACACCTGACGATTGATGACGCCGACAATTCGATCGTCTTCCATCACCGGCATGGCGTTAATATTGTACCGAACCATGACTTGGGCCGCGTTGCCGATGCTTGCGGTTGCGCTTGTGGTGATGACCGGGCTGCTCATGATATCTCGAGCAAGGGGCGTCGGCGTTATGGCGGCGTGCAGCAGTTCAAAAAGACGGTCTTCCGCCTCGATGAGGGTCAGGTCCCGAATGGTGGCGGAAGCGGCGCTCGGATGTCCGCCGCCTCCGAAATAGGCGGCTATGGCCCCGACATTCACTTGCGGGATGCGGCTCCGCGCGACAAGGTAGATCCTGTCCTCCATGCGGGCGAGCGCGAAAATCACATCCAGGTTCTCCATGTCTCGCAGCTTGTGTGCGAGCACCGCGAAGTCGCCGACATACTTGTCGGAGGACACTGTAGCTATACAGACGTCAATTCCTTGGATATCGTAAGTGCGGGCGGAGTGGATGAGTTCGTTCAGAAGTGCGATCTGTTCGGTGGTGAGCTCCCGGGTGACCATATCCGCCACCACGTTCAGGTCCGCTCCGCAACGTCGCAAGTGGGCGCCCGCTTCAAAATCCTCTGGCGTCGTCGAATTGAACGTGAAGGACCCCGTGTCTTCAAAAAGACCGAGGCTCAGGATGGTGGCTTCTTCCGCGGTGAGCTGAATTTGACGCTCCCGCAATATTTGCGTCAAGATTGTCACCGTGGCCCCTAACGGCTTCACCACCAGGGAGTGCCCGTCTATATCGTCCTCGGAGTTCGGATGATGGTCGAATATGTGGATCTCGACATTCGGGTTTTTGACTATCTCCGCGAACTTGCCGATGCGCGAAAGTTGCCGGGTGTCCACCAGTATCAATCGGCTGATCTGACTCATGTCGATGTCTTTGAGGCGTTTAAAGCCGAATAGAAAAAAGGTGGAGTTGATGAAAAACTCCCGCAGACTCTGCTCCTGGGAGCCCGGAAAAACGAGGACCGCGTCGGGGTAGAGCTTCTTCGCTCCGATCATGGAAGCCATCGCATCGAAGTCGGCGTTTAAATGCGTCGTGATAACGTCCATATCAGTTCGTCAGTCTCCACGCGGTCGAGATGCAGCAGACGTCAGCGCGGCGAGAAGGCTGGTTGCACGCCCCAAATGGCCTTGCATCATCCGCCTTCCTGACCCAACGCGGCGTCCGTTTTCTTCCATTCGCAGCGTTTACGGTCGGGGGTGAAACGTGGAATGGATTTCTTTCAATCGCGCTCTGGTCACGTGCGTATAAATTTGGGTGGTCGAAATGTCTGCGTGACCCAACATGGCTTGGAGGGAGCGCAAATCGACCCCGTTTTCGAGCAGATGCGTCGCGAAGGAGTGTCGAAGCATGTGCGGGGTGAGATTTTTCTGTATTCCAGCCTGAAGAGCATACTGCTTGATGATTTTCCAAACACCCTGCCTCGTGAGCTTCCGACCGTGGTGGTTGACGAACACCTCGGGCATGGACGCCTCTCCCCGCAGCAACTTGGGCCGCGCCGATTCCAGATACGTCTTCAGCGCTTCGCACGCCCACTGCCCCATGGGGACAACGCGCTCCTTATCCCCCTTGCCCCGGACGATCAAATAACCGGGATCGGCGTGCACCTGTCCGAGCGTAAGGCCGGTGAGTTCGCTGACCCGCAGCCCTGAAGCGTACATGATCTCAAACATTGCCTTGTCTCGCAGGCCGAGGGGCTTTGAAGGATCGGGCTGCGCGAGAAGCGCTTCGACCTCTGATCCGGAAAGCGCCTTTGGCAACGCCACTCCCACCTTAGGGAACCGGAGGCGCACTGCCGGGTTTTGCCGCAACGCCCCTTGCACCGTCATCCACTTGAAGAACGATCTCACCGCCGCCAGTCTCCTCGCCCTGGTGCGCGGCGACAGTGCGGCGTCTCCGGGCGCATCCATGCACTCCAGGATGCGTTCCCCCGTGACCTCCTCCCATGCGCCAACTCCCTGCTTTCGGAGCTTTCGGCTAAACTCCGACAAATCTCTCCCGTAAGCGTCCAGCGTATTCCCGCTCACGCCCCTCTCCACCATGAGGTGTTCAAGGAAACGATCGAGTTCCCGATCCATCGGAGAGGCCCGCCGCCGTCCTACTCGCCCTGCTTCAGTTCGGTCGTGTAGGTCTGGAAGTGATAGTCCACGAGCATAGAGATATGAACGGCGTCTTCGGTCCTTCGGGTGGATACGAAATCGATATGGTGCGTCTTGCCGTCGCCGTCCGAAAACGTGATGCGCTCCCCATCCTTGAACCCGCCCTGCCTGTACCAGACTTCGGGCGGCAGCATCCAGGTCTTTCCGAACTGCTCCTCGAACCTGAAATACCCCAGGGCGTCGCGGGGAAACTGGAGGTAGAGGCAAAGCTCCTCCTCGCTCACCGGACGGCGCATCTCCATTTCAAACTCCCGGCGTCTTGCGTCGATGTCCTCGTCGGAAATCTGCTGCACGCCGCCTTCCTCGACGAGAATCTGCTGCCATTTCTTTCCGTCCTTCCGATGGTGTTCGAGCACTTTCTCGTAAATCCATCCGGGCGGCTCGTAAAAAGGGAAGGGACCGTACCTGCCAAGCAGAAGGCGTTTGAGGTCGTCCGACGGCTGCTCGTAGCGGCCGTGTTGCACATTGCTCATCGCCGTCGTCCACAGTATCTGGCTTCCTGGCGTGACGGACCAGATGTTTCCGAGTTCTTTGTTGACCTGCATCAGGTCGCTGAAGACCTCATGGATGCGCTCCAACAGACCGTGCTTTTCCGCCTGCTCGAAGGCGCTGCTTGCCGCCCCTCCCGTCAGTTTGTGGCGTTTCACCGTGGGGTCGAATCCCCGGTAGGGGCTTGCGTGCCTTTCATAGAGGCGGAGGTCCCGACGCAGGATGTCCGACGTTTCGACTGCTGCCTGGAACTTGAATCCGGGAAACTTGTGTCCGTAATCATGCAGGATTTGAATAATACTGAGCACGGGAGCCTGACTATAGAATCCCCCGTAGCCGTGGTCGCTAGCTTCTAGAATCTTGGCGCCTTCCAATGCTGCGGAGGTCATTCGGGCCGTGTCGTTCCCATCCGTGTTATGGCCATGGTAGGCGATCAGGAGATCGGGGAACCTGTCCTTAATGGACCGAACCAACTGGGCGATGCGCATCGGGGAGCCTATCCCCGAATGGTTTTTGATGGACAGGATGATATCTTCACCCGTGAGCGCAATAATTTCCTCGACCTTGCCGACATAATAAGCGTCCGTGTGGCCCCGCCCGGTATTGAAACAAATGCAGGGCATAAGCAACTTGCCCGCTTTTTGCACCTCCTCCACAACCACCTTGAGGTTTGGGGTGTAGTTCATGAAGTCGTAAATGCGCCATACGTCGATATATTTGGAGAAGAGCCGGATGGTCATGCGGATGACGTTGTCGGGATACGGCCTGTATCCGAACAGATTCCTGCCTCGGCAGACTGTCTGCAAGAGGGTGTTGGGCATCGCCTTGCGGACCTGCCGCAATTTTTCAAAGGGGTTGATCTGCTTGCGCAGCAGGTCGACGTGGATGGACGCGCCTCCCGAAATCTCGAAAGCGAAATACCCCGCCTCGTCCCTGTAGGGGGCTGCCCTTAGCGTCGTCTGGGGCATCACTCGGCTGTTGAAGTCGGACTGGGAAACGTCCCGCTCATTGTTCGTTATAAAAAAACCTGGAGTGTTGTGCAGGAAACGGAGGATTTCCTTGCTGCTCATCCGAGGCGTCACCCGATTTTCTTCCGCCATGTTGACTCCATTTCAAAAAAATGCCGTTCCGTGACGATTTTTCGACAAAACGGACCTGCGCCGCTCCTGTCGCATGCTCTCTATTGGCCCTGGTCTGCGTAGGGATTATAACCGTACGCATTGATTTCAGCCAATAGTCTCGCTATTCGCTCGACATCCGATTTTTCCTCGTGGTACTGCAGGAGGTGAGGATGTGTTTCGATGTAAGACGTGTCGAAGCGTTGCTCGATAAAATCCTTGTCCACCACGATCTGTTTGTAGAAGGGGATGGTGGTCTTTAAACCTTCGATAACGAACCCGTCGAGGGTTCTGCGCAGACGGTCCACCGTTTCCTTCCAGTTGAACCCGCAAACAGTGAGTTTGACCAGCATGGAATCGTAATAACGCGGGATTTCATACCCCTGATAAATAGCGCCGTCGAGGCGCACGCCATGACCGCCTGGAGACAGGTAGATTTCGACCACTCCTGGGCTCGCCATGAAATTGTTCTTCGGGTCCTCCGCCGTAATTCGGAGTTCGATAGCTGACCCGCGGAACTGGATGTCTTCCTGTTTGAACGAAAGCTCTTCGCCCGCCGCAATGCGAATCTGTTCGCGCACGATGTCGATGCCGGTTATCATTTCGGTGACCGTGTGCTCAACCTGGATGCGGGTGTTGACCTCAAGGAAATAAAAGCGGTGCTCGTCGTCCATGAGGAACTCGACGGTTCCTGCGTTGACGTAGTTGGCCGCCTTGCTGGCGTCAACAGCTGTCCGGCAGATGCTGTCGGAAACCAGGGAGGGCAGGGAGGCGGGGGCGATTTCGACCATCTTCTGGTGACGCCTCTGAATGGAACAGTTTCTGGTTCCGAGATGAATGATGTTGCCGTGCTGGTCGGCGAGGATCTGGACTTCCACGTGTTGGGGCTTTATGACCGCTTTTTCGAGGTAGACCTCGTCGTTGCCGAACGCCATACGCGCTTCCGACCGGGCCATGTCAAGTTCGCGCAGAAGTTGTTGCTCGTTTTGGGCCGCGCGGATTCCTCTTCCGCCACCTCCGGCTACTGCCTTTATCATTATCGGGTAGTCGTATTTTTCAGCGAACCGAACCGCTTGCTGCTTGCCCTCCTCGCCGGGGGGGAGCACACCGGAGCCCGGAATCACGGGTATGCCCGCCTCTTCCATGACCCGTCGCGCGATCACCTTGCTTCCCATGTCGAGAATCACCTGGGGGGGAGGACCGACAAAAACGAGCCCGGCCTCCGTGCATTTTCTGCAGAAGTCCGAATTCTCGGCAAGGAAGCCGTATCCTGGATGCACCGCTTCCGCTCCGCTCGCGAGCGCCGCGTTAATGATCCGGTCGATGTTGAGGTAGTCCCTGCGGGGGCCCGAGCCGATGCAGATTGCTTCATCGGCCTTCATGATATGTATGGCGGTCTTGTCCGTCTCTTCGTAAACGGCGACGGTCTTAATTCCCAACTCCTGAGCGGAGCGTATGATCCGAACCGCAATTTCCCCACGATTTGCCACGAGAAGCTTTTTGAACATATTTGTCCACTCAATCGAAAAACAGGTAGAGATGTTAACAGATATGCCGCCAATAGGCCGATTTATATATAGCAACCCTCATTATTACCATTTATTGCAGGTAACATCAATTAGTATGTCAGATTTGGAAAATTATGCCGTGGAAGGGGTGCGCCCCGTCAAGGCGGGGCGCAATGCTGGAGAGGAGCATAGAGGAGAGTTGGTGGGTCTTCAGGCGCGACCGGCCGCGACGGCTCTTCGCGCCTTGTTTCTTTTGCCCCGTTCATTGAGATATTCACGATCCAGTAGGTCGCATTTGAACGGTTTGATGACGGTGTTTATTTCCCATTTGGGGCGGTCCATGTCTTGCGTGAGTTCTTTAATGCTATTCCATACGGCTGGGCTGTAAAACTCACATTTAGCGCCATCATTGAAAAATTCACAATGTTGCTGGCTGACGTATTTTTCGTATTTCTTGCAGTACTTTATTTTCATCTCCGGCTCTCCTCTATCCCACTTCTCTTCTCGTCGGCGTCTAGCTGAGGAATCTGAACTTTAACCATCAGCGTCTGTTCCGGCAAGAAGCGGCGGCGAATATGCCTCCGAAGCGTCTTGGCGCTCGCTTCAAAGCATCTAATTAACATTTATGTAAGCACTTATTTGAAAAATGCATCCCTTTCACGCTGCATAATTTCAATTTTTGTGAGCGTGGAGCCGTACTCCGCTTTGCCGAGCGCTGGATGTACTCTTGTCAACTGGTGGAGGATGAGCAGGAGTAACGGTAATCTTAAATCCTTAAGTTAAGCAAATATTATGCCATATTGTGTGAGATATTTTTCTTTACATCGTCCCGATGAGCTGCTATAAGAATCAGCGTTTGCAGGCCAGTAGCTCTAACGGCTAGAGCATCGGACTCCAAATCCGAGGGTTGGGGGTTCGAATCCCTCCTGGCCTGCCAACAAAAACAAAGGGTTGCGAGGATCGCTCGTTTCCCTTTTTTTGTTTACGTACGCGGATTGCAGTTTTGCTCCGTACGCTCCCCCCTTTATTTTCGCCATGAAGATCAAACATCGCCTCCTAGTTCACCTAGTCAACCTTCTAATTGGGTTGTGCGGCGACTGGGGAAGAGAAGATCATTTCCATTCCGCATTCTACGCAACTGATGATGTTAATCGGCGAGAGCATCCTGCTTGAGCCGACGAATCTCAATGGAGCCAGAATCAGGTTTCTTTGAAAGAATCTCCATCTGAAGATCAACGAACTTGCTTAACTACCTGGAGTGGATCGGGTTACGGTTTCCAGATGGGAAAACGAACATGAGAAACCATCGAGAGCCGTTGACCGACTGGTAAGGCTGGCCTATTCGGTGGAGGCAAATATCGCTGAAATGACAATGGATCTGTTGAGAAAAAATCTCAGAAAGGAAGAAATCGATTCCAAGGTGGATTACTTCGTGCCGCTCCCCTTGGTATCATAAGGATTGCTAAATGCTTAAGGAGCAATCATGAAACTCAAAGTTATCGCTCATGAAGCGGAAGAAGGCGGATTTTGGGCTGAAGTGCCATCCATACCCGGTTGTGCTACTCAAGGAGAAACATTTGAGGAACTCCTCAAGAACATCTACGAAGCTGTTGAGGGTTGTCTCTCCGTAGATATCAAGCCCACCGATCCGATGGATACCAAAGCACGGGTTTTAGAAATCGCCGGAAGAGCGTTTCCGGAAAAGAATTGGCGAGAGTGCTCGAATGGCACGGTTGATGGTTACTGAAAACTCAGGGAAGTCATCATCTTTATGGAAAAGAAGGAAGCATCGTTCGCCTGTCGGTTCCAGTTCACGGCAACCAGCCGCTCAAAACGGGTTTGCTCAGCCATCTTCTGAAGATGGCGGGGCTAGACGAGGATGATCTTTAAGGTGAATTCCGCAAATAATATTACCAAGCCGCACGAACCGGGGAAGGGGAAAATCTCCCCCTTTCCGCGCGAAAGGAAAGGGGGAGT
>CALFXO010000034.1 GCA_937958025.1 uncultured Syntrophobacteraceae bacterium
GGCAGTTGGACCGGGATTAAGGAGTTCTTATAATCGGAGGTATTACGAGTAACTATCACATCGGCGTTGGAGTACCGCGCGGCTTCATGCAGCACGGCATCTTCAAAATCTTTAAATGGCAGACGCAGTGCACTTTCCAGAACTGTTTTGTTGACTGGGGCGATCTCGAAAAGGGACAGCAGGAGAGTAATACTATCAAGAGCATTTCGATTTCCTACCGACTTTCTGATCAGATAGTGGAGCGTCGTCACAGTGGTTGCACACAACAAACCTTCAATCCGGCCTGACTCGACCATTGAAAGGCATCTTGCTGCATCAACTGAAAATGGTTTCCTGTCAAGCAGGAGATCCAGGACTACATTGGTGTCGAAGAGCACTCTCAAAGATGCTTCTCCTCCAAATGCTTATGGTATTCTTCCTCCGTAACACCGGTGCCTTTGAGGATGCCTCTGAGGCTTGCAACCTTCGGCGTGATCCCTTCAATCTCGTCAGTCGATGGCGCATCGAGTTTCTCAAAGTAATCCGCCACTATCTTTGAGACCGATTTCCCGGTCTTTTTGGAAAACCTCTTCGCCCTCTCAATAAGTCTTTCGTCCAAGCGCAAAGTCAGTTTTGTCTGCATAAACAATCTCCTTATAGAATGACGTACAATCAATTGTATTATACGTCTTTGGGGCATCGATGTCAAATTTCGAGAAGGTTGCCTTGAAAGCTCTCTACCAGCTTTCCTGCGTGGGTTCAGTCATGGAGTATCTGTGGACAAATCTGGTGTGCTTAACGGCGAATTTCGTGCCGGAAACTTCCCCGATGGTTTCAACCTTGGAACATCCCTCAAACGCGAAGAGCGTGACGGACGCTAAACAACTATTTAATTTTCGCCGATAGTGTGTTAAATAATCAATCGACGCTCCCTTGGCATACGTCTCGATCGACCTCCCTGCTCCTGTCGCCGCCGTGCTTTCTCATCCTGATTTTAGCTGCCGTTGATTTCGTTATTTCAATCTGTTGCATTTTATCCATCGATGACTTTCCCTTTGGAGAGCGGTGTTAATCCTTGATGTTTTGACATTGAACATTGTTAAGCGAGATGATATGTTAACGGATGTCAATACTACGATTGGGGGTTGGGCGGCGTCCTGGGTTTATGCATAGATGTGAAGGAGTGAAATTTTTCACCTTTAACACGCGTCTTCATCGCGTATTTTCATCATGCACCTTCATTATGCATTTTTGTCACATACCTTTGTCTCATACATAGGAATGACAACAATGGAGACCAAGAAGAGCGAACAACAGGGAAAACGGGCAACGAGCGGGAACGGAGACGGCCCGGTCGGATCGGTGATGGTCGTCGGCGGAGGAATCGCCGGGGTCCAGGCTGCGCTCGATCTGGCCGGTTCGGGCTACTTCGTGCATCTGGTGGAGCAGTCGCCCGGCATCGGCGGGGTCATGGCGCAGCTGGATAAGACATTTCCGACCAACGATTGTTCGATGTGCATCCTTTCGCCCAAACTGGTGGAAGGGGGGCGGCATCTGAACATCAACCTCCTCACGATGGCGGATCTCGAGGCGCTGGACGGGGAGGCCGGAAGGTTCACGGCGACGGTCAGGGAGCGACCCCGGTACGTGGACATGGAAAAGTGCATCGCCTGCGGCGTATGCGCGGAGAAGTGCCCGAGGAAGGTGGACGACGCATTCAACGAGGGCCTCGGCAAGCGCAAGGCGGCCTATGTGAAGTACCCCCAGTCGGTGCCCCTCAAGTACGTTCTGGACGAAGGAAACTGCATTTATTTCGAGAAAGGCAAGTGCCGGGCGTGCGAGAAGTTCTGCCCGGCGGGCGCGATAGATTTCAATCAGAAGCCGAAGACGCACACGCTGGAGGTTGGGGCGGTGGTTCTCGCCCCCGGCTTCAAGGCGTTCAATCCGGAGCTTTACCTGTACGGCTACGGCCAGCTTCCAAATGTCGTCACCAGCATGGAGTTCGAGCGCATCCTGAGCGCTTCCGGCCCGTTCGAGGGGCATTTGGTGCGACCCTCCGATAAGACCGCCCCTAAGAAGATTGCGTGGCTGCAATGCGTCGGGTCGCGCGGTTCGCAGCACGGGGCGCACAATTATTGCTCAGGCGTATGCTGCATGTACGCGATAAAGGAGGCGGTGATCGCCAAGGAGCACGCCCACGGCAACCTCGACACCGCCATCTTCTTCATGGATATGCGGACTTACGGCAAGGAGTTCGAGCGCTACTATAACCGGGCCAAGGACGAGACGGGAGTCCGGTTCATCCGCTCGCGCGTCCACAGCGTCGACAGGGCCGCGCCGGGATCGGACGACCTGCTCCTTGCCTACACGGACGAGAGCGGGGAGCTGCATTCGGAGGTTTTCGACCTCGTGGTGCTTTCCGTTGGCCTCGAGGCATCCAAGGACATGCAGGAGCTTGCCGGAAGGATCGGCGTGTCGCTCGATGACGACGGCTTCGTCCAGACGGGGAGCTTTTCGCCGGTCGCGACTTCCCGCCCCGGAGTGTTCGTTTGCGGCGCCTCCGCCGGCCCCAAGGACATTCCCTACTCCGTCATGGAGGCATCCGCCGCCGCTTCCGCTTCCGCCGCTTCGCTCACCGCCGCCCGCGACACTCTGACCGAGAAAAAAACCTATCCCCCCGAAACGACGATAATGGGCGAGGAGCCCCGGATAGGGGTTTTCGTCTGCCACTGCGGCATCAACATAGCGGGCGTCGTCGATGTTCCGGGCGTCCGGGAGTACGCGAAGACGCTCCCCAACGTGGTGTATGTGGCGAACAACCTCTTCACGTGCAGCCAGGACACCCAGATGCTGATCCGAAACGCCGTGAAGGAGCACGACCTGAACCGCGTGGTCGTGGCGGCATGCACTCCCCGCACGCACGAGCCGCTCTTCCAGGAAACGATCCGGGAAGCGGGACTCAACCGCTACCTGTTCGAGCTTGCGAACATCCGCGACCAGGATTCCTGGGTGCACCAGAACGAGCCTGAGAAGGCGACGCAGAAGGCGAAGGACCTCGTGCGGATGGCCGTCGCCAAGGTCGCGCTCCTCGAGCCCATCGAAAAGCTCGAGGTGGGCTTGAGCCACAACGCGTTGGTCATCGGCGGAGGCGTCGCGGGGATGAACGCCGCGCTCAACCTCGCCGACCAGGGATTCAAGACTTACCTGCTCGAGCACAAGGACGAGCTTGGCGGGCACGCTCTCAAGGTGAAGCACACCTGGAGGGGCGAGGACGTTGGGGCGTATGTGAAAGACCTCGTCGCCCGCGTGGGGGCGAGCCCCAATATCGAGGTGCTGACGCAAACCGAAATCGAGAGCGTGAGCGGATTTGTCGGCAATTTCGCGACGACCGTCAAAAGCAACGGATCATCGAGGGAATTGCAGCACGGCGTGGCCATCATCGCGACCGGCGCCCATTCCCTGAAGCCGGACGAATACCTCTACGGGAAGAGCGACCGGGTGACGCGCTGGCACGACCTGGAGAAGCTTTTCACCGAGGAGCCGGAGCGGCTGGACGCGGCCGACGCCGTCGCCTTCATCCAGTGCGTGGGGTCTAGGGAGCCCGAGCGTCCGTATTGTTCGAAGATCTGCTGCACGACGACGGTGAAGCAGGCCGTGGCCCTGAAGACCAAGAAGCCCGACCTCGACGTCTACGTGATGTACAGGGACCTCCGGACGTATGGGGCGCGCGAGGAGATCTACCGCGACGCCCGCCAGATGGGCGTGATTTTCATCCGCTACGACCTGGGCGGCAAGCCGGTCGTCGAGAGCGCGACCGTGGACGGCAGGGAGAAGCTCAAGGTGACCGTCACCGACCCCATCCTCGGGCGGCCCGTTCAATTTCACGTGGACTACCTCAACCTCGCGACCGCCATCGTCCCCAAGGAGCAGGAGGCGCTCGGGAAGCTCTTCAAGGTGCCTCTCAACCAGGACGGGTTCTTCCTCGAAGCGCACATGAAGCTGCGGCCGGTCGATTTCGCGACAGACGGAGTGTTCGTCGCCGGGCTCGTGCACTATCCGAAGCCCATCGAGGAATCGATTGCGCAGGCGCAGGCGGCGGCCTCCCGCGCCGCGACCGTGCTCACGAAGCAAAGCGTCGAGGTGGAGCCGATCGTCTCCGTGGTCGATCAGGAGCACTGCATCGGCTGCGGCCTCTGCGAGGCGTCGTGCCCGTTCAAGGCCATCGAGCTGGTGAAGGTGGAAGGGAAGGGCTACCGGGCGGTGAACATTTCCGCGTCCTGCAAGGGATGCGGGGTTTGCGCGGCCGCGTGCCCCCAGAAGGCCATCGACATGAAGCATTTCCGCGACCGTCAGATCTTCGCCGCCATCCACGCGGGCGGAGCCAGGGAATAGGGAGCGCAGGAGGAATATATGGCTAGCGCCACAGAAGTGTTGAAAATCGGCTCCGTGATGGTCGTCGGAGCGGGGGTCGCCGGAATGCAGGCGTCCCTGGACCTCGCGAACGCGGGCTACCTTGTTCACCTGGTGGACAAGTCGCCGACCATCGGCGGGATCATGGCCCAGCTCGACAAGACATTCCCGACGAACGACTGCGCCATGTGCATCATCTCGCCGAAGCTGGTCGAAGTCGGGCGTCACCTCAACATCGAAATCCACCCGAACAGCGAGGTGGAGGCGATAGAGGGGGACGCGGGCAATTTCAAGGTGAAGATCAAGAGCAATCCGCGCTACATCGACCTCAAGAGCTGCACGGCGTGCGGCCAGTGCCGGCAGGTGTGCCCGGTGAGCGCGCTGAACGAGTTCAACCAGAAGCTGGATTTGCGCGAGGCGACCTATATGCGGTATCCGCAGGCGATTCCGCGCGGGTTCACGATCGACCGCAATATTTGCATCGGCTGCGGGATGTGCGAGAAGGTCTGCCTCGCCGGGGCGGTGCATTACGACGACGAAGCGAAGTTTGAAGACATGCACGTCGGGGCGGTGGTGCTCGCCCCCGGCAACGACGTGTTCGACCCGTCGAAGATGGGGGGCTACAGCTACCTGGAGGCGCCGAACGTCGTCACGAGCCTCGAGTTCGAGCGCATCCTGAGCGCCTCCGGCCCGTACCGGGGGCATCTGATGCGCCCCTACGACCGCGAGGAGCCGCACAAAATCGCGTGGCTCCAGTGCGTCGGGTCGCGGAACGTGAACCAGTGCGACAACTCGTACTGTTCGGCGGTCTGCTGCATGTACGCGATAAAGGAAGCGGTGATAGCGAAAGAGCACGCCCACTCGGGGCTCGACACCGCCATCTTTTACATGGACATGCGGACGTACGGCAAGGAGTTCGAGCAGTACTACAACCGCGCGAAGGAGCACGGAGTGCGGTTCATACGCTCCCGCGTCCACTCGGTGGAAAAGGAAGGCGAAGCCGACCTCAAGATCAACTATGTGGACGAGTCGGGCGAGTACAAGACGGAAGTGTTCGACATGGTGGTGCTCTCGGTCGGCTTCGAGGTGGGGAAGGACGCCGTCGCGCTGGCGAACCGGATAGGGGTGGACCTGAACGCGCACCGCTTCGCGGAGACCGACCCGTTCACGCCGGTCGCCACGTCGCGGCCCGGCGTTTACGTCTGCGGCACGCTCCAGGGGCCGAAGGACATTCCGCAGTCGGTCATGGAGGCGTCGGGGGCGGCGGCGGGCGCGGGAGCGCTCCTCAGCAACGTGCGCTGGACGGAAACGCGGACCAGGGAGCTTCCCGCCCAGAGGGACGTGAGCGAGGAGCCGCCGCGCATAGGGGTTTTCGTCTGCAACTGCGGCATCAACATCGGCGGCTTCGTGGACGTGCCGGCGGTGCGCGAATACGCCCGGACGCTCCCGAACGTCGTGCACGTGGAGGACAACCTCTTCACCTGCTCGCAGGACACGCAGGTGCGGATGGGCGAGGTCATCAAGGCGAAGGGGATCAACCGCATGGTGGTGGCGGCCTGCACCCCGCTCACCCACGAGGCGCTCTTCCGCGAGACGCTTCTCGACATCGGGCTCAACAAGTACCTTTTCGACATGGCCAACATCCGCAACCAGGATTCCTGGGTGCATATGAACGACCGGGAGCATGCGACGGAAAAGGCGAAAGACCTCGTGCGGATGTCGGTCGCGCGTGCATCGCTCCTCAAGCCGCTCTATGAAAAGAAGGTGCCTATCACGCAGAGCGGTTTGGTGATTGGCGGCGGCGTGGCGGGAATGACGGCGGCGTTAAACCTCGCCGAGCAGGGGTTCGACGCCGTACTGGTGGAGAAGTCGGGCGGCCTCGGCGGCCTCGCGCGGACCATCCGGCATACGATCGAGGGCCGGGACGTTCAGGAATTCCTCGACAAGCTCATCGAGGACGTGCAGTCGAACGAGAGGATCAAGGTTTTCACCAACGCGGAAGTGTCATCGTTCAAGGGGTACAAGGGCAATTTTACGACGAAGGTGCGGGTCGGGCCGGAGAAGGCGGAGCAAACGATAGAGCACGGCGTGGCGATCGTCGCGACCGGCGCCCACGAACACCGTCCGAAAGAGTTTTTGTACGGCGAGAGCGACAAGGTCATGACCCAGCTCGAATTCGACTCCTACCTGCACAACAACGCGGAGGAGGCGTCGAAGTGGCAGCGGGTGTTCATGGTCCAGTGCGTCGGCTC
This sequence comes from uncultured Syntrophobacteraceae bacterium, assembly GCA_937958025.1. Lineage (GTDB taxonomy): Bacteria > Desulfobacterota > Syntrophobacteria > Syntrophobacterales > Syntrophobacteraceae > CALFXO01. The sequence continues at coordinate 6,642 of CALFXO010000034.1, forward strand.
CCGGAGCGAGGAAAACCCGAATTGCAGCCGCATATGCTGCCAGAGCGCCGTGAAGCACGCCTTGCAGCTCAGGAAGATCAACCCCGACGCCGACATAGTGGTCCTCTACCGCGACATGCGCATGTACGGGATGCTCGAGGACTACTACACCGAGGCGAGGAAGCAGGGGGTCATCTTCTCGCGGTTCGACCCGGAGAATAACCCGGAGGTGAGCGGCAACGGCGCGGGGCTCACCGTGACCTTCAAGGACCACATATTGCAGCGGCCCGTCACGATGACGGCCGACGCCGTGGTGCTTAGCGCCGCGACCCTCGCCAACGAAACCGACGAGCTTGCGACGCACCTCAAGACGCCCCGCAACGCGTACGGCTTCTTCATCGAAGCGCACGCCAAGCTGCGCCCGGTAGATTTCGCCTCGGAGGGCATCTACCTTTGCGGAACGGCCCACAGCCCGAAGCTCATCAGCGAATCCATAACCCAGGCCCTGGCCTCGGCGTCGCGGGCCGCTTCCTTCCTCGCCGGAAAGACCCTGAGCGTGGGCGGAGCCGTGGCGCACGTGGACCCGACGCTCTGCGCCGCCTGCCTCGTGTGCGTCATGGTGTGCCCGTACAACGTCCCGCGCATCAACGAGAACAATGTTTCGGAGATCAACGAGGCGCTCTGCCAGGGGTGCGGCATCTGCGTCTCCGAATGTCCGGCCAAGGCGATCCAGCTCTCCCATTACGAGGACGACCAGGTCCTCAGGAACGTACACGCCCTATTTGAAGGAGTGGAATAATGGAAAATTTCGATCCTATCATCATTGCGTTCTGTTGCAGCTACTGAGCTTATTCAGCTGCGGACCTGGCAGGTTCCATGAGACTGAGTTATCCGACGAATGTGAGAATAGTGAAGCTCCCGTGCAGTGGCAGGGTGGACGTCATCCACCTGATGACGGCTTTCGAGGAAGGGGCGGACGGCGTTTTCGTGGCCGGCTGCCTGGAGGGCGACTGCCACTACCAGAGCGGCAACCTGCGCGCCAAGCGGCGCGTGGCCTATGTGGCCGAGATCCTCGACCAGATAGGGGTGGGCGGCGAGAGGGTGCAAATGTACAACCTCTCGGCGGGGCAGGGACCGCGGTTTGCCGAGATCGCGCGGGAGATGACCGAAAAGATCAGACAGCTGGGGCCAAGCCCCATCAGGAAAGCCAAGAGCAAGGGGCCGAAGGGCCCCGCAACGGAGGAAGCCGCATGATTATTGCCAAGGGTAAACCGGTTGAGGAGATCATCAACGACATCCGGGGCTACAAGAAGGTGCTGGTCCTCGGGTGCGACGGGTGCGTGACGGTGTGCGAAGCGGGCGGAATGAAGGAGGCGCAGATCCTGGGGTCGGCGCTCCGCATGCACTTCAGGCTCCAGGGAGAGGACGTGTCGGTGGAGGAGGCGAGCCTCACGCGCCAGTGCGACCGCCCCTACCTTGCCCAGTTGAACGATAAAATCGGGAATTACGACGCCGTCGTCTCGCTCGCGTGCGGCGCCGGGGTGCAGTTCATGGCGGAAACGTTCGACAACAAGCCCATTTTCCCCGGCGTCAACACCTGTTTCATCGGCGTCACGGAGGAAAAGGGCGTCTGGACCGAGCGCTGCCAGGCGTGCGGCGACTGCGTGCTGGCATCGACGGGGGGCATCTGCCCGGTGGCCCGCTGTTCAAAGCGGATGTCGAACGGTCCCTGCGGCGGCTCCGCGAACGGCAAGTGCGAAGTGAGCAAGGAGACGGACTGCGGCTGGCACCTTATTTACGAACGGCTGAAGCAACTGGGGCAGCTCGACCGTTTCTCGAAGCCGACGAGCGCCCGGAGCTGGTCCACGAGCCGCGACGGCGGACCCCGCAAGGTCATCAAGGAGGTTGCACGCATATGAGCACGATGACTCCCAGCAAGCTGCAAAAGATCATGACGTCCGGACAATATGGAGTCACCTCCGAGTGCGGGCCGCCCCGCGACTGCAACGGCGCGGCGATCGAGGAAAAAGCGCGCCTCATCGGCAAGCACGTGGACGCAATCAACGTAACGGACAACCAGACGGCGGTCGTGCGCGTGTCGAGCCTCGCTTCCTGCATTCGCATCAAGCAGCTGGGCTATGAACCGATCCTCCAGATGGTCACGCGCGATCGGAATCGCATCGCCATGCAGGCGGACATCATGGGAGCCGCGACCTTCGGCATTCACAACATGCTGTGTTTGACGGGCGACCACCAGAGCTTCGGCGACCATCCGACGGCGGCGAACGTGTTCGACCTCGATTCGACGCAGCTTCTCCAGACCGTCACGATGATGCGCGACGAGAAAAAGCTCATGAGCGGCCACGAAATGAAGGTCGGCCCGGAGATGTTCGTCGGCGCGGCGGAAAACCCATTCGCGGACCCTTTTGAAATCCGCGTGGCGCGTCTCGCGAAGAAAGTCGCGGCGGGGGCGCAGTTCATTCAAACACAGTGCATTTATAACATCCCCAAATTCAAGCAGTGGATGCAGGGCGTTGTGGACCAGGGCCTGCACGAGAAGGTGTTCATTATGGCGGGCCTCACTCCGATGAAAAGCCTCGGCATGGCCAAGTACATGAAGGCCCGCGTGCCGGGCATGGACGTTCCGGATGAACTCATCAAACGCATGGGCGGCGTGCACAAGGAAAAGCAGGCCGAGGAGGGAATCAACGTCCTGATCGAGATGGTCGAGGAGTTGAAGCAGGTGAAGGGCGTGAGTGGCTTCCACATCATGGCCATCGAGTGGGAGGAGAAGGTGCCCGAGATCGTGGAGCGCGCCGGGCTCTACCCGAGGCCGGAGGTGAGCTGATGTAGCGAGGGCGGGGCGCGATGGCGGCGGGAGAAGGGGGAATTTCCCTGGTCCCGCAGTCTACGACCGTCCCGCATCGGAATGTTCCATTGCGATATAAGCGGGCTGGAAGCGACCCAGGGTGGCCGATTCCGGCCCGTTCGTTTTTTGGGCGAGCAAGAGCGTATGCAGTCTTCACTGAAGCAGCCACCCCGAAGGACCGCGAGCCTTGGTTGGAGACGAAGCTGACGGCCATCCCGTGAGTTTGGAGCCCTGGGATTCTGACTTGCACATTAGACGGTTTAAATTCGGCATTGTTTTTGCTTGGATATTGAAGTGCCTGCGGGCAGGGTTTGCGTCTGTACGCATTGTCATAATATCGCTTATTGACTTGTAAGGTCATATGGGTGAGTATCCCATAAAAGGTGGCATATTCATAAGGAGGGAAGCCATGACAGATTATCTCTTCGCAAAGCCCACTTTTATCGGCGGCATGGCCCGCCTTCTGGACCTTGGAAGCACTCTGAACGTCTACAACGATTCCCCATCTGAAAAAATTGCTGACATGAAGGCCATTGAGTCCGACTGGATGGCCGTAGGCAACGATATGCGCTTCGCTATCAAAAGGTTCAAAGACGAACATGGGGAAGTCCCTATCAAAAAATCCCGCCGCCGAAAAAGATAATGATCTGGCTCCATCGGTGGAGAAGGGTGGCATTAAACGCATCCTCATGCGGGTAAAAGGGTTTTGCCCTCTTGCGCTTCGTGTCACCATGGTTCAAACGGCTATGGAACAAGGGATTACCTAATGGAAACGGAGATCATCTTTCTGGTGAAGGATTCTCCGGAAGGAAGCTATGAGGCCAAGGCGGTGTCGCACTCTATTTTTACCGAGGCAGACACCCTGGAAGAACTGCGCGCCATGATTAAGGACGCTGTTGAATGTCACTTCGATGAGGTGGAGCGCCCTAAGCTCATTCGCCTGCACATCGTGAGAGAAGAGGTGATCGCGGCGTGAGGCTTCCAGGGAAGTGAGTGGAGAAGAACTCGCAAAACGCCTGAAAGGGGTTGGATACATCACAACCAGGCAGACTGGAAGCCACGCGTGACTCACCTGTGAAACGGCGAGTGGAAGGCATCACGTCACGGTCCCTATGCACAAGAGCATTCGTTTGGGAACGTTGAATGCTATGCTTTCAGATGTAGCCGCATTTCTTGGAAAAAGCAAAGACGAATTGGTCGGGGAGCTTTTCTTGTCTTCCCCATGACCTCCTATTGTGGTTCGCTTTTCCCTCCTAACATTCTTGAACGCATCCTCCTTGCCATGGTCGGAGGGGCTCCGCCGATCCACGAGTCTCGCGCCGGCTCG
>CALFXO010000035.1 GCA_937958025.1 uncultured Syntrophobacteraceae bacterium
GGGCGGGGCCGGACGGGGTGCGGGGATTTTACGCTCCCCGCGCCCGTCCGTATATTCGTTTTCTATTTACGACGCTTTCTCAAGAGTTACGGCGCACGCCTTGTACTCCGCCGTCTTGCTGACGGGATCGAACGCCGGGTTGGTGAGCCAGTTCGCGCACGTTTCGCGGAAGTGGAAGGCCATCCAGATCATTCCGGCGGGCACTTCGGGCGTCACTCGGGCCTTGAGAACAACCTTGCCGCGCCGCGAGCGGACCCGCACCATTTCGCCGTTCTTGATGCCGAGGCGCTCCGCGTCATCCAGCGAAATATCCGCCGTTTCCTCGCCGAGAAGGTCGTTGAGACCTCCGCAGCGGCCGGTCTGCGTCCTGGTATGGTAGTGATAGAGACGCCTTCCGGTGGAGAGCACGAAGGGATATTCCGCATCCGGCACTTCCGCCGGCGGGGTCCATTCGATGCCGAAGAAGTTGCCGAGGCCGCAGGTGAACTCGCCGTTCTGGTGCAGGAAGCAGGTCCCGGGATGGTCGGTGTTCGGGCAGGGCCACTGCAAGCCGTCGCCTTCCAGCCGGTTGTACTTGATTCCCGCGAAAGAGGGGCACAGCACCGATATTTCGTTGTCCCAAAGCTCCTGGGCGCTGCTGGATTCCCAGTTGTGCCCCATGCGCCTGGCGACTTCCTTGAATATCCACCAGTTGGGCATGGCCATGCCTGGGGCCGGACTCGCGGTGCGGACCCTGCTCACGCGCCGCTCGCTATTTGCGTACGTCCCGTCGTTTTCACTCCAGGCCGCGGCGGGAAGGACGACATGGGCGAAGCGCGTGGTCTCCGTCTGGAAGAGGTCCTGGCAAACCAGGAATTCGGCGGACGACAGCTCGTGCTCGACCTTGTGGATATCGGGCTCGGTGTTGGCGAGGTTCTCGCCAAAGATGTAAAACGCCCTGATCTTGCCCGTCGTGAGGCCTTCCATGACATCCGGCATCATCATGCCGACCTTGTCGGGGAGATCCTTAACGCCCCATGCCTTGGCAAACTTTTCTCGGGCCTTCGGGTCGACGACCTTCTGGTAGCCGGGGAAGATGTTCGGGAGCGCGCCCATGTCGCAGGCTCCCTGGACGTTGTTCTGACCGCGCAGCGGGTTCACGCCGCCGCACTCGACGCCCATGTTGCCGAGGAGCATCTGAAGGTTGGCCACGGACAAAACGTTGTTCACGCCGCAGGTGTGCTCCGTGATGCCAAGCGTGTAGCAGAGCATGACGGGCTTCACGGAGGCGAGCGTCCTTGCCGCATGGCGAATGGTGTCGGCGTCGATTCCGGTGATCTCGGCCGCTCTCTCGGGCGGATACTGCATCACCGTTTCCTTCAGCTTCTCGAAGTCGACCGTGCAGGTCTCGACGAACTTCCGGTCGTGGAGGTCTTCCGTGATGAGGACGTTCATGATGCCGTTGAGGAGAGCGACGTCGCTGCCGACTTTGAGAGGAAGATGGAGAGAGGCGAAATCCACAAGCTTGTGTTTGCGGGGGTCTGCGACGATCAGCTGCGCTCCGTTTGCCACGGCGTTCTTCACGAACGTTGCCGCGACAGGGTGAGCTTCCGTCATGTTGGACCCTATAACGAAAAACATCTTGGCTTTAGCGAATTCGTTGAAGGAATTCGTCATGGCGCCAGAACCAAACGAGGCCGCCAACCCGGCGACCGTAGGAGCGTGTCAGGTGCGGGCGCAGTTATCGATATTATTCGTACCGATAACCGCGCGGAAAAGCTTTTGCATCTGGTAGGAGTCTTCGTTGATGCTTCGCGAGCAGGCGACGCCTGCAAGCGCATCGGGGCCGCTCTCGTCGATTATCTGCTTGAACTTGGTCGCGACAAGGTCGAGGGCCTCGTCCCAGGACGCCTCCCGGAACTCCCCGTTCTCCTGCCGGATGAGGGGCGTCTTGAGGCGCTCCTCGGAGTAGATGAAATCGTACCCGAAGCGGCCCTTGACGCAAAGCCGCCCGTAGTTCGGGGCCCCGTCCTCGACGCCGGTGACCTTTACGATGCGTCCGTCCTTTACATGGAGCAGTTGCTGGCAGCCCACGCCGCAGTAAGGGCATGTGGTGCGGATCGTCTCGTCGATCTCCCATGGCCGGGCAAGGAACCTGGCCTTGCTTTCCACGAGGGCCCCAACCGGACACACCTGAACGCATTCGCCGCAGTGAACGCACAGGTCGAGATCGACCTTGGGGAGCCAACCGGCGGGGAATGCCTTGTCTTCCCGCCGTCCGTAAGGATAGGGAATGGCGTAATGGCATTGGACGTCATTGCACGCGGCCACGCAACGGCCGCACATCACGCACTTGCTGAAGTCGCGCGCGATCAGGACCGTGGAGTCATCGAGAGAACGCTTGTTTTTCGTGAACTTGTAAGTTGGGGCCGTGGCGCCGTATTCAAACACCAGGTCCTGCAGCCTGCAGTCGCCGGCGATGTTGCAAACCGGGCAGTCATGGTCCCCCTCGGCCAGGAGAAGCCCCAGCACCATCTTGCGGGCCTCCAGCACCTTCTCGGAGTGCGTGGTCACGACCATGCCGTTTACGGCCGGCGTGTCGCAGGCCGGAAGCAGCCTGTCGGAGCCCTCGACCTCGACGACGCAAATCCGGCATACTCCCTTGTGGTCGGCGGCTTGAAGATGGCAAAGAGTCGGAATGTGGACCCCGTGAGCCCGGGCTATATCCAGGATGGTTCCTCCCGGCTCGAATTCGATCAGTTTTCCATCCAACGTAAGTGTATTCATTTCAAATAAGACTCCAAAGATAATCAGGGCAATCGCATAACCCAAAATTATACATGACGATCATGCTTGTCAGAATTTTCTACTTCTAAGGTCAACCCATATAAAAACAACGACTTAACCCAACTTTATGCGATTGCCCTGCGGGGATAATCAGTTAAACCGCGGCCATGGCGATGCGATAGCAGCGAAGGCAGCGATCGGCCTCCTTGACGGCCTTGGCCGGGAGCGCCTTGCCTTCCACCTCTTCAAAACTCTTGATCCGGACCTCGGGCTCCAGAACGGGCGGATGCAGTTTGCAGGTGACGTCCTCGTAGGGCATTTTTTCCCTGGGGAAAAACACCCCGAGCTGCGAGATGAGCCGGTCCAGGCAATCGCCTTCCTGCGCATCGACCTTTCCGGTGGTCAGGAACTGCTCGATGGAGCGGGCCGCATTCTTTCCCGCCGCAAGGGCCGCGATGAGAGTGGCCGGCCCGGTCACGCAATCCCCACCCGCAAAGATATTGGGCTGGTTCGTCTGAAAGGTGATATCGTCCGCGATCGCGGTCTTCCAGCGCGTGATCTCCACCTCTTCGGGCGGAAGCACGCAGTCCACGACGCAGGTCTGGCCTATGGCCGGAACGATGGCGTCGCATTCGATAACGAAATTGGACCCTTCGACGACCATGGGGCGCCTTCTTCCAGAAGCGTCCGGCTCACCCAACTCCATCCTCTGGCATTCGAGGCCCGTCACCTTGCCGTTTTCAGCGATGATCCTGAGCGGCGCCACCAGGAAATGAAACTTGACGCCCTCCTCCTGGGATTCCTTGACTTCCACCGGGTCCGCGGGCATTTCCTGCCGGGTGCGGCGATAGACGAGGTTGACGTCGGTGAAGCCCATCCGCAGGGCGGAGCGGACGCAGTCCATGGCCACGTTGCCGCCGCCTATGACCAGGAGCTTCTCCCCTTCGATGGGCCGCTCCCCATCGGCCACGCGGTGCAAGAACTCGATTCCGGTCATGAAGCACTGGTAGCCCGCATCTTCGCCCTCGCAGCGCATCTTGGCGGCCTCGGGGGCCCCCACGCCGACGAAGATCGCCTCGTAGCCCTGGACCTTCAGGTCCTCCAGGGTGATATCGACGCCCACGTTCACTCCGTAGCGGATCTCGCCCCCCAGCTTTTCCACATGGGAAGCCTCGGCCCGCATGACGTCCCTCGGAAGCCGGTAATCCGGGATGCCAACGGCCGCCATGCCGCCGGGCTCTTTCATCGCCTCGAATATGGTGCACCGATAACCCGAGAGCCCCAGGTAGTAGGCGCACGCCAGCCCCGCCGGCCCCGCGCCTATGATGGCGACTTTCTTGTCCTTGGCCGGGCCGGGGCGCAAGGGCGGCTCCGCTCCGCTGTCCAACTCCACGTCGGCGGCTATGCGCTTGAGGGCGCGGATGGCGATTCCTTCATCGACGCGCTGGCGCCGGCAGTTCGACTCGCAGGGCCTCACGCACACTCTACCCACCACGCCCGGCAGGCAGCAATCCTTGCGGATGGTGGCGAGAGCCTGGTCCCACTGGCGGAGCCGGATCTTTTCCACATAGGCGGGAATGTCCACGTGGGAAGGGCACGCATTGGTGCAGGGAGCGGTCACCTTCGCGACGTAATGCCCCTTGGGAATAGCGGTCTTGCTCTTGATGGCTTCGAGAAAATCAGCGCGACGATGCTCGAGGAGGTCCAATAAAGGCCGGGGCGCGGTCTGCCCGATATCGCAACGGCCCGTTTGCGTGACCGTGCGGGCCAGGCTCTCCAGGCGCTCCAGGTCCTCGGGACCACCCTTGCCCTCGCAAATGGATTCCAGGATCGCGCTCATCTCTTCCATGCCGAGACGGCAAGGAAAGCACTGCCCGCAGGATTCCTTGCTGGCCCGCTCCATATAAGCTCGGATCATGTCCACCAGGTTCACGGATGCGTCATGGACGAACAAGCCGTCCCAACCCATGAACGCCCTGAGCGGTTTGTCCTGGGCGAAAGCGGAGGGAAGCTTGTCCATGGGGACCTGTTCGCGTCCGGCAACCCAGTGCCCCCAGGTAGAAAAAGTTTGGCCAGTCATCTTCGGTTCCTTTCTGAATAGCGACGGAAGTTCATCCCACTAAAGATTCGCACACCCTCTGAACGGTGGGGGAGATGCCAACATTGTGAAAATTCACGCTTTTGACGGAATGGCAGTTCCCAATGCAGTGAGGTTGACTAGGCC
>CALFXO010000036.1 GCA_937958025.1 uncultured Syntrophobacteraceae bacterium
GCTAGACAACCGTCACGCCCCTGTCGCTGCTGGGCCCGGCAATAAAAAACCGGGCGCTTTCTCCATTCTTGGGAAAAGGCAACCCGGCTGTCCCGGTGGGACCCGTGGCTTTCCGTCCCCGCCTTGCAGCGGGTTTGGCATTTTTCTTAACCGCCCCTTGTACGGCCTTGCTCGTTGGCTGAATGATAAAAGAGACTTGGTGGTTTCTCGTTACCCTAATGTTAAGATTTGGTGAAGATTTTTGCGGGACCATCGATCATCATTGGCATGGTTGTGATATGAAAAATGCATAAAAATATTAAAGTGTTGACTATTATTGGGCGACCTTGAACGAGATGATGGTGCGGAGCCGGCTGGTTTGCTCTCTGATGCAGAGGGCGCCGTGTTTCTTGGATGGAGCGCCTTTCTGCACAGACGCGTACGCTCGCTGGCAGATGACGCAATATGGAAAGATCTTCCATATTCGGTGCGTGTTCAAGGCGCATGCGCACGACCGCGAGAGCGGCCTCGAGGGATTATTGAAACAAGGAATGCGTCATTTCCACGAACTGGGACCGAATTTAGAATTGCTGGGCCCGAAGAAGATGTTGTTTTTCCTGAAATCTTAGACTGATATAATTTTAAGACAAAATCTAAACAAGTCCGTCTTCGGGAGTCTGATCGGGGGCAAGTTTTGTAGTCCTCCTTTTTGCTGAACGACCTATGACCGAAAGGGAAATGATCGGTGTGCGCATATGATTAAGACTTGTATCTATAGGATAGACAGTTCCGATAGCATTGTGGAAATAGATGAGGATAATTGGGATGATTTTGCGAAGGAAAACGGAGCGGCGGGGCTGGTCAGAAAAAACGTCCTTGGGAAGAAGCTGTGGGACTTCATCGCTGATCCATCCGTTCAGCATATTTACAAACTCCTTCATGAAAGGATACGTCATAAGCTGGTAGCGACAGCATTTCCGTTCCGCTGCGATTCACCGAACAAGAGAAGATTCATGCAAATGAATATCAGGCGCTGTGGGGCTAGGTTGATCGAATTTCAAAGCGTCATTGTGCGGGAAGAGCCGAGGCCATATGCAAGGGTCCTTGATTCGGCTTCCAGTCGGTCGGCCGAAATTATTACAATATGCAGTTTTTGTAAGAAGGTAAGGCTCTTGGGATGGGTGGAAGTGGAGGAGGCGTTTCGGATGCTGAACCCGTTCGATTCAGCGCCTGCGCCTGCTATATCGCATGGGGTGTGTGAAGCCTGCTACGAGATGGTTCTGAATCAGCTTTCTTATGATTGATGTTCCTGCACGGTGCGGCGGCATGGCAGTGCGATCCATCTTTCATGCTCCTGGGCTCCATTTTTCATAGTGCGGCAGTCGAAAGGCGGTGCGCGGAGTCCGTCTGTTCGTCATATCTGGTTTTGTTTGAATGCTCTGCCGATGGATGTTACATTAAACACCGAACCTTTTTCCGCTCCCGACGTTTTTGCCCGAGGGGTTTACCTCATGTTTGGATGGAAGGCCGTCGGCGGCGAGGTGTTGGACTGGACGCGCTATTGGAGGATTTTGGCTTAGATGCACGATTTTTGGCTTTCGCTGGTCATGGTGTTTATCGCGGAGCTTGGGGACAAGACGCAGCTCGTATCGCTGAGCCTTGCCACTCGCTACAGCGCCCGCGTGGTTTTAGCTGGAATCACGGTCGCAACGCTGCTGGTCCATGTCTTCTCTGCCCTTATTGGCAATATGGCAGGGGCGCTCATGCCCCGCGACTGGTTGCATTTCTTGTCGGGGCTTGCCTTCATCGGTTTCGGGCTCTGGACCTTGCGGGGCGATAGTCTGGATGGGGAAGAAAGTGTGAACACGCGGAGACTTTCGCCTTTCTTTCTCGTGGCCGTCGTTTTCTTCTTCGCCGAGTTGGGGGATAAAACCATGCTCTGCACTGTCACTATGGCAGGGACCTGCGCCTTTGCGCCGGTGTGGCTGGGATCGACGGCGGGAATGGTGCTTGCCGATGGGCTTGCTATCTGGGCGGGGTGCAGTCTGGGGGCCCGTTTGCAGGGGAAAACGATAAAGGTTGGGGCCGCGTTGATCTTCTTTGCCTTTGGGCTGGTCGGATCCGTGAAGGGCGGAATGAACTTACCTCCCCTGGCATGGCTCCTGGGACTCTTCCCTGCGGCGGGCGCTATTTGGCTTCTGTTCGAGAAAAGGGAGCCCCCGAAGCTGCCTCCTGTGTGCCGGCCAGACGTCGAAAGGACGCCTTAATGGAAATAGAGGACCTTTATGAACTGATCCCGAACGTGATGTGCCCGTCGGGTTGCACGGAATGCTGCAGTAATTTCGGAGTTCCGTCCCGCACCCGCGTGGAGGATGAAAGAATCAGGGGCTTCCTGCGAGAGCAGGGAAGGGCGTTGGGGCAAGCTGAAGGGCTGAGGTGCCCTTACGTCACAGAGGCGGGTTGCTCCATCTACCCCGTACGGCCCCTAACTTGTCGAATGTACGGCTCTTCGGTGAATTATCAATGCAAAATGGGGGCGGGGCCTCTCCGTCTCCTTCAGGAAGACGAAGAGGCCGAGATATTCTATTTCTACAGGGAAAATTTCTTCTAGGCCCTTAGGGCCATTTTGCGTCGGGGCAGGGAAGGGCGCACGCCTTAACGTTGTTCGCGATGCCGTGCTCCTGCCAGGCGTGGGTTTCTGTTTCAAGCCGTCATTTGAGTTTGTAGTTCGGTTCGTCGCCCGCTTTTCCCACCAGAAACATGGGACCTCCGCATTCCGTGCAATATGTATCCCTGAGCAGTTCGTAGCCCGTGTCGGATGGGCCTGAGAGCTTTATGGTGCTGCTTTCCATGAAAATGGAGATGCCGCATTCCAGGCACATGCACTCCATCAGGGTGTTCATAATCACTTCTCCATGGCGATTGGGTTGGTTAATATGCCGATTCCGGCGATCTCGCACTCTACGGTCTGCCCTTCCCGAAGGAACACCGGAGGCGTTCGGGTGAAGCCGACTCCCGACGGCGTCCCTGTCAAGATGACTGTTCCGGGGAGCAAGGTCATGCACCGGGACATGTAAGACACCAGTTGGCGACAGGAGAATATCATGTCCGACGTGTTCGCCGCCTGAAGGACCTGCCCGTCCACCCGGCAGGTCAGGTCGAGGTTGTCCCCGTCCAGGTCCGTGACTATCTCGGGGCCGAGAGGACAGAAGGAATCGTAGCTTTTCGCCCTGGACCACTGTCCATCGGCGAACTGGGCTTCCCGGTCGGAAACGTCGTTGGCTATGGTGTAGCCCAGAATGAACTTTCCTGCGTCTTCTTCGGATATGTTCCTCGCCCGTTTGCCGATGACGATGGCGAGTTCCACTTCATAGTCGATCTTTTCGGGGCTGATGGCCGGGAGGACAATGGGGTCTCCCGGACCACAAACCGACGACGAGGCCTTCAGGAATATCAAAGGGCGGGAAGGACGCGGCATGCCGGTTTCATCCGCGTGAGTCTTGTAGTTCAGGCCGCTGCAAACGATGTTGGAGGGCGCCACCGGGGCCAGGACCTTCACCGATGCGATCTCCACCGGCCTTGAATACTTCACCAGATTCGTGAACGGGTCTCCGGCGCACGGATGAAGCATTCCGTTTTCAATTACGCCGTACCTGACCTGATCCCTATCGCCAAGATATCGTATTATTCTCAATGAATTTGCCTCCCGGGCGCACATGGGGCGGGCGTCCCGCCCGACTGTTGGGTTCCGTCCGTTGGAAGCCCGGCTCCCTTTGATGACAGGCATCGAGTTGTCGAATCTGCCCCAAAATTGTCATGACATTCCTCTCTCCTCCGTGGAGAGCAACGCGGCGCGCTCACCGATGCGTCAACAAGCGCGAAGCCTTCCGTTTGAGCGGAAAACAGGTTGCCGTTGCAGCGCTGCCCTATACTCTAAAGCTCGCTTCGTGTGGAGTCAATCATCATGTGATCCATCTTGCTGGGGCGTCCTGACCTGCCTATCGAAGATTCAGCCAATGATGTGATTCAATTTTGTTTATCCCCTCACTGGGAAGAGGCGACGGAATAGAAATGGCTTACGATAACCATGGTGCACAAATCAATACGTTATGCATGTGTCGCATTCATGGCATACTTGTTGCTGGTATAAAAGGCTTTCCATTGGACTTTCCGTTATACATGCTTGGTTGAGGGTCTCACCAAGGCGAACTGGGGTCAGGATATGCCGCCGATCGTTGCTCCTTCTATTATTACGCCGCCGTCCGCGTTGCGGGATGACTTGGCGCCCGATGAACCCGCGAATGCACCCAAAGCGTTGTTTTTGCGTCATTGGGCTGACGCTGCTCCAGCTTATTGGGGAAGGTGGGGAGAGCCGGTTGACGGCGCTTCAGGCGTATGGCGCTTTCCCATAAAGGATCATGACCGTCTGATCCATGTTCTGGACCATCTTGTTTCCCTTACGCCAACGCACGAAAGCTGGCATACGATGGCGATATACTGCGCCCAGGATGCAACCGGCGCCTTCCCTCTGTCTGCTTTCAAGGCGTGCCAGCCTTTGCCGGCGCTTCATGCGCAACTGCGACACCCGTGGGTCATGGGAGATCTGACCCCGTATATGAGGACTTATCTCCAGCCGATCGTCGATCTGGTGCGCGGAGGCAAGGTGTTTGGTTATGAAGCGCTTTGCAGAGTTTGCACACCCGGTGGCGACACGCTTGCCGGTGGCGAGGCATTTATGCTGGCGAGGAGGGCTAACCGGGAAGAGGCGTTCGACTTGGCCTGCGTGCGGAGCGCTCTCAGCAGCAAAGCCCATGTGGTTGGCAAGGAATTTCCTGTTTTTGTGAACGTAATGCCCAACCACCTGCTTTCCGAGGATTTCGCGGACAAGTGCGGAAGCTGGATACGCGCTTATGGTTTGTCGCCTCAGGAGATAGTAGTCGAACTGGTGGAGAGTGAGCGGGTGAACCCGGAAGCGCTTGTCGGCATCTGCGAGGAACTCCGGTCGAAAGGGTTTCGCATTGCTCTTGACGACGTGGGATCCGGCTATAACGGGCTGACGATTCTCGCCACTCTCCATCCCGATTTTGTAAAGCTGGACCGAAATCTGGTTCACGGCGTTCAGGGCAGCCGGGTGCGACTGGTTTTGCTGGAAGCCCTCATCTCGCTGTCGCAGCGGTTGGGGTGCGCCACCATAGCCGAGGGGCTCGAGCGCATCGAAGACGTCTGCGTTTGTCAGGACATGGGAATACACTA
>CALFXO010000037.1 GCA_937958025.1 uncultured Syntrophobacteraceae bacterium
TTGTCTGTTTAGGGGCGCAGTCGGGATTGTGCGGAAACAAGTGTTGGGAGGAAAATCACCTTAACACATGGTCCAGTTTTTGGGGTGCATTATACTCCTCCGCCATCCGGTTCATCCCTTGGCCGATGGGACGCTCCCTTGAAGTGCACGTCGCAATTCTCCGGAAGGCAGGCCAAGGATGGCCGAAAGCGCTTCCGCAAGCGCATCCCCCGCTTTGCTGGAGCGTCTCCACGCCTTGTAGAACGAGACGGCCAGGGCGGGCCGCCCCATGACGGCGAGAAGAACCTTCGCGATCGAAATCCGCCCCCCGCTGTCGGAGATGGCGGTCGGATCGAAATCGATTTCATCCCCGAGGGCGTCGCTCACGCTTCTCAGGCAAAGGAAGGGAATCCCCAACTCCGCCGCCATCGCCGCCACGAAGGCGGACTCCATGTCGACAAGCGATGGCGAGCCGCCAAAGCGTTCGCGCAGAAAAGCTTTGGGATGGCAACCGCTTGTGGTAAGCACGTGCGCGCCGTCTATTTCTTTCGATGCACAGAGCGCGAGCAGTTCCGGTGACGGCGCAACCACATACTTGGTTGTGCTCCCGCTTTCCCCTTCCGCGACCTCGGGACGCCACAAGGTGAAGCGGTCACAGAGAAGCGTCCGCCCCACTGCATGCCCGTCGACGATGCTGCCCGCAAATCCCGTGGAAACTATGCAATCGACCGGCCCTCGTCGCAAGGCGTCATTCAGGGCGCTCCACAGGCCTCCGACGCCCATGCCCGTTTCCGCCAGCACGAACTCCATATCGGACGACTGCCGCGTATACACTGTCCCCGCCGTTGAAGAGCCCCGCCGCCACGACCCGGTTTTCCTCATGAATGGACGCAACTCTTCGGGAAGAGCCGCCATTATAAGGACTCTCAACGCCGCCTTCCGTGTTTCGGCGGAAGCCCTCTCTTCATTTTGCAGGATATTGCGTGCATCTGAGCGCATGACAAAATCAAGCCTTTGGAGTAAAATTGATAAATACTGGTTTGAAACGCCGAACATATTCGGATAAGCGAAAAATTGCAAGGAGCCGCGGAAGACAGCGGGGCGTCCGCCCGGCGCGCAGCGCGCATCAACGGGACGGCGCCAAAGGATGAAGGACGGTATATGGCGGATCACATGGACGAGCAAACCATGAATTTTTGGCAGCATCATTCCCTGCACTACCTCGAAATGGCCCTCCGGAGCGACAGGCGCGAAAGGCTGACCCATCCAGATGGCTACGGGAAGAAGACGGGAGACTGCGGCGACACTATTGAATTTTTCCTCATGACCGACAACGGAACCCTTAGCTCTATCGCCATGGAGACGGACGGGTGCGTTGACACGGTGGCTTGCGCCAACACCGTCGCAGAACTGGCCGAAGGCAAGAACCTGGAGGACGCATGGGAAATCGTCACACCCGATGCGGTTGCGGCCTATCTCGAGACGCTTGCGCCTTCCAAGGTGCACTGCGCGGAACTTGCCGTCGGCGCATTCTATCTCGCGCTCGCCAACGCCGGGGAAATGGAGCGCAACCCCGGGAAGAAATGTCATCCAGCGCAGTAAGAAGAAATTGAGACGAATTGAAAGAGATGGAGAGGGGCGGGACGAAGCGGAAGCGGCGGAGCCTCCTCTCAGCGAATCCCCCGCACGGGGGATTCGAGTGAGTCGGTCAGGAGGGATAAGGCGAGACGGAGACGCGCGGCGCGTAACCAAGTGAACCTAATGAGAATGCCCGATTCCGCGCAGGCGTTTCTCTTCCTCGGTCCTTAGGTGGACCCACTTCATCACCTTATCGATCTCCCCCCGGAACTCCGCGAGGGCTTTTCCCCTGTGGCTCACGCGGGATTTTTCCTCTATCGACATCTCCCCGAACGTCTTGCCAAGCTCTGGATAATAGAACAACGGGTCGTAGCCGAACCCGTTTTGGCCGCGCGGAGCGTCCAGGATGACGCCTTCACAGGTCGCCTCGTACGTAAGGGCCGCTCCGGTTGGAACAGCTAGCGACAGCACGCACTGGAACCTGGCAGAACGATCTTCCACACCCTCCAGGGCCTTGAGCAGCTTGGCGTTATTGGCCTCGTCCGTCGCGTTCTCTCCGGCGTAACGCGCCGAATACACCCCCGGGGCCCCGCCGAGCGCTGCCGCCTCAAGCCCGGAATCGTCCGCCAAGGCCGGAAAACCGATCACCTTTGCGACAAAGCTCGATTTTTTGTAAGCATTGTCGTCAAATGTCGCGCCATCCTCGACCACTTCCGGAATGGGGCCAAAATCGTTAAGATCCCTCACCTCGACGGGAAACCCCTCCAAAAGGGCCCGAATCTCAGCCGACTTGCCGCGATTTCGCGTGGCAAGCACTAAAATCATCTTTTCCATCTTGCAGCAATCACCTTCCCTTTCCACAAAACCGGCGGACGGGGCGTTCACCCCGTCCGCCGGCGCATCCACGATTTCCGTTCGCGCGCGCAAAGCCGATTCGCCAAATCGGGCTAACTCTTCGCGAGGGCGGTTTCGGCGGCGTCCTCCTCCGATTTCTTCCTGCCGAATACGTAGGCTATCCAGACGCTCACCTCATAAAGCACCAGCATCGGGGCGGCCATCATGATCTGTGAAAATATATCGGGGCCTGGGGTGAGCGCCGCGGCAATGATAAAGATGATGATGATCGCATAGCGGCGCTGTTTCTTGAGGAACTGAGCGCTAACGATCCCAAGCTTCGCCAGAAAAAAGACAAATATGGGCATCTCGAAAATCACCCCGAACCCGAGCAGCAGTTGGAGGATGAAAGAAAGATACTCCTTCGTCGTGATAAGGGGAGCTATGTATTCATTGGCAAAAGACGTGAAGAACTGAAAGCCGGTGGGAAATACGAAGAAGTAACCGAAGAGCGCCCCGCCGACAAAAAAGAACGTCGAAAGGAAGACGATCGGCAAAACGTAGCGCTTCTCCGTCGAGTAAAGGCCCGGGGCAATGAATCGCCACAGCTGGTAGAACATCACCGGAACCGCCAGCATCGCGCCTCCGATGAAGGACACCTTCAGGTAAGTGAAAAACGCTTCAGCAGGAGAGGTGTAGATAAGCTTCTGGGATTGCCCGGCGGGAAGGCTTTGCAACAGGGGCTGCATCAGCCATTCCAACACCTTCTCTTTGAAGGCGTAGCAAACAACGAAACCCACCGCGACCGCGATGGCGCATTTTATCATCCGGGAGCGCAGCTCCTCGAGGTGCATCACGAAGGACATGGAGATTTCGGAGGCAGACTCGGGAGCATCGTCGTCTACGGCGTCGTTATCATTAGTGTTTACTTCAGACATGGCCGCTCGCTCATTTCTGTTCGGCGGTGAACATGGGCGCACCGTCCATGGGGGTCTCCAGCTGCTCCGCCGCTTTGGTTTCTTTGGGGGCTTCGGAAGGAGCGGCGGCTTCAGGGGCCTCATCGGCCTGCTCTTCAACCACTACTTCCATCGCCGGCCTGGAAGCTTTCGCGCGTTTCTGAACCTCCGCCGACCGCGCCAGCACGTCGTCCATCACAATCTTGCGCTGGGCCGCATGGAACTCTTGCTTCAACTCCTTGACGGTCTCATCCTGCTCGATCGTCTGTTTCATGGCATTAGTGGCCCTCCGAAACTCCGCCACGGCTTTTCCAAGCCCACGGGCGACTTCCGGCAGCTTGCCCGGGCCAAACACTATCAGGGCGATAGCCAGGATCAACAACAATTCAGGGAATCCGATGTCGAACATGCTTTCACGGCTCCTTGCATCTAGCGTCTATCTCGAGTTGCATCCCCCACAAGGCCTGTCCGGAGGCGCCGG
The DNA here is from genome assembly GCA_937958025.1 of uncultured Syntrophobacteraceae bacterium. Taxonomy (GTDB): domain Bacteria; phylum Desulfobacterota; class Syntrophobacteria; order Syntrophobacterales; family Syntrophobacteraceae; genus CALFXO01. The sequence goes on from CALFXO010000037.1 coordinate 3,829, forward strand.
ACAGCGTCCGTTTCCACTGGCAGTTTTTTCACACCACCCATGGCGTCGTCAAGAACTGTCCGCTTTTCTTTCGCTGCTTACCTACTTCGCGCCATAGCTGTGCAAGCCGCTCAGGAGGAAATTTACACCAAAATACGTGAAAAGCACACAAGTAAATCCCAGGATGGAGAGCTTCGCCACCCTCCGGCCCCGCCACCCCTTGAGCGACCGGCTGTGCAGCAGGGCTGCGTAAACCAGCCACGTAATGAGAGACCACGTCTCCTTCGGGTCCCAGCTCCAGTAGGTCCCCCAGGCAGAGTTCGCCCACACCGATCCCGTGATGATGCCGACCGAGAGCCACAGAAAGCCAAAAAGGACCATCTGGTGGTTGAGCTCGTCAAGACGTCTGGGTTCGGGAATCATCGCCATGAAACCGCTGGGATTTGGGTTGGAGAGCTTGCTGTCGCGAAGCAGGTACGTGATGCTGATCCCGCACGAAACCGCAAAGGCCGCGTACCCGAGAAAGCAGGTCACGACATGGGCGATCAGCCAGTTGCTCTTGAGCGCGGGCACGAGGGGCTGGATCTTTGAATCGACCTCCGGCGAAAACGAGGCGTACGCCATGGCCATGAAGGCAATGAGGAGCGGGAAAAATCCGAGCGAGCGCTGTTTCAGGCGGCGCTCCAGGACCAGGTATATGCAGGTGATGGCCCACGCCCCGAAGACGAGCGATTCGTACAAGTTGGCGAATGGCGCGTGCCCGTATCCGAGCGCATAGGACTCCATCCACCGCCGCCCGAGCGCCGCCGTCTGAAGAAGGAGCGTAGCGAGACCGCAGACGCCGCCCGCCGCGAGAAGCGGTTTGCGCTGGAATACGACGCCCGAAAGATAGAAGATGGCGCTCAGCAAATAACCGAATGTAACGATGCTTAACAACAGCGAGCTATTCATCGGATCTCCTGCCCATTCTTGCGGCTCCCGGCCTTCGGCGCTCCGTCCGCCGCCGCGTTTGCATCCTCGGCCTTTAGCTCCGTGCGGAGCTGCTCGCACAGGTCTTCAAATATCTGCTCGAAGGCGAAAGTATCCTTGTCAGCCCTTCCGGCAACGACAATCCGCACCCCCCCCTTGCCTGCGCCGGTGGAAGCCCAAACCCACACCTTCCGGCTTCCCATCCAGTAGGCGGCCCCGATCCCGAGGATCATCGTTATGAAGCCGCACCAGACAATCCATACGCCGGGGTCCCGCTTCACCTGAAGCCCCGTATAGCGGCTCTGCTCCGTGCGAAGGACCCGCACGCGATAGTTCTGGAACTGGTTGCCATGGAAGTCCGGATGGTTCACCAGGACCCGAGAAACGGCGGGCTTAGCCCCCTCATCGAAGACAACGAGCACGATCGCGGGACCAAAACCGGAGAAATCCTCCTCGTAGTGCATCGCCATTATTTTGCTCTGGGTTTCCGGGATGTCCACCATTTCCTTGAAGGGCAGCGTGAGCTTGTAGACCGCGCCCGACTGCGTGTTCTGGATCTCGATTTCCGCCTGCTTCAGGACAGAGCCGTATGACGCCTGATAGAAAGTGACGCCGTTATACGTAAGCGGATCGTTCACGCGCACCGAGCCCTTGAGCGCCTCCCGGCCGCCATCGATGATCGTGACGTCCGACCTGTAGTCCTTTGGCATCCCTCCTTCATAGAAGGAAACATCGAATTTATCGAGCCGCACCTGAAAGGGAAGTTGGAAGACGCCGTTCCCCGAAGGAGGCTCTGCCTCGTCGGTCGATTCTCCTTCCGCGATGTTCATGAATGCCTTAAAGCCAAAGACAGAGCCTGTCAGCGCTCCGAGAAGCACCACGAGCACGCTCAGATGCACCACGTAGACCATCAGAAGACTCCAACGCCCCTTCTCCGCCACCGCGGCATACGCCCCATCCCCCGAAGGCATTTCCACCCGCCGGACGGGACCTATCGTCTCGGAGACGATCCTTTCGAGAACCGGCCGCACCTGATCCCAGGTGAAGGATGTCTTCATCTCCGCATGGGACGCAAGCTTCAGCAGTTTCTCGGGTTCCACCGTCCGGTCCCGATAGCGCAGAAGCTTGAGCGTCTTCGGCAACCGCTCCATGGTGCAGACAATCAGGTTTACTCCGAGCAGGAGCAGCAGCAGCCGGAACCACCCCGCGTGGTAGAGGTCGGCGAGGCCAAGCATATCGATAATCTTCGCCATGGCGGCGCCATATCGGGCGACGATTTCCTCTTGACTCCCACCTTGAGGAAGCAGTGTTCCCACAAGCGAAGTGGCCGCAAGAGCGAAAAGAATGAAGATGGTGAACTTCAGCGACGCCAACTGCTCGTAGAAAACGCTCCAGAAGCTCCTCTTATCTTCCATTTGTGATAGCCTTTCAACAGGTTATGTCGCAGAACGGATCACCGTAAAGCAGTTTGCTTTTTAACCTTTTGAGAGGCTTCATGGCAAGGGGGAAGGATATGGGGGAATTGAAATGGGGTGGCATGGAGCTTGGTCCTGTAGCGCCCATGGCTGGTGGGATTCGTCCTAATCTCGGTGCAGATATTGATATATATAGTTCGGCAAGGCTGCGCCGCACGGAATCCACGAGTTGACGCGCAATGAGGCATGGGTGAATGTCGGCGCGGATCACGGCGCAACGGGAACCAGCATTCACCATTGTTTCCTGCGGCCTATCAAAAAATAGAGAAAGGCTGAAAAGCCACGTCCCATGACGCGCACGACGTCGCCGGCGGACAGAGCATTGCGAGAAATTCGGCTGAGATTGCGTCGAATGGCGCAGGTGATTTCCATGCGACGCGAGAGCCTTAAAGCCAGCCGATAAGCTTTAGTGCGGTCTTCAGCGCTGAAGTCGTCCGTCTCGAATACGGGCTCATCCGAATAGTGATGGAACTCCGTGAAATCATGTTTTAGAAAACGGCCATTTTTCTCCACGTATTGCCAGAGTTCCGTTGCGGGATAAGGAAGGGCCAAATAGAAGTTCACTTGGTCGAGCTTGCTTCTCCTGGCAAATTCGATCGTCTCGATTATAGTTTCCAGCGTATCGCCGGGATTGCCGATCATGAACTGTCCGAGCACTGTCAGATCGGCGTCCCGAAGAAACCTGATGCCACGGGTTAGAGCCTCAAGGTTCGTCCCCTTGTGCATATCGCGGAGGACCCGCCGGTTTGCGCTCTCGATGCCGATCGCGACGGTAAGGCAGCCGGCCTGCCTCAGCAGCGAAGCCAATTCCGAATCCACCCTGTCCGCCCTGAGCCCCTGCACATAAAATCTGACCTGGATGTTCCTCCTGATGATCTCCCGGCAAATATCCTTGCTTCGCTCGGGGTCCAGATTGAAGGTGTCGTCCGTGATGCAAAAAGTCGCATCAGGCCATGTGTAAGTTTCCAGCGCATGTTCCATCTCATCGACAACGCTTTGAGGCTGGCGCTGTCGCCATTGTCTGCCCCAGACGAGGGCGCTTGCGCAATACACGCAATTGAACGGGCACCCGCGGCTGGTAATCAGGGGGTACTGCGTATACTGGGAAAAGGACGCTGCGTCGAAACCAGGAAAGGGTAGTTGATCCAGTTGCTCATTCCAAGGCCGGCGTTCATTGCAAATCACGTTTCCGTCTTTTCTAAAAATCAGCCCCAAAATGGATGAGAAGCTCTCCGGGCCGCGTCCATCCGCAACCGCCTCGGCTAATTCGATCATAGCCGCCTCTCCTTCACCCACCACAGCGAAATCGAAATCAGCATTCTGCTCGAGAACCGAACTCCCGGCTATGGCGACATGCGGTCCTCCAATAACTATGCGTGTGGAGGGCAGAGCTTCCTTGACTTTCCGGGCGACGCCAATCGCCTCGGCCATGGTAAAACTAGTGGCGGTGATGCCAACCAACGCAGGTTGGTGATCCGTGACCGTTTGCAGAAGAGACGGCGGATTGAGGCTTGCATCGAGCAGCACGACGTGATGGCCGACAGCCTTGAGGGCGGCCGCAATATAACCCAATCCGAGATGGGGCGCAAATCCGGTCTTGGGGCGCTTAGAAATGGGGTTGACTAGTGCAATTCTCATAGCAGGACTCCAATTGCAATTATAGTGGCATGAAGAGATCCTCGGACGCGGCCCCTATCAAGAGACGTCTCAGCCTTTCAATTACTGCTATGAGAGGGGCCGGTGAGGTGGCAAGAACTTGCTGTGAAACTATTTTTAGCAGGTCTGCTCTTTAGGGTCAAGGCGTTTACATTCTAAACAGTTACAACCTGGACCTTCTTGAACGACTGAAAGTTCCGCGTCAGCAAGGATTCCAACTCAGCAGGGTATTCGTAAAAGGAAAAGGTGATGCACCGTTCAATGGGCGCCTTGAATTTCTTAAAATCAGTGTAGTGCTTGGAGTAGAGACATTTTTTCCGCAGGAAGCGCCAGCACCTCTCGATCAAGTTGAGCTGCGGTGAATAGGAGGGAAGAAAGAGGAGCTCAATTCCAAGCAGCAATTCCCGCTGCAGCACGAGCAACAGACGGGCTGGGCCTCCATTAGCTTCATGGATCATGAAGCGGGGGATCGGAGAGCAATTTTGGCCCAAGTGTATCACTCTTAAAGCCCAAAACTGCTTTTTAAAGCTGATTTTAGCCCGTAACTTATTGAAAGGACGTTCCGCACAGCTGGATTTTTGATTTGTAGCGCCAGAATTGCAATATTATTCTTGATTACCCCCTTCCCCCATGGTCGAAGCTATGGCATGTTTATACGAGAAATCACCAAAAAAGAGCATGCGACCGGAAAGGTCTACGTCTACCACAGGCTCATGGAGGCTCATCGCACTCCCAAGGGGCCACGCCAGAGGATCGATCTCGGGAGGCTTGAGATCCCGAGAGAGCAATTGAAGACGCTTGCGGACCGCATCGAACAAATCCTCACGGGCCAGAGGAGTCTTTGGCCTGTGGCTGAATCCATTGAAAGGCTGGCCGAGGAGCTTGCAAGAAAGAATTCTGGTAATAGCAACTGAAAAATCAAGACTCTCAAGAGACAGGCTTATGGGTTCCGTGATATGGAGTACTTCAAACTGAGGCTCCTCCATCTCCACACCCAGAGGCAGTCATTAACCGGATGAACCATTTTTGTTTTAAGAACTGGGACCATCTCATTGAGTTCATGATCGAGGGTTTTGAACTGGATTACCCAGCCCCTGGGTAGAAACAGGGTTGTAGCGAGCACGTCTTCAGCGCATCCCTCCTGGTTTGAATGAGAAAGATATGATGATAGCCCCACAGCACTTCGTTTCCCTGCCGGAAATGAGGCGCTGATATTTGTCCTTTTTCCGGGCGAGTCGGCGGCGCCCTTTTCCCCAAAAAGCCAAAATGAGAATTGCTGATTGCTGGGATTTGTGCTTGAATATTTTTCTAAGAAATACTACAAAAGCGAGACTTATGGCTGGCGTAGCTCAACGGTAGAGCAGCTGATTTGTAATCAGCAGGTTGCGGGTTCAAATCCCATCGCCAGCTCCATGAAAATAAAGGGGGTACGAGGTTTTCTCGTTTCCCCTTTCTTGTTTACGTACGCACTACGTACGCGGATTGCAGTTTTGCTCCGTACGCACCGAACAAAAAAAGAGCGGGAGTTCCGGCTCCCGCTCAGTTTTTTTCACGTCAGAATGGTTTTTCAACATAAAATTCAAGAAGCCTCATGATTTAAGCACAGACTCCAACCTTCGGCAAAATTCTTCCAGACTGATTCCCACAGCTTTGCAAATTGCTCTAACTTCTAAAATATCCAACCGACGTTCGCCAATTTCATACTTGCTGACAAAAGAGAGCGCTAGTCCTATTTCGGGGCATTCTTGAAGGGGGTGTACAGAGGGTCGCCTATCAGGATCATCTTCCACGACAGGTAAGGGGAAGACAGTGCGTAAGCTTCCATGAGGGAAAGCCGCCCTTCCGTTAGCGACGTGAAGAACAACTCGGGAAGCGGGAACGCCTGCACGAAAGGCTCGCCAACGGGCCCTATCGTCGCCGTGACGCCTTTTTCCAACATGAGCTTGCACCAGACGTTGCTCAACGCCTGTCTCACCGTGATGCACTCCTTGCTCGCGATGTGGTAGCCGATGGAGCCGGGGACCCAGCCGAAAGAATCCACGTAGTTGCCGACGCTGTACCATCCACAGTAAAGCGCGGCATCAGGGCATTCGCCTGGCTGGAAGAGGCGGGGAGTGTCTTCGAGAACGACGGGCAACAGGCCGCCCGCCTCCAGGCGGCGCGCCGCCTTCCGGATGGAATCGTCATAAATCGTGTATCCGGACGGCGCCATGTCTTCCGATTCAGACCACCTTGCGTCGAAGTAGGCGGTTCCTTTCAATCCCTGCTTCTCCACGCGGACGCTGTCGTCGATGAGCCTCCGGACAATTTTCCAGGATGGACCATCCAACCTCGCGACCATGAATGCCTTGGTTGGGGCGACGTCCATTTCGCCGATTTCGCTCGATCCTAAGAAGAAAGGGCTCGGAATCCAGCCGGGAAGCGGATAATAGTCTTCCTGGACGAGGGCGATTTCGGAATCGAGCGCCGCCATCTGGTCGCGGCGGTAAATCTCGAGGATTTTTCCCGCGAATTCTTTTCTCCAGGAGGCGAGCGTCCCTGCAAATTCGCCGTTGATCGACTCCATGCGGCGGAAAAGAAACGCGAATAACTTCTCCATCACCTTATAGTACACCATGTGGATGCTCTCCCCCACCTCCTGCACCGGCGCGGACACCGTAAGCGGGATGCCGTGCATCATCAGCAGGCAGCGGAAGCGATACCCCTTGGGGTCCTCCGTATTCAGAAACGAACGCACCGGGGCGGCGATTTCCTCATCGTATTCCCTGCGGGTGCAGCGCTCGCGGACCGGGGCGTCGAGCCGCAGCAGGCTCCCGGCGGGAACTCCCCGCTCCCGCATGTAATATTCCGCCAGTTCGTTGCTGTGCGGGAAATTATTGTTGGAGACAACCAGTATTTCATCGGGGCGAAGCGCCCAGGCATGGCCGGGAGCGGCGAGCAGGATGAGAAGCGCTGCCGCGGCGAAGCGGCGAGCCGCGGAGTCTTGTCGCCGAACCCGTTCGGAGTGGCGCTTCCCGTCCCTGGCATTTCTGAAGATGGTCATGTGAGAAGCCTCTGAGCAGCAGTCGGAGGGATTGGAATTCGGCCCGAGCCCCTGCTTAACCGCCCATCTCTCCGGATGTCCCGGATGCGGCTGTGGGGGGAGACGCCGATGCGCGCCCAAAGGACGCATATCCTCCGTATTATCGGGGCTCCGGGACAAGCCTGTCAATCAATAAGGCGAGGGCGACGCACTCCTTGCCCCGCTGCAGCGAGCGCAGGCCTGCGATCCGTGTGGAAGAAATCCGCCGGTCCTGGCTTGGCTCCCGGGCGGGTTCGTGTTATAGAAACTCAAACCACGCGGCTTCTTCCCGCCGCCGCCCCTCCGTGATTTTTCGCTGTGCTCCGGATTTTCCTTGGGTTTCGATGCCATGCGGCTCGTCGCAGGTTCGGTGCACTGACTTGCACCAGGTCCCGGAGGAGATATTTCCCGGGGAGGGGCGGTCCGCAGTTGCTTGGCCGGTTGCTTATCGTTCACCAGCTTGTTTTATTTGCATGTCGGCGTTTGGCCGATCAAGATGAGAGTATGAAGAAAGTCATAACAACAGAGAATGTCCCCATCAAACTGTGGCTCGACGATATCGAGGATGGAGCGCTGGAGCAGGCCATAAACCTCGCGAATCTCCCGTTCACCTTCCGGCACGTCGCTATAATGCCTGACGCCCACCAGGGATACGGCATGCCGATAGGCGGCGTGCTGGCCGCCAGAGGCGTCATTATTCCAAACGCGGTCGGGGTGGACATCGGCTGCGGGATGTGTGCGCTGAAGACCTCCATGGCGCAGGTGGGGCCGCCGAATCTCAAACGGATCATGAGCGCGATTAGAACGGAGATTCCGCTTGGTTTCGAGCACAACAAGACGGCGCAGCCTGAAAGCCTGATGCCGGAATTCAAGGCTGGAAAGTACATCGTGATCCCCGAACAGTATAAGTCGGCCTTGAAGCAGATCGGGACGCTTGGCGGCGGGAATCATTTCATCGAGATCCAGAGCGGGTCGGACGGCCATGTCTGGATCATGATCCACTCCGGGTCAAGGAATCTCGGGAAGCAGGTCGCAGACCACTACAATAAATTGGCCGTCGCGCTGAACGAAAAATGGAGCGCGGCCGTCCCCAAAAAGTGGCAACTGGCGTTCCTGCCGATCGACTCGGAAGAGGGGCGTTCCTACATCCGCGAGATGAACTACTGCGTCGCGTTTGCACTGGCGAACAGAAAACTCATGATGGAGAAAATAAAGGGCATTGTCGGCTCCCTGATCGGGTGCGAGTTCTATGAAATGATCAATATCGCGCACAATTATGCGGCGATGGAGAACCATTTCGGCGAGAGCGTCGTCGTGCACCGAAAAGGCGCGACGCTGGCTTCCGAGGAGACGGTGGGAATCATTCCCGGAAGTCAGGGGACGAAATCCTATATCGTGAGGGGAAAGGGGAACCCGGAAAGCTTCCATTCCTGTTCGCACGGAGCAGGCAGGCTCATGGGGCGCAAGGAAGCGGAGAGACGGTTGAGCCTCGAGAAGGAGATCAAGAAGCTCGACGATCAGGGAATATTGCACGCAATCCGGGGCAAGCACGACCTGGACGAGGCGAGCGGGGCCTATAAGCCGATCGACGTCGTCATGCGGAATCAGGAGGACCTGGTCGAGATCACGCACGAGTTGCAGCCGCTCGCCGTTATCAAAGGGTGATGGGCCTGCGAGGCCGGGCGTGGAGCAGCGTCGGGGAAATGGCTATGGCTGCCGGTGTGGCTGAGATCTTGCCGTGTGTTGGGCGGGACAGGGACGCCAGTGGATATTCCGGCGTCCCTATGTGAGTGCATTGCGCGGCTGCGAGGAGGTCTCTAGCTCGAGCGCTTCCTTTTCGATCCAATCAGGCTGACCAGCCCCGATCCCAGGAGCCATGCGGCGCCGGGAATCGGAACCGCCGCTACGGTGGCCCCCGCGATAAACGGGTTGCCGCCGCCGCTGCTATAACCCGTGAATACGATCTTCACGAGTGTTTCGTCGGCGAAGTCGCTGGGCAGATTGTACACCTGCATATCCAGGTGGGCGCCGCTGCTGCTGGCGCCGTAGGCCAGCAGCGCATTGACGCCGTCGATGACGTTGTTGAAGCTGCCGTAGTAGTGGTCCCTCACGTTTATCCCTTCCGTGAGGTCCACGGAATAATATGCGCCATCCGAACCGAAAAATTCGACTGTTCCCACCACGCTGCCGTAGGAGCCGAAAGCGGTGTTGATGAGAGTGTAGGCGGTTGCGACTCCGTAGACGTCGACGGGGATTTCGAGCGTTCCCATGAATGCGTTGTTGTCCGATGCGTCCACGGCCAGGCTGAAAGGAACGCCATTCCACGTGTGGTCGCCGGGGAAGACGCTGTCATAGACGCCTCCGTCGGTCCACGTTGAAATATCGACGTTCAGGGCGGGCAGCGTCAGCGTGGTGTACGCCACCGACGCCCAGGCTCCGGCGGCCGTGCTTAACCACAGGAATACAGCCAGAAAAATAATGCGCCTTTTCATCTTCCCTCTCTCCATTCCTTTGTTTGGTGCAGCTTGCCTCAATGCTGGTTGGCCTCTTCGCAGCGACTGATGCTATGCCATTGTCGGCACATTCTTTCGATGGTCTGCTCATCCGTCAAGGGGGATTCTAGGGGGGATGTTTTAGGTATTTCCGCTACCCATTCGGCGTGCAGGTCGCTGCCGATCCTCACAGAACGGTCTGAATTTCATAGAAAGCGTAAGTTCCAATCTCCAACAAGCATAGTTTAGATGATTGAGTGAGGATCGGTGCGTGCGGGTGGGTGACTGGAGAGGAAGAGCCGTTTCGGGCTCCCGTGGTTTTCTAGACGCCCAAGCGCAGCCATATTCCGATGTGATAGACAGCCCCGGAAAGCAGCAGGGCGGCCCCTGTGTTGAACAGCACGGAAAACAGGCCCCATCCCCAGCTTCCCGATTCCCTGACGATGCAGATGACCGTAATGAAGCAGGGAGCGTAGAGCATGATGAAGACGATCAGCGTGAAGGCTTTCAGCCTGTTCCAGTCGGGGTCGGAGGCGAGCCTTCGGCTAAGGGAAATGTCTTCTTCCTCTGGGACTTCGCCCATGGCGTATGCGGTGCCGAGGGTCGAAATAATCAGCTCCTTGGCGGCGAATCCAGCGGTCAGCGCCACGTTCGTGCGCCAGTCGAACCCGACCCAGCGGGTCACTGCCTCCATGGCCGTCCCGGCGCGTCCGGCGAAGGAATGCTTCAGATTGGCCTCGGCCTCCTCACGCGCGATGGCGCGGAGTTCTTCTTTGGCGCCTTGGACGATTGCCGGAGTCTGATCCCGGGTTGGCGTCTCGGCGGGGGCGCCTTTTGCGTCGCCGGTTTCCACAGCTTGGCGCAGATCATCCGGAAGCTTCGCAAGGACTTGCTCCCGCCGTGTTTCAAAGGCGCGCGAGACCGTCTCCGGGGGCTTCGGATAGGCCATCAGCGCCCAGAAGATGATCGAAATAGCGAGGATAGTCGTTCCCGCCTTGCGGATGTATTGCCACGTGCGCTCCCAGGTGTGGATGAGGAGCCCCTTGAAGGTGGGCAGTCGATATGGAGGAAGCTCGAGGAGGAAAGGGGTGCTGGGTCCCCGTAAGATGGTGGAGCGGATGAGCTTCGCGAAAAGGAGCGCGCTTGCCCAGGACATCAGCGTGAGCAGGAAGAGCATGTACGCCCTCTGCTCGGAGAAGAAAGCCGCAATCAGCATGGCGAAGACCGGGACCTTGGCGCCGCAGTTCATGAAGGGGGCGGTCAGTATCGTGGCGAGCCGCTCCCGGGAGCTTCGCAGCGTTCGGGTCGCCATTACGCCCGGGACGGCGCATCCTCCGGCGATGCCTCCCGACACGATGTAGGCCATCACCGAACTCCCGTGCAATCCGAAGGTGCGGAAGACGCGGTCCAGCATGTAGGCTACGCGGGCCAGATAACCCGTGTCCTCGAGGAACGCTATGGCAAGGAACATGAACAGGATGAGCGGCACGAAGCTGAGGACGCCCCCCACGCCCCCGATGACGCCTGTAACGATAAGCGATTGCAGCGGGCCGGGAGGAAGAGCGGATTCCATGAATCCTCCAAGCGCCGCGAAGCCGTCCTCCAGCCACCGCACAGGCAGTTCGCTGTATTGGAAGGTGAACTGGTACACCATGTAAAGAATGGCGAACATCAGGAGCGGGCCGAGGAAACGGTTGGTCAGGACGCGGTCGATCTGGTCGGATATGAAAAGCCGGTCGGCTTTGGCGTCCCGTTCCACGACGCCGCTTTTGAGAAGCGCGGAGATGTAGCCGTAGCGGTGGTCCGCGATGATTGCTTCGGGATAGGTGTCGAGCGTCCTCTGTAAATGCTCCGTGACGCGGCGGGCGAGGGCTTCGAGCTTGGAGGATAATTCGGAGTTGACTTCCCGCCCCTTCTCGATCACCTGTTCGTCGGCCTCGAGGTGCTTGAGAGCCGTCCATCTCGCCGGATAGATGTCGGTCAGGAATTCCGCCGAGGCTATCATAGCTTCCATTTCGTCGAGCACCGGGTCGATGTCCGGACCGTAGGATATCTTGATGGGGGTCCATGTGCGCTGCTCGTCGGCAAGCGCGACCGCGGCCCTCAGAAGCTCTTCCTTACCCTTGCCGCTCCTTGCGACGGTCGGGATAACGGGCGCCTGGATGCGCCGCGACAGCTCCGCGCCGTCGATGCGGATGCCCCGGCCTTCCGCCACATCGACCATGTTCAGCACGACGAGCGCGGGGGCTCCCAGTTCGAGGAGTTGGAGCGTGAGGTAGAGGTTCCTCTCCAGATTGGATGCGTCCACAATGTTGAGCACCACCTTCGGCCGCTCGTTCACGAGGAAGTCCCGAGCGACGAGCTCCTCCAGGGAATAGGCGGTGAGGGAGTATGTTCCGGGCAGGTCCACGAGGCGCAACGCGCGACCGTCCACCGAGAAAAACCCTTCTTTCTTCTCGACGGTGATGCCCGGATAGTTGCCCACATGCTGGCGAGCCCCCGTTATGGCGTTAAATAGCGTGGTTTTCCCGCAATTGGGGTTGCCCAGCAATGCGATCAGGCTTTCTTCCCCAGAGTTGCTATTCATTGTCTTCGTCCACCCGAACGTGTATAAAGTCCGCTTCGTTGTTCCTGAGCGTAAGCACGAAGCTTTGCACCTTTATCGCCACGGGGTCTTTCAGGGGCGCGCGTCCCTGAACGTGGATAACCGCGCCAGGCGTGAGCCCCATGTCCCGGATTCTTCGCCCGAGTTCTCCAGAGGCCTTCACCTTGGTGATGACGCCCTTTTGCCCGGCCGCCATATGTCTTAGCAGCACTTCAGCCATGCGGCTCCTTCTTGTTGCACTTTATCGTTGATTCAGATGGGTGAGGCTGGGCGCTTCGCCCGGGGAGCGGTCTTGCGGCGGAGTGCGGGGACGCTCCGGCTCCAAGTCCCGAACATCTATTCCAAAATTTCAGGATAGAAGATTATGGAGAAGAGGTCAAGACGGGACTTAACCCATGAGGCAAGAACTCATCCTAAAGGGCGCATACCGCCTCATTTGTTCAATTTCTGTTCAAATCACTTCTCCGCCGGGAGTGACAAGGATCTTGTCGGATACGCCGCAACCGAGGCTGAGCGTTCCGCCATGGACTCGCACGAGGCAGGGGGCGCCGCACGCCGAGCAAAGAAGCTCCAACTCCGCGCCGGGATAGATGCCGAGCGCGGCCATTCGTGCGCACAGCCTTCTGCCGCCCGCGATGCTCTTCACTTGCAGGCGTTCCCCCGGCCGGGCGTCGGTAAGAGGAAGGCCTGCCTCATCAACGTGCTTCATGCAGCAGTTCTTGCATTTTTGTCCTTTGCGAAGCCATCCCATCAGCATAGAGAGTCTCCACCCTTTCATTCTTATCAGCTTGGAGTCGTGGTGCGTTATTTGGGTATTAGTTTAACCAAACTATTTATGGTGTCAATTGCTTTTTAATGAATATTTGGTGAAGATTCGTCGCCAAGGTTCGATGTGGTGAAAGAACCTCGCTTGTTATTAAAATTGGGTTGCAACAGGCTGATGCTGACGATAATCGTGCTTTATTGGTGGCTCTAAACGGGAAATAGTGGTAAATTCAATCAGCCGCGCGGAGATCCAGCTCCGCGTAGCGACTGTCGTGAACGTCATTTGCGTGAACCCTAGAATCCGCTTAACGGTTCCGAAGCCGCATCCGGATCGACTGCCGGAGCGAAACGGACATGGTGGGAGGGCGCGCCCCGGAAGGAATCAGGACGCGATGAGCGGACCGTGACGAAACGGCGGCCCCGAACGCAGGGTGCGTTGGAAGCGGAGCAGCATCCCATATAATAAAGGTCCACGACGACATATGAATTTTCAAAAAGCTCGGGATAAGATGGTCGAAAGCCAGCTTGTCGCCAGAGGCGTGCGAGACGTCAGGGTGCTCGACGCCATGCGCAAGGTTCCACGCCATGTCTTCGTCGACGAGGCTTTGCAGAATCAGGCGTACAACGACCACCCGCTGCCGATCGGAGACAAGCAGACCATTTCGCAGCCCTATATCGTTGCATTGATGACGGAAGCTCTGAGATTGCAGGGCAACGAGAAGGTGCTCGAGGTTGGAACGGGCTCCGGGTATCAGACGGCTGTCCTCGCGGAGATGGCCGTGCGGGTGTTTTCGATTGAACGGATAGCGGGACTGTCGTTCCGGGCCAATCAGACGCTCCGGGGCCTGGGGTATAACAATTGCGTCCTGCGGGTGGGCGACGGCACGCTCGGGTGGCCGGAAGAGCAGCCCTTCGACGCCATTATCGTCACGGCGGGCTCCCCTCATGTTCCTCAACCGCTGGTGGATCAGCTTGCGGTTGGGGGGCGCATGGTGCTGCCTGTTGGGAAAGATCCTTCCCAGGAGTTGGTCCTGATCGAGCGGTTCATCGATGGGCTGCGGACGACCTCCATGGGTGGCGTGCGCTTTGTAGCGCTCGTCGGAAAATGGGGATGGTCGGAGGAATAAGATGCGTGGACCGCTGATTGGAGTGATCGGTGCGGGAAAATGCTCCGCCTCGCTGACCGAGCTTGCGACGGAAGTCGGCAGGGAGATTGCCCGGCGCGATGCGGTGCTGGTCTGTGGAGGACTTGGAGGCGTAATGGAAGCGGCCGCCCGGGGCGCCAAGGAATGTGGGGGCGTCACGGTGGGAATTCTTCCCGGGCCAAACATCCGCGACGCCAATCCTTATATCGATTTCCCCGTCGCGACAAACATGGGGAGCGCCCGCAACGCCATCATCACTCAGACGGCGGAGGTGTTTGTTGCGGTGGGCGGCGCGTTCGGCACGTTGTCCGAAATGGCGCTGGCGTCGAAGCTCGGCAAGGTGGTGGTTGCCTTATTGCCGGAATTTCAGGTCCCCGGCTTGAAGCTTGCGTCCACGGCCAGGGAGGCGGTGGATTCGGCTTTCGAGGCGCTTGCCGATTTACGCGCCGCCGCCCGTTAGACGCTATATCCCATTGCATTTTGCAGTCTGGAGGTTTGTTGGATGGAACCGCGGGATGGCGATCTTCTCGAGAAGGTGGATCACTTGGGCCGTGAGGAGCTGTTGGCGCTCCTCGACGGGCTGAGGACGGAAAACGAGGCCTTGCGCTCGCACCTCCAGCATGTGGTCTCGACGGCGGCCAGCAATGAGAAGATATGGCGCCATTTCATAGAGATCGAACGCATTCTCTTTCGCACTATCCACCTGGACCAGCTTGTAGAGGAACTCCTCATCGAAATCAAGGACCGCTTCCAGCTGGACGCCATCATCCTCTTTATAAGCCATCCTGAAATTATCGAGAGGTTTTTCCCGACTATATCCCCGGACAGCGAGCCCGTAGCCGAGGGAGCCTGGATACTGCCGCTTCCGGCCGAAGCCGCGGAATCCCTCATCCGTGAAGAGGAAAAACCGGCCCTCCTCACTCCCGAAACCCTGGAGCGCCTGGGGGATCTTTTGCCCGAGGACGTTGAAGGGCTCCGCTCTGGCGTCCTGATTCCTTTGTGCTTCCACCAGATGCTTTTCGGGCGTCTCCTTCTTGGAAGCTCCAACGCCGAGCGGTACCGGTGCGGCGACGGGACGGACCTTCTGGAGCAACTGGGGGCCAAGATCGCCCTCTGCCTCGATAACTGCCTGGTTTACGAAGGGGTGAAGGACCTCGCTGTGCAGGATCAATGGACCGGATTGCTCAGTTATTTCCAGATCCATGCCATCCTCGAGAGGGAGTTTCGAAAGGCCCGCCGCCTCGAGCGGCCTCTTTCGCTGGTTTTGATGGAACTCGACTTTTACCAAGAGGCGAAGGATCAGCCGGATATCGGAACGGCGGTCTTGCAGCACGTGGCGGAACTGCTGAGGGGGATCTTCACCGAGGACGACGCCTTCCTCGGGCGGTGCGCGAGCGACGAGTTCGTTATGGTGCTGCCGGATACGGCCTTGGAAGAGGCGGGCAAGGTCGCGGCGCACCTGCACCAGCTCATCCGCAGGTCTCCATGCCGCTATGAAAACGCCGCAATCCTCATTCAACCAACGATGGCCGCCGTGGAGCTGAACGACGCGATGAAGCGCCCCCAGGACGCCCTTGACGCGGCATACCTCAAGCTTTGCAGGCTCAGGACGACCCGATCGCAGTCGGTCGCGTGATGCAGGCTGCGGCCATTATTCTATAATATTTTGATATTTCAAAGGCATGACTTCCTTATGGGGAGTCGCTCCAATCTGGTCCCTTAACCGCTGACCGAATGGGGGTGGATCATGAAACGGGAGCATTTGACCGAGGTCGTCGTCGCATTTCTGGTCCTGACGGGGATCGTTGCAGGCTGGGGAGGCGTCTGGTTGACGGGGGACCGGTCGCTCGAAAGAGTTCGGGAGGCTGGGGTCATTCGTGCTGGGTATGCCGTGGAGCCGCCCTACGCCTTTCCGACGCCAGATGGCGGCGTCAGTGGAGAGGAGGCCGAAGTGGCCAGGTGGGTGGCGGCTCGTCTTAAGATCCCTCGCATCGAGTGGAAGCAGGTGAAATTCGACAGGCTGATTCCCGAACTGGAGCACGGAGACATCGACGTCATAGCCGCCGGGATGTTTATTACAGCGGAAAGGGCGAAACTCGTGAGTTTCTCCGATCCTGTCTTCCATGTCCGCCAGGGACTTCTGGTGCGCGCGGGCAACCCGCGCGGCGTCCATTCCTACAGGCAGGCGGCGATGATGCCGAATTTCAAAATCGCGGTGCTCTCGTCTTCGGTGGAGGAAATGCTGCTGCGGGATGTGGGCGCATCCGATGCTCAGCTCGTCGCCGTTCCCGATGCGCCGACAGGAAGTGCGGCGGTGGAGTCCGGTCTGGCGGACGGATTGGCCCTCTCCTCGCCAACCGTCAACTGGCTGGCTTCCAGAGCTTGGACAGGAAGGGTGGAAGCGGCGCGGCCCTTTGCACAGTCGGAGCAGGTCGCCAACGAGCGCACTGGATATGGCGCGTTCGCTTTCCGCAAGCAGGACCGGAGCTTGAGGAAGGCATGGAGCTATGAGCTAGAAAAGTTTGTTGGCAGCCGGGAGCACCTGGACCTTGTTGCTCCGTTCGGATTCACGGAGGAGGAGATGCCGGGAGCCATAACCACCAAAGAGGTCCTGTTGAAATGAAAAACCGGCTTTGTTCATTCTCTGCCCCATCAGCTTTTGTTTCGTTCAATCCACGCCGATGGATGTGGGGCGCCAGCATTTTGTCCATCCTTGTCTGTGCGGCTATGGCGTTGCTGCATTTCCGGCAGGGGAGCATGCTGGATCGCGCCTCCGCCGAGCTGCAGGTTATGAGAGAGGCCCAAGTGGACCTCTGCAAGGGGTTTCTGTACATAACTCTTGCTGGGGAGCCCGATTCACCTTTCCAAAAGGAGAGAGGGGCATCTCTCCTGCAGCAGGCCACTTCGGTTTTTGACAGGGAGCTTCAGTCAGGCGGTCTGGCGGCCGGAAGCCCGGAGCTAAGGGCGGCTTTTCAGGAGAATCTCTCCATGTTTCAACGGCGGCTTGCCGATTGGCGATCCAAAGCGGATTCCGATCCCGGAAGAGTGACGGAGCTGCGCATCGCCCTGCACAATTTGGAGCTCCAGGCGGACCAGATGGATGCCCGGATCAGGCGGGACCTCGACAAACTGGCTAGACGGCTCGATATTGATTTCCTGCTCCTGTTGGGTGTCTCTGGACTCTTGCTGACGGGAGTGTGTTGCGTGGTGTTTTTCGCCGGGCAGGCGAGCGAACAGGCTGAAACCGCCCGGCGCGCCAGCGAGGCGCGCTATAGGACGACCCTTATGAGCATTGGCGACGCAGTTATCGCCACCGGCCGGGAAGGACGCGTGGAATTCCTCAATCCGGTGGCGGAGGCGCTCACCGGATGGAAGAACGAGAATGCTTCGGGCAAGCCCCTGGAAGAGGTCTTTCGGATAGTCAATGAGGAAACCCGCGAAACCGTGGAAAGCCCGGTGGCTCACGTTCTGCGAGACGGCCGGGTCGTGGGGCTTGCCAACCACACGGTGCTGATTTCCCAGGGCGGCGAGGAGTGGCCCATAGCCGATAGCGGGGCGCCCATATTGGACGACGAAGGGCGCATCACGGGCGTGGTGCTCGTTTTTCGCGATCAGACCGAGGAACGGGCGGCGCAGAGGACGCTCGAGGAAAGCGAAGAGCGGTTCCGTCGGGTGCTGGAGAACATCCCGTCGGTAATTGTAATTTATGATTCGGATATGCGCATCCGGTATATCAACCAGGCGACATTGAATGTGAGCGGGCGTCCCCCGTCCTTTTACCTCGGGAAGCGGGACGTGGACATCTGGCCTCCGGAAGTGTTGGAGCCGTTTATGCCGGTAATGCTGGACGCTTTTAAGCGCCGGGAGGTGCGGTCCGTGGAGACGGACGTCGCGCTTCCGACGGGCGTGCGGAGCCTGCGGATGACCTGGGCGCCGCTCCTGGACGATCAAGGGGAGATCCGCGAGGTTATTGGGGTGGCCGACGATTTCACCGACCGGAAGAAGGTGGAGGACGCCCTGCGCTGCTCCCTGGAGGAGAAGGTCGCTTTGCTAAAGGAAGTCCACCACCGGGTCAAGAATAACCTCCAGATCGTGGCGAGCCTCCTCAACCTCCAGGCGAATCGGTCCCAGCGCTCCGACGTGGTGGACGTTTTGCAGGACACCCGCAACCGGGTGCGCTCAATGGCGCTCCTGCACGAAGTGCTCTACCGTTCGGGGAACTTGGCGCACATCAACTTCGCATCCTACGTGAAGGAACTCTGCACGCAGTTGCTGCGCTCCTATGGCCCAGTGGCCGCGCGGGTGAGGGTGGACGTCCGGGCGTCCCCTATCGGACTTCCCCTGGACCATGCCGTGCCCTGCGGCCTGGTGATAAGCGAACTCGTGTCGAACGCCCTGAAGCATGGGTTTCCGGGGGAGCGCACGGGCGTCGCCAGGGTCGATCTATGGCCGGATGAGGAGCGGGGGAGCATTGTCCTGCGTGTGAGCGACGACGGCGTTGGGCTGCCGCCGGAATTCGATCCCGAAAACGGTGCAACGCTTGGGCTCAAGCTCGTGGACAGCTTGGCGGGGCAACTGGGAGGAATGCTGGAGGTTGGGCGTTCTTTCGATGGTGGGGCGGCCTTCACTGTGGTTTTCCCCATTCCCGAGTCCACCACTGGTCTGGAATCCCGAGACGGTTCGCGGGCGGGGTGAAACGCCGCCGCCCCGGTCTATTTCATGAAATCATTCCGACGCGGGGCATGTCGCCCAAACCATCGCCCCGCGTCGCTTCCATCAGCGCGCCAGCATGAAAGCGACCAGGTCCTTCTTTTCCTGCTCGCTGAGGTTGAGCTGCTGGATCATGTTGAAGAATTCGACCGTGTCCGCCAACGTCAACAACCTCCCGTAGCTTGAGGGCAACCCCAAAGCCATAGACTACGGATCGGCGAAAATAAACTGGATTGCCCCTCAGTTTGTGGCCGCGACCTCCACCGAGATGGCACGGAAGTCGGCCTCGGCAGGTTCAATGCAATATCCCCCAATTAAGCTCGTGGTCCAAAAATCGGGGTCAATTATAAAGTTCCACGGGCCTCCATATTGGGAATAATCAATGGTGCATTTAAAATATAATATTATCTTATGCTTACTGGAAATTGGTCGGCGACGTAATATCTTGCCACTTATCAAATTTATTCAGCTATTGGGTATCATCCGATACCCAAAACCTACCCACCAAAATCCCCCTTTACATTCTTGTGACATGGCGGAGAATATGCCGCAAATATAATTACATAATACTCAACGCCAGAATGTGTTTTTTATGATAAGGGCAGCCATGGAATGCACGTCTTTCGTTGCACCCAAGGCGCAAGAGCGTCGGAAATCGTTGTATGGAGGCGTCAAGATGAGGTCCCTTCGGAGGTTGCAGTGCTTTGCAGTGATTGTTGCGCTACTTGCGGGGCTTTCAGCCATTGCTCCAGCTCCCGCTTGTGCAACCGTGGATGTAACATGGGTGGGAGGCTCTGGCGTCTGGACCGCTTCGGCGTCGTGGGACCCTTACCTGGGTTCTTCAAAATATCCCTACGATGGAGTCAACGGGAGCAATTATAACGTCTATATCGGAGCTTCCGGAGACGTCAGCGCAGACACCAGCGTCTACATAGACAACCTCTCCATTGCTTCGGGCGGCTCGCTCACGGTTGAGAATGGTCAAAGCTTTTGGTTGCGGATCGGGACCGACTCGGGCGTAGTGACGAATGACGGGACTATTCTGCTCAATTCCACTGGCTCCGGGACCTACTTTCTGTCGGCCGGAGGGGCGCTGACGGGCTCCGGCGTGCTCGAAATGAGCAATGATTCCAACAACCACATCTTGACGGGTGCAAATTACGCCAGCCTCTCCAATGGCAACAACCACACCATCGAAGGCTCCGGTTCGATCGGGAGCAACAGCAACGCCACCACATTCACCAACCTCGGCGTTGTCCTTGCCACTCAGAGCACACCGCTCGCCATCTATTCCACGGTGAATAACAGCGGCTCGATGATGGCCAGCGGCGGAGAACTTTATTTCAACGGCGCCACGGTCAACAATGCGGGCGGGACCATCGAAGGACTGGGCTCTTCCTGGGCGACCCTTGCCAACACCACGGTGACAGGCGGCGAACTGGACGGGAACGTCGATACGGCGTCCGGAACGAGCGCTACGTTGAAATCGGTCACCGTCAACGGGACCTATGTTGCGAACGACGGATCGTCCACCTACCTTGGCGGGACCACCATTACGAACAATGGGACGATATTGGTCGAGTCTATGGGGTCCGGAACGTACTTCGCCGGAAACGGGGGGACGCTGACCGGCTCCGGTGTTCTCCACATGGGCGACAACAGCAACAACTACGTGCTGAGGGGCGTCAATTACGCAAGTCTCACGAACGATGCCGCACATACGATAGAAGGCTCGGGAACGATCGGGAGCAACGGGAACGCCACGACGCTGTATAATTTCGGAACAATAATCGCCGACCAGAGCACGCCGCTCAACGTGGAATCCACCGTGGTGAACACGG
>CALFXO010000038.1 GCA_937958025.1 uncultured Syntrophobacteraceae bacterium
GATCATTTTAATCTATACAAGCTAAGTGCTTGAATTTATAGAGTGTGGCTTTTTGCGCACGTTTTTACTGAATCCAATAATTACTTTTAATACGTATCCGTTCAGGGGGGGGCTATCGCACTAGGGAGGGCATGGGGCAGCCATTAAAATGAGCGTTCATAAGACAGGCAAGATATTCGAATGCGTTAAGGTCTTGCAGCCGACACGTTCTCGTGAGGGTGAGAATTCTGGAGGTGAATAGCTCGCCATTCTCCGTCTGGTTGCCATAAGACGTCTTTCGCCATTGCACCGCCGGGCGGATTGTCCGTTCAGATGTATTATTGGTGGGCCCAACACCCTCTACAAGGAGAAAAATGAAGAGGTGGTCCCAGTTTTTGAGAAAACGTCGGGCTTGTGTACGGACGAGAGCGTCTTCGCTATTCTCGTAATGACGACAGCAACGCTTCATCCTGGCGCGAATGAGATGCGTCGCATCGAAGAGTTCCTTGCGACTGAGTCCGACCCGCACAAAGGCATGCCAACAAGTGAAGATTCTTCCCGCCTCACGGAGCATTTGGCGGGAGAAGGCATAGGCGTCGGGACTGCCGCGGGAGTCCTTGATTCCCTTGAGCTTTCGGATGAGGTGAGCCCAACAGAGCTGACGAATTCCGTGATGATATTTACGATAAGCCGAATAGTCGTCGGTGACGAGAATTCCCCGGAAAACGCTTCCGAGAACAGTCGAAAGCACTGTTGCTCCACGGGAGGCGGCGACATGGAAGTATACGGTCAGGGGCCCGACAAAAACCCATAGCCACCGTCGCTTGCCAGCCGTTCTCCACCCCGTCTCATCGGCATGAAGGACGGAGGCATTGGCAACAGAGGCCCTTATCTCTTCCACCGCCTCTTGCGATGCCTCCGTCACTCGTTCGACCACGTTGCAGATGCCTCCGAGGGAGATATCCACGCCCAGCAAGGTCTTGACTATCTCGGCGACCCCTCGACGAGATCCCCTGTGGACCGACGAGAGATAGGCGATAGCAGCGTGAAGCCTTGGACCAAAAGGACTCAGAGCCACCTCGGCGGGAGGATCGACGCGGGTTTTGGCTCCGCACTAGCAGCGCAGTTCATGACAACGGTATTCGGTGCGAATCGGATCGATCCGCGGAAGTTCAAAATGCTGCCAGCGGGCAGGCGCCGAGGTTTCTTTACATGTTTCCGGGGAGAGGTTTTGCCCGCAATGGCTGCACGAAGCAGGGAAAAGATCCTTGATGACGTCCATCTCTTCAGAAGGAAGCAATTCCCTGTGCGCTCCCCGATGCCCTTTTTGTCCTCCCTGTCGGCGGCGCGACGGAGGTTTGGTTTGCCGGGGGGGGCTTGGGGACCATCGGAGGAGGGCGGTTTGGAGGAATTCGTGGAATTCGAGGTGAGCTCGGCGTTCCGCCTTTCAAGGGCCGTGAGACGAGCATCCATCTCGATAAGTTTCTCGATGACGGCCTCTTCACCCCTTTCGTAAATCGCCTTCGCTTCGTTGCGGTCCAAATGCTAACCCCTATGGTTAGGAGGGTGCTCGCCCAAGCAATACGGACTGTTAATGATAAATACACAAAATCATGAGTCTCTTCAACTATAAAATTATGCTATCGTCCACCCAGGGTGAACGGATACCGGAATATTTCGCCGGGACCGACTCTTCCGATGCGACAGCCTTCCCTACGTGGGGTGGGGCGCTCGCGGGGGCGATGGAAATGCTGCTTCTCTCGGACGAAGACTAGGCAGGAGAATGACCCCTGGGCTCTGCATCGGGCGCCACCCACTTGCATCCTGTTTGGTAGAAAAAGCGACGCTTCCAATTGAATAAGGATACGGCTATGCAGCGGACAAGAGAATGCTTTGTGTGTCTTATGGCGGCAATCGCGCTGATGTTTTCAACCGGCGCCCGGGCGGAGGCGCCCGCCGGAGCATCTTACTGGGTTGAACAGAATGCGCCCGGCGCTCCAACTACAACTCAGATAACGGCTTATTACGGGCTTTATGAATTCACTATCAAAACATATTCTCCCAAGACCGACATCTATGCCGATCAGGGCTGCTGGAACCTGGGATACAGGTACACCTATGAGCCAACCGTCACGGCGGGCGACTTCGGTGGAAACTCGAGCTACTGGGGAATGCTCGGGACCGATCCGGAGGTTGGCTGGCCATACGGTGAAGTGGATGTTTGCGTGTATCCCAAGAGCCAGAGCTATGCGGCATACGTCCATCCGCCGAGTTGGCTTTTGCAGGGGGAGTACGGTTCGTGCGCCCTGCCCGACGCGGCCGATGCCGACCCGTGCAACCTGGAGAACGTTGTCGATACGGAGCCAAGCAACAGCATAAGCCTCTACTCCTCGGGGAACCTGGAAAGCGGCAACGTTTATCACTCCCAGCAGGCGGGCCCGCTCACGCTTTCCTATAACAGCCGGGACAGCGCGGTGGGGGCCCTCGGGAGGGGCTGGACCCACGAGCTGAACATCACGCTCAGCGTCAATGCCGACCAAAGCCTTACGCTGCGGGGCTACGACGGGAGCGTGCTCTACTATTCCAAGGGCGGCGACGGAGTCTACAGGGCGGACCGAAGGAGCCGGGACAGCTCCACCATCGTCAAGAACGCGGACGGCTCGTACACCCGCAAAACGAAGTATGGAAAGACCCACCTCTTCGACGCTTCCGGCAAGCTCACGCGCATCGACGACAGAAACGGCAATGCCATCACGCTCGGCTACAGCGGAGGATATC
>CALFXO010000039.1 GCA_937958025.1 uncultured Syntrophobacteraceae bacterium
GAGATATCCACTCGTGACTGGAGTTCAGACGTGTGCTCTTCCGATCTCGCCGCCCGAGGCAGAACAAGGGCTACACGGTGGTCATCGATCAGGAGCGCTGCCGGGGCTGCGGGCGCTGCATGCAGGTCTGCCCCTACCACGCTATCAGCTTCCGGAAAAACGACGTGGGCGGCTGGTGCGCCGTCGTGAACGAGGGCCTGTGCAAGGGGTGCGGCAATTGCATTCCGAGGTGTCCGTCCAACGCGGCGGACAGTCCTTACCGCGACCGGCGCTATCTGGAGCGGATGATCGACGAGATATTGGTGTAAACGCCGCCGGGGAGCGTCACGAGGATGAATCCATTGAAGATTATAGTGTTTATCTGCAACTGGGGGCCGCACGCCGCCTTCCAGGAGCTTCAGGACAAGGGCGCGCCCATTCCGCCGGAGGTGCGGATGGTGCGGATACCCTGCACGGGGCGGATCAGCAAGTCGCTGCTCTACCGGGGCTTCGAGATGGGAGCGGACGGGGTCGCGCTGATCGGGTGCGAGCCCGGATCGTGCCGGTACGGGAATGGCACGAAGGTGGCCGACATGAACATTTCGGATGCGCGCAACATTTTGGAGTTGCTCGGGCTCGGCGCGGAGCGGCTGCGCTGGACCGCGCATCTTCCCGAAGAGTCGGCCGAGTTGCTCGCGTTCCTGCAAAAGTTCCGGGATGACCTCGAAAAGATGGGAAAAAGTCCGGTTGCACCCGTACTGAAGGAAAACGACCTCGCTCCTGTCATGGGAAGCATTGCAGAGCGGCTGGTGGATGAGCACAACGTGAGCGCTTGCCAGGACTGCGGGAAGTGCTCCTCGGCGTGTCCGCTGACCCTCGTGGGGAAGCCCTTTTCGCCCCGCGGGGTGGCGAGCGCCATCATCGGCGGGTCGCTCGATTCGCCCATCATAGCGCGCGACGTGTGGTCGTGCCTCACATGCGGGCTCTGTTATGACCGCTGCCCCTCCGCCGTGGACTTCCCCGGTTTTATTCGCGACATGCGCGCCATGCAGAGAGAGTGCGAGGGGTGCGCGTCGACGGGGCGCGAGGCGCACGGCGGATTTTTCCAGTCGCTCATGCGCACCATGGCGTCAAAGGACGTGAAGCCGAAGCGCTGGGAAAACCTCCCGGAGGACGTTCGGGTCGATCCCGATAGCAAAATGCTTTTCTTCGGCGGCTGCGCCCCGTATTTCGATGCGTATTTCAAGAACCACATCGGGGTTTCGACCACCGACATACTGTACGACAGTCTGCGGCTCCTCAACTTTTTCGACGTCTTCCCCGCCGTCCACACGGACGAACGGTGCTGCGGGCACGATTTGTTGTGGTCCGGCGACCGGGAGAATTTTTTGCGCCTTGCGCGGTTGAACGTGGAAGCAATGCGCGATGCCGGCATAGAGGAAATCGTCACCGCATGCCCCGAGTGCTTCCGGACGCTCGCCCATGATTACCCGGCCTTAGGCGTGGAAACGGGTTTTAAGGTTACGCACATCTACGACCGGATTGAAGCGGAAATCTCCAAGGGGGCCGTCGGCTTCAAGGAGCTCGACCGGAGGCTGACCTTCCAGGACCCCTGCCGCCTGAGCCGCATGGAAAACCGCGCCGACCTTCCGCGAAAGCTCCTCGACCGCCTGAATCCAACGGGATACAAGGAAATGAAGGACTACGGCGCATCGGCGCTATGCTGCGGTAACTGCGCCTGGGTGGGGTGCGACAGCTATAGCAAGACGTTGCAGGTGAAGCGACTCCGGCAGGCTCATGAAACCGGGAGCGACCTCCTCGTGACCGCGTGCCCCAAGTGCCAGATCCATTTGCGGTGCGCCATGGAAGACCCCTTCCGGGGGAAGGAGCTTGCAATGGATGTGATGGACCTCACCAGCGTGCTCGCGAAAACGATCCAATGGGAATAGCCCTAACCGGGATGCTTGCAATCTGACGATTTGCTCAATCAGCTTATTTGCCCCAACCAGTGCCTTGTTGGACTTGTTTTTTTGGTTTGGGGTGAACGAATGCGAACTCCAGCCAATGGCCAACCTGCAAAATGAAGGCTGACAGCCCACTAGCCTAATCACGAAAGAAGCCTATCATGGAAAGACCCGAGAAGAATCAGGCGGACCGGCCCCGGATCGGGGTTTATGTCTGCCACTGCGGACTCAATATCGCCAAGACGGTTGACTGCGCGAAGGTGGCGGAACAGGCGGCCGGCCTCGAAGACGTCGTCGTAGCGAAGGATATCGGATACGCCTGCTCGGAACCCGGCCAGCAGAGCATCAAGGACGACATCATGGAGCACGGGCTCGACCGCGTCGTCGTGGCTTCCTGCTCGCCGAGGCTGCACGAGCCGACGTTTCGCAAGATGGTGCAGTCCGTCGGGATGAATCCGTATCTCCTCGATATGGCGAATCTCCGCGAGCATTGCAGCTGGGTGCATATGAACGAGCCCGAAGCCGCAACCGAGAAGGCCTCCGACCTCACCAAAATGGCAGTGGCCAGGGTGCGGGGGCTTGAGCCGCTTGAGCCGGAGCGGCTCCCGCTCACGAAGCGGACGCTCGTGATCGGGGCTGGGGTGGCCGGAATCCAGGCGGCGCTGGATCTCGCGGACAATGGGGTCGACGTGGTGTTGGTGGAAAGGAGGCCTTCCATTGGCGGAATGATGGCGCAGCTCGACAAAACCTTCCCGACGATGGATTGCTCCATTTGAATACTCGGGCCTAAAATGACGGATGCCGGTCGGCATCCCCGGATCAAGCTCTACACCCTGAGCGAAGTGGTGGATGTTAAAGGGTGCGTCGGAAACTTCGACGTGAAGATTTTGAAGAAAGCCCGCTACGTGGACGAAAAGGAATGCACGGCGTGCGGCGATTGCGCGCAGGCGTGCCCCGTCGTCCGGGCGGACGAGTTCAACCATGGCCTCTCGTCGCGGAAGGCGATCTATTCGCCTTTTCCGCAGGCGGTCCCGTCGGCGTACGTGATAAACATCAACGAGTGCCTGGGGAACAACCCCGCCGTCTGCACGAAGTGCGTGGACGCCTGCGACAAGAAGTGCATCAATTTCCATATGTCGGACGAGGAGATCCACGAAAATGTCGGGGCCATTGTCGTGGCTACGGGCCTCGAGCCCTACGATCCGACGGAAATGGACGAGTACGGCTACACGCGCTTTGAGAACGTGCTGACGAGCCTCGAATTTGAACGGCTGGTGAACGCCGGGGGGCCATCGAAAGGGGAGCTGGTCCGTCCGACGGACCGGAAGCATCCGCGCTCGATCGGTTTCATCCAGTGCGTCGGATCGCGGTCGGCGCGGAAGGGCGCTTCGTACTGTTCCAACGTATGCTGCATGAATACGGTGAAGAGCACCCTGGTGCTCAAGGAGCACGACCCGGACGTCAACGTAAAGGTGTTTTACATCGACATCCGGGCGTTCGGGAAGGGGTTCGAGGACCTCTACACGAGGAGCAGGCGGCTTGGCGTTCATTATGTGCGGGGGCTCCCCGGAACGGTCGAGGAGCTTCCGGACGGGAGCCTGCGGGTCGCGGTCGAAAACGCGGCGACGGGAAGCATCGAATTCTACGACCTTGACATGCTGGTGCTTGCGGTTGGCGTGAAGCCCGCCGCTTCGACCCGCAAGATCCAGGAAATGCTTGGCCTCCAGCTCACGCCGGACGGATTTTTCCTTGAAGCGCACCCGAAGCTCCAGCCCGTGGACGCGGCGACGCGCGGCGTCTTTTATGCGGGATGCGCCGAAGGGCCGAAGGACATCAAGGAGAGCGTGACGCAGGCGTCCGCCGCCGCAGCGCGGGCCATACGCCTCATGCACGACGGCGAAATACTGACCGAGCCCATCACGTCGCGGGTGATCGTGGAGCTTTGCAGGTCCTGCGGCAAGTGCGCCGAGGTCTGCCCGTACAACGCCATCACGGTGGACGTGAAGAAAAAAGCGCCGGCGGTGGTGACGACGGCGGCCTGCGCGGGTTGCGGGACGTGCGCCGCCGAATGCCCCTTCGACGCGATTACAATGAACCACTTCACCGACGAGCAGATCGTGGATCAGGTGGATGCGCTCCTGGCCGTGGAGCCGAAGGAGAAGATCCTCGCATTCGCCTGCAACTGGTGCTCATATGCGGGCGCGGATTACGCCGGGGTTTCGCGGCTCCAGTACCCGCCGAACGTGCGGCTCATACGCACCATGTGCTCCGGGCGCGTCGACGAGGATTTTATCTGGCGCGGGTTTGCGCAGGGCGCCCCGGTGGTGCTCGTAAGCGGCTGCCACATCGGGGATTGCCACTACATCGACGCCAACCACTGGACGGCGAAGCGGGTCGAGAAGGTGCGCAAGAAGATGGAAAAGCTCGGCATCCGCCCCGAACGCCTCCAACTCGAATGGGTGAGCGCCGCCGAGGGCGTGCGGTTCGCCAAGATCATGCGCGGTCTTGAGCAACTCCGCCAAAGCGTGACGCCAGAGGAGATTGCCGAAACGGTGAATGTTTTGAAGGATGGGAAAAAGTAGGCAAGCGTGCAAGCCCCCGGGGTGCGCTAACAAAAGGAACCCAGGGGGCTTGGCCTGGGATGTCCAGGAACCGCCTCCCGAGGGTAAATTTGTCGCCCGGGAATTGGACCTCTCGCCGACCCGTCTGGGGAACCGAGCTTTTTAGGCTGAAAACAATGCAGCAGGATTCTATCGAGAATGCTTTGGCAGTCCCAGTCTTGGGGAGGGGGATTCGTGATGAAGTGCCGACGGTCCGTTTCCATTGTCGCTGAGTTTGTTTTCTCAACGACAAAGCCGTCCTGAATTCCCGGATAAACAGCGTGTCGGAGGCCAGGCATCCTCCAGAAGGACCGGGCCGGAATCTCGCTGCCTTCACAATGGACGCGCTGATAGTCTCCGTGCGGATTGCGCGCAACCGCATCCTGCGCCCAGTCAGAAATCCTCATGAAAATGAGGCCGGCGTTCGCCTTGATTCGGAAGAGGTAAAAAATCTTTTGCGTTCAACCACTCGCAAAACTTTTCAATGCAAAATCCGGCGTCTCCACTGATTACGATGACCATGTCGTCAGGTAAAGGCGTTAGCGCCTCCAGCACGCTCAACGCCGCCCCCCCATTAAACGCTTCTCCTGCCCCTCTCGCCTAATTCTTCGCTTTTCGCCTGTACGTATTTTCCCCATACTGCCCAGTAGCAGAAGGCAAGATGTATGGCAATAGTCTTCTCCGGCGCGACGCGACGCGACGTGCAAGTGAAAATTTCCGCTTGCAATCTATACAACGCCATGTTAAGGGTTACGCTCAATCCGATAGAATAGGAGAGGATTCCGAGGCCTTTAATCCTAGGGGCTTTGCGGAGCCCGGCTTATGGGGCATTAACGCTTAATCATTACCAAAGATGCATAGGAGGAAAGCTAATGAAGGTTTTTGTAGGTGGCATTGCGGCTGCTTTTCTGGGGCTTATAGGCATTCTTGTTTTCTTCGGTCCCTTCCTGCAACTTCTTGCCGGCGCTGTACCGGCGATGCTCTTGCTGGGCGGCGCAATGGCCGCGTATTTGGGCTTCGACGAAGTGAAAGACAAACTGCCTCTCAAAAAGAAGGACGAATGCTGCACCTCTGAGACGACTGACGCCGCCCGTTACAAAGAAGAAGCCGACAAGTACAAGGAAGAAGTCGAGAAGCTGAAGGCCGAGCTCGACAAAAAGGCCTAATTGCTTTCCCCTACCCGGGCCTGCCGAATAAAAAGCCACTCCAGATTTGGGGTGGCTTTTTTGCGTCTTGACCTGGCGCAGCATCAGCTTCACTGATCCTCACAAATGATTTCACAGGCCGCCGGTCCCGTTCTCATCTAACGATGCAGTCAGTCCGCCAACTCTGCGCTCCACCTCCCGCATCTTGGCGGTCGCCAAGCGAAGGTCTTCGATCTGCGAGGGTGTCAATGCTTCACGAGGATCATGATGGTTCAAACTCAAATTCTAATTCCTTACTTTGTGGTGCAAATTCCCAACGCTGCCAAAATTAAACTTACGCTCGCTTGAAGCATAATTTGAAAGACCATTGCTGAGGTGATAGTTTTCTCGGAAATCACCTAAGGGGTTTGAAAGGGCTCCTCCATATATTATACTTCATCTATGGGAATGATTGATTGAACTGAAATCAAGGGACGGGTGGATGTGAGATGAAAGTGACTGTGGAATGCCTGCCGTGCCTTGACCGCCTCATCGCAATGACCGTCGAGGCCGCTTCGCCGGACCCGATGCTTCGCAAAAGAGCGTCCACGGCTGCGCGGGAGTTCGTCCTCAGCATGCAGGGCGAACCGCTTTCGGCGGCGCATCTGGCCAACAGGTTTTATCCGCTCATCCAGTCCATTTGCGGCAATCCGGACCCTTTCTCAGAGAGAAAACGGCGTGAAATGGACGCCTCTTTCGGCTTCGCCCGAGAATACGCCCCGGCTGAGAGCGCTTCGTTCAGGGAATTGATCGGTTTTTCCGGCCTGGGAAACGCCATCGACTTCTTCCGTCCCGCCGAGGCAATGGAGGCGCAACTACGTTTGGGGGCGTCCTTTGCGGTGGACGAGGTGGCGCGCCTGGAGGCGCGACTTGGCTCTGATTGCCGCTCTCTCCTATGGCTTGCGGACAACGCGGGGGAGGCGTTTTTCGATCTTCCCGTACTGCAATGCTTGGCCAAAGCGGGGCTGCGGGTGCTGTACGCGGTAAAGGGCGGCCCCGTGCAGAACGACGTCACGCTTCAAGATCTTCAAAATTGGCTGGAGCGGGAGGCGGCGGCCTGGCGAGGGATTGAAGTTATCGACACTGGCGTCGCCACTGTAGGGCTCGAGCTCGACAAAACATCGACGACGTTTCGCCGGGCTTTCGACAGCGCGGACGTGATTGTCGCAAAGGGCATGGGGCATTACGAGACGCTCGATGGCTTTGGGGACCCGCGCCTTTTTTTCCTGTTGATGGCGAAATGCCACCCTGTGTCCCGCGCTCTGGGTGCGCCGGTCGGCGGCCTCGCCGCTTTTTTCGCTCCGAATGATGCTTGTTCGGACAATTCATGACAGATAAAAGCGGCTGGGCGCCCTGTTTCGCGCGGGGAGGGGTCGGTCGTGGACGTTCTGCTTGTTGAGGATTGCAAAATACGCTCCTACAACGGGATAATTTTGCCGGATACAAACATTCAAACCTTAACGGGCATAAATGGAAAGGACTCTCATGCAAGACGATCTGGAGCAGCAGTGGCAGGAGTGGAAGGCGGAGCTTGAGGAAACCTGGCGGGGCATCCCGAAGGCTTACAGGAGCGAGCGCTCCATTGTGAGGTCGCTCCAGTGCCGCCTCTATGGCATGATGCGGAGTTGGAGCCTCCCGGTTGTTGCGGACTATATGCCTCCGCGTGTGCACGAGAGGGGAGTGGACGTGATTGCACTGGGCCCTGATGGCGGAATCCTGTACGCGGTTTGCTTCGATCCACTGGTGACCCTCGCGGCCGTGAAGAGCCTGACCAGTTTTGAGTCCGTTCACAAGATCATAATCACCACAGGGGCGCTTGAGAAAAAAGTGAAGGAGAGCCGTTTTTTCCTCAAGCCTGAAGTGCATCACATACACTTGAAGCCATTCGATAAAGAGGGATGAATCGACCGCCGGACGGCGGAAATTCTCTTGTGCAATTCGTAACAATATAAAATAATGAGAATTTTTCTTGACACTCCAAGAACGCTATGTAATAACTCAAGCCAAGAGAAAGTTAAAATCGTTTATCTGACGCAGAACAGGAAAGGAGGGACGGGAAGCCAGTTGGAAAGGAGGTGAACAGGAGGCTAGATAATCGCTGCAATATTCTGATTCACTGCTTCATTCGCTTGGATGCTCTTCACTTCGCGCTTAATGGGCGGATGGGGAATGAGGTTGTCGCCTGGCAGACGACTTCCGGCTCCGCCATCGCAAACGCTCATGATGACCTCGCAACGGGACCTCATTGCTGCACTTCATGAGAACTTCAGTTTCTCAACACTAACTCACTAACGCATTGATCCGTACTTTGCAATAATTGCTTTTACCCTTTTGAAATCAGATCGTTTTGTTCGACCGGGAATCGCCGCCGCCGTGCTGGTGGACGGACCTAACGCGATCCTGGGGCAAGGCTGGATATTCTGATTTTATCGCGGAAATGTTTCGATTTTTCGCGAAGAAGGGTGGACCGCATCCTTTCTTCGGAATGGGCGCATTCATAGTCCCGCTCCCAATGGGAAGACCTGTCTCTTCGGCATGGACCCGGCGGGGCGACGGGAGTCGGGAAAAGACGCGGAATTTTTAGTAAAAAGTGAGTGTGGCTTTTTTCTTTGCCAATTTATTACGGCAGCTTAAGGAGGCAAATTATGTCGGCGCAATTAGAAAAAGTTCCATCCAAGGCTTGGACTGTTACTTTTGCGGGCACCGCTATCAACCTCTGCTTGGGCATCCTCTACGCCTGGAGCGTTTGGAAATCGGCCCTGCTCGCCAACAAAGACCATCCCGCCGGTGAGATCATGACGGGCCTGAACGAAGGCTGGGTGTACCTGAACGACGCCCAGGCCACTTGGGCGTACGCCATATGCGGCATCGTGTTCGCCCTCTTCATGATTCCGGGCGGCAAGATTCTCGATAAATATGGTCCCAAGGTGGGGGCGACGATCGGTGGGCTTTCGCTTGCTCTGGGGTGCATCGTTGCTGGCGCCATGAAAAGCTACACCGGCCTGATAATCGGCTTCGGCTTCCTCGGCGGCATCGGCATGGGCATCGGCTACGCGGCCCCCACCCCCGCGGCGGTCCGGTGGTTCGGACCCCATAAGCGCGGCCTGATCGTGGGGTTGGTGGTCGGCGGGTATGGCGGCGCGGCCCTCTATATTTCGCCGCTTGCTAAATACCTCATCACCAATTTTGGAATTTCCGGCAGCTTCTACGCCTTGGGAGTGCTCTTTGCAGTCGTGGTCCTGGTAGCCGGGCAGCTCCTTGACGTGCCTCCGGCGGGATACGTTCCTCCTGGCGCCCCGGCTGTAGCGGGTTCCGCCAAGAAGACGACCCTTACGACCGTCGATTGGACGGCTTCCGAGATGATCAAGACCGTGCAGTTCTACGCCCTCGTCTTCATGTTCATCGGCAGCGCCCAGTCCGGTCTTTTGATTATCGGCAACGCGTCCCCGATGCTCAACAAAACAGCCGCGAGCATTGCTTTCTTCGCGGCGAACGCATGGCTGCTCGCATCCTACGGCGGCTTGGTGAATGCTTCCGGTCGAATTGGAACGGGCTTCTACTCCGATAAGATCGGGCGCACCAACGCGTATATCCTCAACTGCGTCATTTCCTCCATATGCCTCTTCCTGATGCCGACCATCATGAAGTCAGGAAGCGTCCTGCTTCTCTTCCTCGCTGTCGGCATTGCATACTGGCAGTATGGCGGCGGCTTGTCCCTCATGCCCGCTTTCACGGCGGACTTCTTCGGTCCTAAGAACCTTGGCTTCAACTACGGTCTGGTCTTTATAGGCTGGGGGCTCGCGTTCTTTGTGCCCCAGTTGGCGGGCTTCATTAAAGACGCTACGGGCAGCCTGGACTATGCCTTCTATCTTTCCGGCTGCATCCTGATCGCCGCAACGATTGTGGCGGTCGTAACCAAGAGGCCAGTTCTCGAGAGCGAGAAGGAAGCCCTCAAGCAGCCGGCGTAAAGTGAATGGAGCGGGTGGTTCACCCGCCCGCCTCTCCCGGACTTGTTTGAAGCTCCCCAATCCCCTGGACCCCCGCTCGGCGCGGGGGTCTTTCTTTACGGCCCTTTGTTCCGTGGATCGCTTCTTTTTCCCGTCATGTATAGTCCATCCGGATATTCGCCGTCCAGCCAGGCTTTCCATATGTCTCCGGAGCCCGAGGA
Organism: uncultured Syntrophobacteraceae bacterium; assembly: GCA_937958025.1. Taxonomy (GTDB): domain Bacteria; phylum Desulfobacterota; class Syntrophobacteria; order Syntrophobacterales; family Syntrophobacteraceae; genus CALFXO01. Next base: position 9,896 of record CALFXO010000039.1, read on the forward strand.
GTATTGAGGATATGCCGAGCGAAAGCGTGCTGCTCTTCAATGCAACCGCCGATGAAATGCGAATCATTGAGGACATTCTCTCTCGCTCCGAAGTGGACGCCGCTCCAATCGCGGTTTCCAGTGTGGAGGATATGGAAGAGCTTATCCGAGAAAAAGGGGCGCGGCTCGTCATCATTCGCATCGATGGGAATCTTACGAGGCCGGATCAGTTTATCCGCCGCCTGAAGCGCTCATTTAAAGGAGGCTTCCTCCTTCTTGTGCTCGTTCCCGGGGAGAAAGCCCGCAATGTCCGGGACTACCTCCACGCGGGGGCGGACGACTATTGGATGTTGCCGCTAGATGCGTTGAGTTTTGCTTCCCGCCTGTACGTAATGCTCGAGTGGGGGAACGCCGTGAGGTTGGAGGATCGTGAAGAGCCGTCCCGAAACAATACATTCTGGCGTCGCATCGGACGCCGCCTTCGCCGCGTATTCTCCTCTGTCTCCGCACCGTCGGAGCCGAGTCCCGGGTCCCCGCGCCTTCTCGGCGGGAAATGGGAGATGGTCCGCAGGCTCGGTTTTGGAAGCTATGGGGACGTATGGCTGGTTCGGGACCGGGAAACGACCTCGTTGGCGGTAGCAAAGATCCCGCACAGCATGAAGATGAACGCCAAATTTCTTCGGGAGGCGTCCATTCTGAAACGGCTTGCCGGGAGCCCCAATGCGGTGCACCTGAAGGAAATCGTGCGAGACGAGGAGAAAGTCGTTCTCATAGAGGAATACGCGGAAGGCCTGACGCTCCAGGAGCGCATGGACCAGGGGATGAGCGGAGCGGCCAAGGAGAGGGTTTTTCTCGCTCTTCTCGACGTGGTTGCCTTTGCCCACCGATCGAGGATTGCGCACCGCGACATTAAGCCGGAAAATATCGTCATAGGCCCGTCGGGCGGCGTGAAGCTCCTCGACTTCGGCACAGGCAAGGACCTGACCCGGGCCAGCATCAGCAGCACCATCATTGGGTCGCGCCCCTTTATGGCTCCGGAGCAGATCATGGGGAAGAGCAGAATAGCGAGCGACGTGTGGGCGCTTGGGGTAATCCTCTACATGCTTGCGACGGAATGCCTTCCGTTCTACGACGACAACGAAAAGCAGTTGATGGACCTGATACTCGAGACGGAGCCCGAATCGCCGAGGAGCATTGCGCCGGACATGCAGGAAGAGCTGGAGGGGATCATCCTCAAATGTCTTCGGAAAGACTGGGCGCGGCGGTGCGCGGATGCATCGGATCTGAAGAGCGAGTTGCTGCGGGTTTTCCCCGCATTCGGGTCGGGCGAGGTCATGCGTTAGCCTTGGCTTCGGCTCCATCGGCTGGACCACTCGCGGTCGAAATACCTCGCCACGTCGCAAACCATTATCAATACGTCCATGTTCTCGCCCCTTGAATTTTTCACAAGGTCCTCGATGACAGACTTGCAAGCAAAACCCGCGTTGCGGCACGCCCGGATCGCTCCCACGGAATCGAGAGGAATTTCCGCCCAGAGCTTCTCCAGGCCGACTTCGGCGGCGAGCCGCACGAGTTCGTTGAGCATGGCGGTCGCAAGCCCCTGGTTCTGATGCTCCGGCGACACGACGGCCCGCACCCTGCCGATGTGGCGTTTCCATCCGTGGGGAACGCGGTGGAGCGTGGCGTCGCCGACGATCTCTCCCCCGGCGACAGCAAGGAGGGGGAGCACGCGCGCGTAGTTGAGGCGCTCCACCCAGTCCTGGATGACGCCCCGGTCCTTCACATTGTGACGGATGAATATCAGGAGTTCATCCGGGAGAGTCCGGAAGAAGCGGTAGAGAGCCTCTTCGTCTTCCCGGGTCATGAGTTTCAGCGTCGTCCTGGAGCCATCTTTTAACGCAATCTCTTTCTCTCCGAACATAATGCATCCTCCCTTAAATTCCGTCCGACAACCGTTCCGCCAGATAGGCCGGAAGACGGGCCTGAAGGATTTTTTCCTGGGTCCTCCCAATATCATAGGGAACCGCCCTGAACTGGACGATTTCCTCATCCGAATCGAAAAGAAGATAATGCGCTCTGTTGTTTCCCTGGCGGGGCTGGCCGACGCTTCCGGGGTTGATGAGGTAGGCGCGCTGGGGTGAGAGGGGGATGCCGTTCGAGAGATTCGGCGGGGAGGAGACCTTGCCGCGTTCGTCGCACATCCAGAGCCGTTGGACGTGGGTGTGTCCGAAAAAACACACCCGGATGCCCGCATAGCACTTCCGCAGCAGGTTGAAGACGCGTTTCGCCTGGAACATGTTCACGATGTACGCCTCGATGTTTTCGGGCGCGCCATGGCAGAGGAGGTACTTATCCCAGAACACCTCCACGCGGGGCAGCCCCCGGAGATGCTTGAGGTGCTCCGCCCCCAGTTGCCGCCGGACGAAGCGGATTGCTTCGTGGGCGATCATGTTGAGCGAATCCGCCGTCTGGAGGTCTATGGCGGCGAGGTCGTGGTTCCCGAGGATTGAAACCATCTTCCTCTCCCTCGACATCGCGATGCATTCGCACGGGTTGGCGTTGTAGCCCACCATGTCGCCCAAGTGGATGAGGTGATCCGCACCCTCGCCGTCGATGGCGCGCAGCACCGCCTCCAGCGCTTCGAGGTTGCCATGAATGTCGGACATAACGGCGATGCGGGGCATGGCTGCAATTCCCTTGATGCCTTGCGGCGCCTGCTAAGCGATCAGGACGGGTTCGCGCAGAAGCATTTCTATTCCGCGCCGGGCCGAGGCCGCGAGGCGGGGGTGCGTTTCCGAAAGGGATTCGATCTGGCGCAAGTGGTCTGCCGTCCGCAAGATGACCATTGCAAGGTCCCCTTCATCCATTCCCGCGACGCCCTGCACCGCCTGCCATGATTCTCCGAGCGCCCAATGGTGCACGGTGACGAGCGCCCAGAAGGGAAGAGGCGGCGTTGCGAACCCGGCAGCCTGAAGATGGTCCCGAAGCGGCTGGAGGCTATCGAGCATCGCGAAAAAAGGCTTTGCAAGCTCCGGGTGCTTCCAGACCAGAGTGGAGAGCTGCGCGTCTCCCTGACGGTCCTTGTCCATAACGAAAGGCGCCACGAGCGCCGCAAGGAGCGCCGGGTCGTCCGAAGGGAAAACTTCCCTCCGGATTCCTTCGGAGATGAGGAGCGGCTGGTCGAGCCGCAGCTTGGACGCCCAATGGCCATCCTCGGTTAGGGAGCCTTCCGCGTCCACGTAGCCCTCCTCCTGCAGGAAATGGTAGTATTGCAGGAAGGAGCGCCATAGCTGCTCCTGGACCGTCTGGACATGCGAGCGGTAGTCAAAATACCTTTGCACGAGCTGGTGGAAGGGATGCTTCCCCCCCTTGGAGCAGGGGCCGAAGAGGCGGCAGTCCATGCAGGGCAGGGCCGCCTTTTCCTTTGTCATCTGCATCATCTCACGCGCAGCCTCCATCACCATGGGGTGGGGCTCCGCGACCGCTTTCCGCAGTTCGGATTCAAAGGGCTGCTCCCTCACCTCCAAAGCCAATGCCTCCCATGCCTCCCGGTCGGTGAGGGGCGGCAGCGCCTCGAAGACGACCCCGATATCCTTGATGCGCTGCATATGCACGCCGTGCGTCCGCGCCTGCCCCTTTCGAAATCGCAGGGGATGGGCGAGGCGAACCGATTCGACCTTCTCGGAGCCCTCTTCCATGTCGCCGACGGCCATGTAGGGAGTCCCACGGCGGCTCAGGAACAGGCGGCCCGCAACCATCAAGTGGTGGTAAGAAATCGTTGTCGCCTGTCTGCGCATCGTTTTCTGCGCCTTGTGGATGCGCTCCGAGAGGGCTATGAACTGCGGGCGAACCTCGGCCATCCGCTCGAGGGAGCCGCAGGCCATCTCGGGAAGCCAGTCCTCCGCTTCGGCGTCGATCGTCTGGATTTCGCCCGCCGTGTTGGCTTCGTCCTCGATATTCTGGAATGTGGCGAAGGATGAAGCGAAGAGCGTCCGTATCTCCTCCGGGGCGTGCGATAGGAGAAGGTTCAGGACCATCGAGAAATTGATCCCTATCTGGCTTATGATCGAGTCCGGCGGCGATCGCAGAAGGTCGTGGACAAGCTGGGGGTCCTGGTATCGTCCGGGGACCACGAGCACGAACCCGATCTCGTCCATCCCGCGCCGCCCGGCGCGCCCCGTCATCTGCAACAGGTTGGTCGCGGAAAGGGAAACGAACTCCTTCCCGTTGAACCTGTCGCTTTGGAGCACTACCACGGTGCGGGCGGGAAAGTTCACTCCGGCCGCGACCGTCGACGTGGAGAAAATCGCGTCGAGGAGCCCCTCCTGCATCAGCTTTTCAAGGAGCATCTTCCAATGGGGGAGCTGTCCCCCGTGGTGCGCTCCGACCCGCGCGCGCCTCAGGATCTCCACCTGCTTGTGATGGCGCAAAAAGGGGTAGTCTTCGAGCAGCCTGCTGAGGGTGCGCTTGAACGGGTCGTTCTTCTTCGGCTTTTTCTGCTCCCCGTCGGATCGCGCGTACGGGGGCGCCATGGCTATGGCTTTTTCGCAGTCCGCCCTCGATTTCAGAAAGAAAATTGCGGGAAGCAGGTTCGCCTGGCGGAGAGCGTTGAGCAGCCTGGGAACGTCCGGAAGCTCCTGGCGGGAGACGGACCTCGGATCGAATGCCTGCACCTTGGGGAATACGCCCCGGCGGGTGGAAAGGGGCGTCAGCTCTCCCGATGGAAAAATAAAAAGCGGATAGAGGGGCACCGGCCTCTCGTGGGTTTCCACCAATCGGCAGGGCCTCTGGCGCAGCCACTCCAGCCAGTCGCATATCTGCTGAGCGTTGCGGATGGTGGCCGAAAGCAGGAGAAGCCTCACGCGGGGAGGAAGGTAAATGAGCACCTCCTCCCATACGACGCCCCGGTCCTCGTCGCCCAGGTAGTGCGCCTCGTCGAGAACCACCAGGTTGACGTCCAGGTCTTCTCCACGGTGCATCGTGTCGTAGAGCTGGTTGCGGAGGATTTCGGTGGTGCCGACCACTATCGGGGCATGGGTGTTCTCCTTGCGGTCGCCTGTAAGGATGCCGACGTTTTCTGCGCCGAACCGCGCCGAGAACTCCTGGTATTTGGCGTTGGAAAGCGCTTTCAGCGGCGAGGCGTACCAGCTCCGGCCGCCTTCCGCGTACACCCTTGAAATTCCTTCGATGGCAATGTAAGTTTTCCCCGCTCCGGTCGGGGCGGTCACCAGAACGTCCGAATCCCCCAGCGATTCGAGGGCTTCTATCTGGAAGGGGTCCGGGACAAAGGGCGTGGGCTTGGGAACGCCGATTTTTTCCAGGACGGGGCGTAGCTGGGAATGGATATTGAACTCGTAAGGGGCTCTTCCCCTTGCCGTTTCCGCGCCGTCTCCCGCGTCCGGCTTCGGCTTTCGAAAATATCTGTATCGTGATCCTGTTCTCAATATGTCGACCTCTGAGGAATATTTGGAGTTTACATTTTTCGTTCGCAATAATATGTATCACAAAAGGCCGAGAATCCAACAACGTAAAGTTAAAATGGCGGTGGACGCCCTGGAAAGAGAGAACAATGACCCCGATGCCCCCCGATGACGCTACGCCTTCCGTCTGGCACAAATCACTGCACCGTATTCCGCTGTATGAAGTGGATATGGGACAGGCCGTCTATCATGGCGGCTACTATCATTTTTTTGAGTTGGCGAGGGAATCTTTTTTTCGGGAGATAGGATACCCCTACTCCCGGTTGATGGAAAACGAGAAGCACTTCACCATCGTTGAGGCCTCCTGCGTGTACCGCCGTCCTCTGCGATACAACGAATTGATAGAAATCCGCACGGGGCTGCGGTGGCGACGCAACCGCAGCCTATCGCTTGCGCAGGACGTGCACCTCCTGGAAGGCGAAGGCGCCCCGGCGCTTTGCACTACGGCGGTCCTCAATATGGTGTGCGTGAATTTTTCGGGGCGACCTACGACGATCCCGAAGGAGTTCATCGAATGCCTTGACGGATGGATGGACAGGACGTAATCGTCTGGCTGGGGAACACGGCGGAGGGAGTCTCACCCCGCGTCCCGTGTGGAAGGGGGATGAGCAGGAATATGCATCCGGTCCGCCGCTTCCGCTGGCCTTGCGCATTAACGGGTCTGAGACCCCTTATTGGATGCTGGCGGCAGGAGTTCCTTGAAATCCGAGGGGTTCAATCCATATTTGTGAAGCAGCTTGTAGAATTCCGCGCGGTACCTCCCGGCGAGCGATGCGGCGCGCGAGACGTTGCCCCTCGTTTCCGTGAGGACTCGCGTGACGTAGGCGCGCTCGAATTCCTCCCGCGCTTCGTTGAGCGACACGATGCCCCGGCTTTCTTTCGTTTCTTCTTTCCCGAGCAATAGCTGGTCGGGAGAAATGACGTCCTTCGACGCGAGCGCGACGGCTCTTTCCACCACATTCGCCAGTTCCCGGATGTTGCCCGGCCACCTGTGGAGCATGAGGCGCTGGATGGCCTCCGAGGAGAATCCCTTGATTTCCTTCCCCATGGTCCGGGTGAAGTGGTTCAGGAAATGGTTGGCGAGGAGCGGGATGTCCTCCAGGCGTTCGCGCAACGGGGGCAAGTGCACCGGGATTACATGGACCCGGTAATAGAGGTCTTCGCGGAACCTGCCCTCCTGGATAGCCTTCCAAAGGTCCTGGTGCGTGGCCGTGATGAGGCGGATGTTCACCTTGATAGGCTGGATGCCGCCGACGGGATAGAACTCGTGCTCCTGGAAGACGCGCAGGAGCTTCACTTGCAGGGGAAGCGACAACTCGGCGATTTCATCCATGAAGAGGGTGCCGCCGTCGGCCTGCTGCAAAAGTCCCTTCTTCGGCTGGTCCGCCCCGGTGAACGCCCCCTTGATGTGGCCAAAAAGCTCGTTTTCGAGCAACCCTTCGGGAATCGCCCCGCAGTTGATAGCAGTGAAGGGTCCGTTGGCCCTCGGACTGCTCAGGTGGATGGTTTTGGCCATCAGTTCCTTGCCCGTGCCGCTTTCCCCGTAGATGCAGATCGTGGAATCGGTCGCCGCGATTTGCCCCACCTGCATGAGCAACTGTTGCATCTTTTCGCTCGATGCGATGATGCCGTCGAAGTGATAGCGTTCCTTCACCATGTTGCGAAGCCTGTCGAGTTCCACTTTGAGCCTCCCGACCTCGAGGGCCTTTTCCAGCCGGTGGAGCAGATCCTTGGCGTCGAAAGGTTTGGTGAGGAAATCGTAAGCCCCTTTTTTCGTGGCGTCGACGGCGCGCTCTATGGTGCCGTGAGCGGTGAGGATGATCACCGGGAGATAGGGCTGCGTCGTGAAGAGCTTCTCCATCAGGGTGATCCCGTCCATCTCGTCCATCTTGAGATCGAGAACGGCGGCGTCATAGATTTCCTTTTGAGCGCTCGCGAGGGCGTCTTCACCTCCCGTGGCGAGGGTCACCACGTACCCGGCCGCCCCCAGGCGGGCTTTCATCAAAGTCAATAGCCCCTGGTCATCGTCGACCACAAGAATCTTCTCTCCAGGCATACGCTTCCTCAGTTAAGCAGTTCCCGTTCCTTCTTTTCCATTTCCTGGTCGATCTGCCGGTAGCGCTCGATCTGCTTGTTCAGCTCCTCGATCGTTGCTTCCTTGGACCGGAGCTTTTCCTGCATGTGCTGCTTTTCTTCAACCGAACCGATCTCCTCCGTCGAGTCCGCGTCCTTTCCTGCCCGCCCCTTGTCGTTGGACCCCGATTTTGCATCGGGCCGCGCCTTGGATCGTTTCTTGCCTCCGTTGGCGCTCTGAGGGATCTTCTTTAGAAGCTCGATCCATACTTGCGCCTGATAGACCAGAGGGCTGTCGGGGTAGTACTTGGTAAGCAGGCTCAGGCACTGCAACGCATTTACAGCGTTGTAATAGGGGCTCTTGGGATATGCGTACACAAAGCCAAGGTTGAAAAGAGCGGTAGCCCTCTTTTCATAGTCCTGGGTGGAATCGAGAACCTTGCTGTTCTCGTCCACGAACGCGTCGTAGTCGTCGTTAATCATCACGCTTTGCGGAGGAAATGCCGGAGGAGGTGGGGGTGGGGCGGGCTCCGGCTGCTCGATCGTAGTTTTTCGCATGTGACAGCTGTATGATCCGAACAATAGAGAAATAGACGCAACGCACAAAATCAGCCTCGTCAGAATCGTTTTGCATCGCATGGAATTCTACTCTTCCGATCCCGTCTTCCGTGGCGGGGACGTAGATTTCTCCCCGTGGCCGGATGCAACGGGCAAGGTGAAGTGAAACGTCGAGCCCCTTCCCATCTCGCTCTCCGCCCAGATTTCACCCCCGTGGGCGTTGATGATGTGGCGGGCTATGGCAAGTCCCAGTCCTGTGCCTTGCCGGCTCTTTGTCTTGCTGTTGGCGCTTTGGTAAAATTGCTTGAAAATATTATCGAGGTCTTCCTTGGGAATTCCGGGGCCTTCGTCAGCGACAATGACTTCCACCATGCGCCCCCTGCCATTCTGGGCTTCGCGGGTGATGGCGCGCATGAACACCCCTCCTCCCTCCGGCGTGAACTTGATGGCGTTGCTGAGAAGGTTGTCGAGCACTTGTTGCACCCTGCACTCGTCTATCATCAGCATGGGGAGCTTTTCATGCAGGTTCGCCTGAAGCTGGATGTTCTTCTTGCGCGCGATCAGCTCGACGGTCGCCGCGCCGCATTGCATCAGGCGCCGCAGGTCGCATATGGTAAGTTCGTACTCCATCATCTCCGCTTCCATCTTGGAAAGGTCGAGGATGGAGGATATGCTGCGGAACAGCCTGTCGCCATGTCCCTGCACAACGTCCAGGATCTCCCGCTGGTCGGGAGTGAGCGGCCCCGCTATCCCGTCGAGAAGGATCGACGTGCCTTCCCGAATGGCGGTAAGCGGCGTCCGCAACTCGTGGGAAACATGCGCCGTGAAATCCGCCTTCAGCTTGTCGAGATGCGCCAGTTCCTCCGCCATCCGGTTGAATGCTTGCGCGAGTTCCTGAACCTCCTTGGGGCCGTCGAATTCAATGGTGCGGCTGAACTCTCCCTTCCCGACGCGCCGCATCTCCCGGATGAGCCGTCCGATAGGGCTGCTGATGCTGCGCGCGTGAATATAGGCCAGGAGCAGCGCCCCCGCTATCCCGATGGGCGTGAGCCACAGCATCGCTTGGGCCGTGTCGGCGGCTTGGTCGCGGGCGGCGGCTGTTTTCAACGAAACCGACTGTTCCCTGATCCGAATGAGTTCGTTGCATTTCTCGATAATATTCTCGCTGAGTATCGTCTTAACCTGCTCGAAGGACTTGCCGCCTCCCACCGCCATTTGGAGTTCATTGAGGTAATGAGTGTGCAGGTCTTTAATATCATCGATAACTTTCCGCTCGTGGTCCGAATCGACGAGGCTGGAGAGCTTCGCTATGGATTCGTTGAAATCGGAGGTCCCCTTGAGAAGTGCGTCGTAAAACAGCTGGTCCTGTGAGATGAGGTACTTTTCGCCGTTGCGCATTTCCGTGAGGAAAGTCTTGAGAAGGCGCTTCTCTTCGTTCAGGGAGCCTGCGTCCACCAGCAGTATCTCGCTGTTGAGCTCCGTGAGGAGCTGCAGTTTGCCGAGGGCGTAGAGGCTGACGCCCATCACTAGCGCAATGAGCGTGCTTTGGGCGATCATGACGCGCGCGAATATCGTCAATCTCATGATGATTTTTTACTTCAATCCAGGGTTTTGCGGCATTGAACCGGAAAGCTGCGTCCCACCGCGAGGCGCCCGCTCATGGAAGAATCCACCACGCCGACTTTTCGGCGTCCATCCTCTCATTTCCGTTCTTTCGTCAGTCAGGGAGCGTTTTGAGCTTCCGGCCGGGAAGATGGGGAGCGGAAAACCACTCGTCAAGTATATCATAATGGCCATAAAATTATAACGAGAAATGATGGACTAATGGAAAGCGCGCCGCACCCGCGACGACGAGCGCTTTCCCTTCCTCAGCCAAAGACGGTTTCCACCGGACGAGCGCTGCCTCCGCAGTCTTGAGCGCTATCTCCGCTTGAAACGATCTGCGCTCCACCTCCCGCATCTTGGCGGTCGCCAAGCGAAGGTCTTCGATCTGC
>CALFXO010000040.1 GCA_937958025.1 uncultured Syntrophobacteraceae bacterium
GATGGCGGGAAGGCGCAGCGGAGCCGAAGGGATAGAGGCAGGGCTGTTGGGGGGGGCAGGGCAAGTTGGGAGCGAGCCCTCCCGCTTCAGTCCACCATGCCCGCCAGTCGCAGCAGCAAGAAGCAAAGCGCGGCAACCAGGGCCGCCGCTGGTATGGTCAGCACCCACGCGACCGCCATCCTCCGGGCGACGCCCCATCGCACAGCGGAGAAGCGTTTGGAGGAGCCCACCCCCAGGATCGCGGCAGATATGACGTGCGTGGTGCTGATCGGCGCCCCGAAGGCGGACGCCACCGTGATAACCCCAGCCGCGGAAGTCTCCGCCGAGAACCCGTGCACCGCCTCCAGGTTGAATATCTTATGCCCCATCGTCTTTATGATTCTCCAGCCGCCGGTGGCGGTGCCCAGCGCCATGGCGAGGGCGCACGCCACCTGGACCCAAAGAGGGGTGTGCGTGTCGTGTATGTGTCCGCCAATGAAAAGCGCGAGCGTTATGATCCCCATCGTCTTTTGTGCGTCGTTGGTGCCGTGGCTGGTTGCCATAAATGCGGACGAAAGGATCTGGAGCTTTCGGAACGCCCTGTTCGCCTTGCGGGGATGGGCGCCGCGCAAAATCCAGGAAAGAGCGAGCATCATTACGTAGCCTGCCGCGAAACCGGCAAGTGGCGAGAGAACCAGGGGCAGGAGGATCTTATAGAATATGGAGGAGTAGTGGAGGGCTTCCGCGCCCTTGTAGGATAGCGTCGCGCCTATCAAACCGCCGACCAAGGCGTGGGAAGAGGAAGAGGGCAAGCCCAGGTACCAGGTGAAAAGGTTCCAGAAAATCGCTCCGAAAAGCGCGGCCAATGTCAGCGCCTGGCACCCTTTTATCATCTCGGGGTTCACTATGCCGCTCCCGATCGTATGAGCGACATTCGTGTCGATGAGCGCCCCCAATAGATTGAGCATGGCCGCCATCATCACCGCGACTCCGGGCGACAGGACCCTTGTTGAAACGACGGTGGCTATGGCATTGGCGGTGTCGTGCGCTCCGTTCGTAAAATCGAAGGCCAGCGCGACAACTATGACCACAAGCAGGAGCAGGGGAATCTCAAGCATTCTTGAGCGCGATCCCTTCAATGGACTTGGCGAGCTGCCAGGTCTTGTTAAACGCCTTGTCGATGCGGTCGTAGATTTGGCTCCATTTGATGATGTCGACAACGCCCGCGGGATCATAGGAGGGATTGTCGTAGAGCTCCCCCAAGCCGCCGAGGAGCAGCATCTCGCATTCCTTCTTGAGCTCCTTGACATGGGCGACAGTCTCGGAGACCTCCTGCCCGCTGCCCAGCCTCGCGAGCATGCTTCCGATCATGACGACCATCTCTTTTATGTCCGCAATCATCCGTCTGGCAGGGAATCGAACGTAGGATAGCCCGTAGACGCCGATGCGGTTCGACACCGCCTGAATGTGGTTGAGGATGGCTTCCTGGTAGGAGTTGATGTCGTGGATGTCTTCGCGGTCGATGGGGGTTATGAAGGTGGTGGAGAGTTCGTGGAGGATAGTGCGGGTCATTATGTCTCCCTCGGCTTCGAGCCGGTTGATGACCTGACATCGCTCCTCGCAGTCAGTGAACTCCTCGACGATGCGATGGAGCACCGTCGCCGCATTTACTATGATGCGGTTTTGCTCGCGAAAAAGATCGAAAAACTTTGGCGATTTTGGGAAAAGACTGAAAGACACGGTCCCTCCGCGATCCAATAAATATTGATTATATCGATGCATGCCATTGGATAAACCTATGCTGTGGATCTTCGCATCAAGACTACGGAAAAACCAACGGCAGAATAATACAGCTATTTCAATCGAGCAACATACCACATTCCTGGAGTCGGCTCAACAGCTTCTAATGGAATTCATTAAATCCCTAATCTTGGCGCCTTACAGGTCGATCCCCGCATAGATCGGAACAACGGCTCGGGGATGCGGGATGGAAATTTGCGGAGTTTCGCGACTGCCGAGGAAAACGGAGTCCCGCTTTGAATGGGGATGCATATCCCCTGACAGGATGGGGTGGAATCGCGATTGCGTGGACCCGTCAACAGGGGGCCATGACGCTTTGAGGCGGCAAGGGGACGCCGCATTGGCCGGTGAGGTCGCCGGTGCACTTCCCCCGCACCACCGAACTCGGCAATGGTGTGACCGCCGGAAGTGCGGGGGAATTTCTTTCACTGCATGTCGTGGTTAAACAAACTCAATAAAATCCTCCACATCGAACCTCCATTTGGGAGGGGCCACGGTCACGCCGGGTTTTAGATGGCCGACGGCCATGAGAAGCGGAACCCAGTAGCGGCTGGGGATGGAGAACGCCGCTCGGACCCCATCGTGGTCGAACCCGTCCATTGGATGGGTGACGTATCCGGCGTCAGCAGCGGCGTACATGAAGGACATGGCGAAGAAAGCGGTGTTCTTGACGGCGAAGGCGAGGGATTTTTCCGGGGTTTCCCCGTAAAGACCGTTGACGGAGGCGATGAAATCGTCGCGCTGGCCGGGATGGAAGCGCCCAGTCTCCACCAGAGCGGCGAACTGCCTCTCGAAGGAGGGCGATCCGGGCTTCCAGGCTTCGGTATCCGCCAGGAACATCAAGACGACCGGCGCTTCAGTCACCTTGGGTTGATTCCAGGCAAGTTCGCGCAGCCTGGCTTTCGCGTCAGGGTCGCGCAGCGCCTTCACCTTCCAGGGTTGCAGGTTGAAGCTTGAAGGCGAGTGCGAGGCGGCGGCAAGCATCCTCTCCAAATCTTCCTCGGGAACCTCGCGGTCGGGATCGAAAAAGTTAACGGCCCTGCGGGATTGCAAGACGTCTTGAAAATCCATTACGGCTCTCCTTCTTCCCTGTTGGCGATGCAAAGCTCTCCCCAAACCCTACTTCCCTTCCCCCGGTCGCTGCCCCTAATTTCTCCCTTTTATCTTGCGGAGCCGTATCGACAAGGGGGTTACTTCCACCAGTTCGTCATCGTTGATGTATTCCATCGCCTGCTCCAGGGTGAAGCGACGCGGCGGGATGAGGCGAAGCGCCTCGTCCGACCCGGAGGCGCGGATGTTGGTGAGTTTCTTTTCCTTCGTGATGTTGACCCACATATCATCGGTGCGGGAGTTCTCGCCGACCACCATGCCTGTATACACAGGATCTCCGGGGTTTACGAAGATGACGCCGCGCGGCTGGAGGTGGAATATGGCGTAGCCGACCGCCTTGCCGTCGCGGTCGGAGATGAGCACTCCGTTCGATCGTCCCGTTATGTCGCCCGCATAGGGCATGTAGCCTATGAGGAGCGTATTGATGATCCCCGTTCCCCGCGTGTCCGTCATGAATTGATTCCTAAATCCGATCAGGCCGCGCGACGGGATTTCAAATTCCAGCCGCACCCGCCCGAACCCGTTGTTCACCATCTTGACCATCACCCCTCGGCGGCTGCTCAACATTTCGGTGACAATTCCGACGTGCTGCTCGGGAATGTCCACCACGGCAAGCTCCTTGGGCTCCATGAGCTGCCCTTCGATCCTTCGGGTGATGATCTTGGGCTTTGAGAGCGACAGCTCGAACCCTTCGCGGCGCATCGTTTCGACGAGCACGGCCAGTTGCAGCTCGCCCCTCGCGCTCACACGGAAGGAATCGCGGTTATCGGCCTGCTCCACCCGGATGCTCACATTGTAGAGAAGCTCCTTGTCGAGCCGGTCCTTGATGTGGCGCGAGGTGAGGAGTTTGCCTTCTTTCCCCGCGAGCGGGGAGGTGTTGACGGAGAAGACCATCGATATGGTGGGGTCCTCGACGGTGATCGTCGGGAGGGGACGCGGGTCCAGGAGGTCGCCCAGCGTGTCGCCGATGTAGATGTCCTCGACGCCCGCGATGGCCGCGATGTCGCCCGCGTCGACCACGTCGCGCTCGACGCGGTTGAGCCCCTCATAGGTGTAGACGACGCTAAGGCGCGCCTTCGCGGGTGGGGCGTCGGCCTTGAGGAGCGCAATTTCCTGGTTGTGCCTCAGCGCGCCGTTCACCACCTTGCCGACCGCGATCCTGCCCACGTAGTCGCTGTGGTGCAGGGTGGTCACAAGGAACTGGAGGGGGGCGTCGGGATCATAGGAAGGCGCGGGGATGTGCTCCATGATGGCGTCGAAGAGGGGGACGAGGTCTTTCCCCTCCCCTTCCGGGCTGGTCATGGCAATGCCCGCCTTCGCGTTGGTGTACAACACCGGAAAGTCCAGCTGCTCCTCCGTGGCGTCCAAGTCGATAAAGAGGTCGTAGATTTCGTCAAGGACTTCGGCGATGCGCCTGTCCGGGCGATCGATCTTGTTGATGACCACTATGGGGGGGAGCCCCTGCGCGAGGGCCTTCCCGAGCACGAAACGCGTTTGCGGGAGGGGGCCTTCCGTCGCATCGACCAGCAGCATGACGCCGTCCACCATATTGAGCGTTCGCTCGACTTCGCCGCCGAAATCGGCGTGGCCGGGAGTATCCACGATATTGATCTTCGCGTCTTTGTAGCGGACAGCGGTGTTTTTCGCCATGATGGTGATGCCCTTTTCGCGCTCCAGGGCGAGGCTGTCCATCACGCGCTCGGCGACCTGCTCGTTTTCTCTGAAAACGCCGCTCTGCCAGAGCATGGCGTCGACGAGCGTCGTTTTCCCGTGATCGACATGGGCGATAATGGCTAAATTGCGTAAATCCTGACGTCTTAGCATGGTGCTCCTCTTGGCGGTATATTTTGCGCCGGTGGGCGCGGTGCGCGCACTTGTGGGAAAATCGCCGGAGAGCCGGAACGGCTATGGGCGGCCCCGGCGGCAGGCTGAAAGCCCGCGTTTTGTCGGCCAATCAACCTTTAATGCTGACCTATCGAATGTTAGGAGTCAAGGGGATTTTTCCTGAATGTAGAAAGGATGTAAGCTGTCCCGGCTTGCAGCATATAAATTGTCCGATTCACATCGGCGTTGGAGGGAAAACCGTTGCGAACGGATGTTCCGGCCCCGCCAGGATCGCTTTCCCCAGGCGAGGACCGTTTATCTGCTCTTGCGGCAACCGCTCTCATTTGCTGCCTATACGCCCTCAAAACGTCGCACGGCCAACCCAGAGCGCGGTGCGTCCCGAGTTTGTCTTACGAGAGGGACACAGGCTGCACACCTGGTTGCGTCCTCTCGCTTTCGCGGTGTACATGGCTTTATCCGCGGCCTCGGTCAAGGATGCCGGCGTGGCGCATTGGGGAAAACCGGACACCCCGCAGCTGAACGTCGCTGAGAACTCCGCCCCGCTCGCGCGATGCCGCACTTTCTCGAAGCTCATCCGAAGGTCGTCCATCAGCCGCGCGGCATCCGCGAGCCCCGTATTTGGCAGGATCACGGCGAACTCCTCCCCGCCGTACCTTCCCACAATATCCGAGGCCCGAAGGCGCCGCACCAGCAACTGCGCCAGGCTTTTGAGCACCCGGTCGCCGGCCGTATGCCCGTGTGTGTCGTTGATCGACTTAAAGTTGTCCAGATCTATAAGCGCAAGGGACAGCTGGCTCCCGCGCCTATGCGCCCTGGCTGTTTCCTGGCGAAGCCGCTCCTTCGTGGTGGTGTGGTTGAGGAGCCCCGTCAGGCCGTCGTGAAGCATCAGGGCGCGCAGCTTCCGGTAGCGCTCCGCGCGCGAGGCCACGGCGGCGACCAGATGATCGGGTTTTATGGGTTTCACAAGGAAATCGTCCCCTCCGATGCCAAACGCCTCCAACTGCCGCTCCCGGTCCGTTTCGGAAGAAAGGAAGACAATCGGAATGGAAAGGTAAGCCTCGATCTGCCGTATGACGCGCGCGAGCTCAATGCCGCTGCAATCCGGCATATAGACGTCCATCAATATGAGGTCGGGATTGAAGTCCTTGAGTATAGGCAATGCCTGCAAGGGTTCGATGGCGATCGTCGCCTTCATGCCCGCCTTGTTGAGGTGCATGGCGTTCACGTTCGCTTGCACGTAAGAGTCGTCCACGATCAGCACGCGGTAGCATGCGTCGGGAGCATTGAAAAGAAGCCGGTCCAGGGCGTCTATCAGCATGCCCACATCCACGGGTTTGGTGAAATATCCCGCGCCGCCCGAGCGCACGGCCTGGAGGCGGCACAGGGGATCGTCATTGGTGGAGATAAAAAGCACCGGAACGCTCGGAATCAGCGTCTTGCGCATTTCGGCTATGGTCTCGATGCCCGCTTTTTTCCCTTCGGGAAAAATGACGTCCATCAGAATGGCATTGGGCAACATCTCCACAATCGCGCATTTCATATCCGCGAGCGTATAGAATATCCGAACGCTGTATCCAAAATATGAGATTTGGGACGACAAAACCTTCGCCTGGAGAGGATCATCCTCCACCAGGTAGATTAAGTGACCAGCCCGGCTTTCCTGGATGGTCCGCCCCTCTTCCATCCGGTTCTCAAGGCAGACGTTCTCTGTCATAATCCACCTATTGCTTTCAATCCTATTTCCACGCGCACATACTCGCGCTCAATTTCGTTCAGTTTTTCCGTCGCCCCCGAGAGGCTTCCCCCACGGGCGATCATTTCCAAGTCCTTGCAGTAGTTTGAAAATACGACCGCTCCAAATGTCTTCCCCGCGCCTTTCAGGGTGTGAGCGAGTCGCGTCGCCGTCTCCACGTCGTCCTGCTCGATCACCTGGAGCAACTCTTGGAGCCGGGCGGGGGTGTCGTCGAGAAACATGCGGATCATCTCGGATAGCGTCGCATCGTCAACCCCCGGGAAGTACTCCTCCAGGGTGTGTCGGTCTATAGCTGGCGGGGCGGACGGATCGGCTCCCGCCCCCTGCGCTTCCGCAATCCGAGGCGTCGGAGGAAGAGAAAATTGGCCCCGCAACGGCGCGGGGAACTCTCCGGGCAATGCGAACGGGGCGGCAAGGGGCTCTTCCGTCTGCATGTGAAAGTCCGGTCCCCGTGGAATAGGGCGGCATTTTTCGAGCGCCTTCCCGAGTTCCCCAATCTTGATCGGTTTGGCGACGTAATCGTCCATTCCTATCGACAAACACGCTTCGCGGTCTCCCTGCATGGCGTTGGCCGTGAGGGCGATGATCCGGGGGCGCCGGTCTGACGGCCAATCCTTCAGGATGCACCGCGTCGCCTCCAAGCCATCCATCTCCGGCATCTGGACGTCCATCAGAATGACGTCGTAGTGCTGGCGTCGGAGGGCTTCCAGGACCTCGAGACCATTTGCGGCCACGTCCGCCCTGTACCCAAGCATCCCAAGCAGAAGCAAGGCGGTTTTCTGGTTTATGGCATGGTCTTCCGCCAGCAGGATATGGAGGGGTAGACGCATGGCCATTTCGCGGTCGACCTCCGCCTCCCGTGGAGCCTGCCTGCTCGAGGCCTCGCGAAGCCCGAATACGCTCGCAAGCACATTATACAACACGGAAGGTTTGATGGGCTTGTTCAAGTTTGCCGCAAAGCCGACTTCCTCGGCCCCTTCACTGCTCTCGAAAAGCGAGGTTAGCATTATGAGGGGCAGGGAGCGCCCGGCCGGGTGGCGCCGGATCTCCCTGGCGAGAGTCAGACCGTCCATTTCCGGCATCTGCATATCGAGGATGGCCACATCGAAGGCGTCGCCCTGACGGATGCGCTGCAACGCCTGGGCAGGCAGAGCCATATCGATGGGATGCATGCCCCACGCCTGCGTCTGGAGGGAAAGAATGCGGCGGTTTGTCGGGTTGTCGTCCACTATGAGCACTCGACGCCCTCTCAGCTGCGGCTGTTCCCCAGCCCATGCCACTTCCGCAGCGTTTTCCGCTATCTTCAGCGGCATGGTGAAATGGAACGTGGAGCCCTTGCCCGCCGCCCCCTCGCTCTCGACCCATATCTTTCCGCCCATCATCTCGACCAGACGTTTGCTGATCGCAAGCCCCAGGCCGGTTCCGCCATAGCGCCTCGTCGTCGACGCGTCCACCTGGCTGAACGACTGGAAGAGCCGGTCCCTGTGCTCATCGGGGATGCCTATCCCCGTGTCGCGCACGGAGAAACGCAGCAGGCGCGTCTCTCCCGCCCTTCCGGAAAGCCTCAGCGCTTCGTCCCGACCCGGCTCCGTCGCATCCGAAACCGATATGGCCACTTCCCCCTTTTCGGTAAATTTGACCGCGTTGTTTATCAGATTGATGAGAACCTGCCGAAGACGCGTCACATCGCCAATCACGTGGGCGGGAGTGTGGGCGTCCATCCAGTAGCCGAGGTCCATATTCTTCTCCGCCGCCTTGACCGCGACGAGGTCGAGGGCGGACTCGATGCACTCCCGCAGGTCGAACGGCTGGCTTTCGATCTCCATCTTCCCGGCTTCTATCTTGGAGAAATCCAGGATATCGTTTATGAGCGACAACAGGGAATCGCCGCTCACCCGGATGGTTTCGCTGAACTCGCGCTGGAGCGGCGTGAGGTTGGTGTCGAGCAGAAGGCTCGTCATGCCGATGATGGCGTTCATTGGCGTGCGGATCTCATGACTCATCGCCGCAAGAAAAGCGGACTTCGCAATGTTGGCATCCTCGGCCGCGCGCTGCGCCTGTTCGGCGATCTCCTTGGCTTGCTGCAAGTCTTTATTGGCGAGGGCCAACTCCGCGGTGCGCTCCTTCACCTGCTCTTCAAGTTGGTCGCTGTTCCGCTTAAGCTCCCGGGCGTAACTTTCTGTCTGGGAAAAGAGGTCCCATATTTCCTTAACCATCATGTTGAAGGCTTCGCCGAGCACCCCCAGTTCATCGCGAGATTTGACCTCTATGAACACGTTATCATCCGGGCGGTCCCGCACCGGGGTTCCACATGCGCGCGCATTCTCGCCAACGGTGACGCTCCCCATGGCGAAGGAATTCACCTTCCCGGTCAGTTCGCGTATCGGCGCCGTAATTTTCCCGGAGAAAAAAAACGCGCCGCCAATCCCAAGCAAAAGGGCCGTGGTCCCAAGAAGGGTCGAGGCCAGGATTTGCCGGGTTACGGGACGGCTTATCTCCTCGAGCGAAGCAACCCCCACCAGCCACAGGGGGCGCCCCGGCAGGTTGCTTGTCCCGAGTAGAATTGCATCCTTGCGCATGGGGACGTCTTCCACCGACTTCCAGCTTTCCCCTGCCTGCAAGAACGCGAGGCGCAATCCAACCCTTGCCGCATCCCCCGATGCACCCAGAATATCTGGAGCAGTCACCCTAAAGCCGCCGAAGCGGGTCTGAAAAGCCAAAGCGATAAAGCCATTGCGCCCGATGCGCGTTTTTCCGAAAAGTGCATCGTTCGCCTTCTTTATGTCAGCCACCAAGACAATGGAGCACCCGGGAATGGGAGCGTTTTGCTTATTCACCGCATGTTTGAACACGGCTGCGTCCACTTTGGGGGCGTCTGGACGGGGAGCCGGAAGGCTCACCAGCAGGGGCTCCTCGGTGGTGGTTGAGAGAGCTTCAAGGAGCGGCGCTCCATCCACTTTTGCGGCTTCCAGCGCCTCGAAGTAATGCGCATCGTCGTAGACGACGACCCCATCCTTGATGATGAGGATATTGTCTATGCAGGCTTCACGCGACCGCACCTGGGAAAAAAAACTCCTCAGGCTGGGGATGAAAACTCCGCCAAGCTTCGGATCGTTTCCGACAAAGCCAACCAGGGGATTGTTGCTCCACAAATCCAGATTGGCCCTCTGCACATTGATGAACCCGGAGAGGATATCCTCCCCCATTTGAAGCGACTGATCCAGCTGGCGCTTCGACTCCCGTTCGAGGAGGCTTATGGAGTGATAACCGGCGGCCAGCGTGAGCAGGATGATGACGAAGAGGACGATTCCCGTCGTCATGGAGAGGAGTTTCACCTTTATGGAACGGGCTATAAACGAGGGGGGAAAATGCATCATGGCAAACTCACTTGGTTGCGTCGATCAGAGTGTTGAGCTGGGTCATGGTGACGCCGAATTCATTCTTCCAAATCCTGTTGAGCTCCGAGGCGTCGTCCTCCTTTTGTGCGTCAAAAAATTGTTGGACGGCTTCGCGCAAGTCCCTGTCCTCCTTTCGGAACGCCCAGCCAATGGAGTCCACCGGCCCCACCGGAAAAACCACGACCACGTGATGGAGCGCATTGGCAACCTTCCAGAGAGCAATGTCCGCATCCACAAGGCTGAAATCCACTTCTCCCGCCTCCACCGCCCGGAGGCCGTCTTCCATGTTCATGAGTTTGATAACGACGGGATTCTTGGCAAACGTCGTTGCGTTTTGCTCCTGCAGCCAAGTGTGATAACTGGTGTTTTTCTCGACCGCAGCCGTCCTGCCCTGTAAATCCTCCGGGGACTTAAGAACATCCTTCAGCTTTTCGGGAGCCAGAACCATCATCCGGCTCTTGAAGAGTACGGCGAAGTCGAGCTTCTTCACGCGCCAGGAGGTCTGGGTGACATGGGTGGGATACGCGTCGCAACTTCCCGACGCCAGAAGCCACGGCGTGTAGGAGCCGTCGCGGTCCGTTTGTCCGAAGTCGTTATGGAACTGCTCGTCCCATTCCACCCGGTTCATCACCGGCCGAATTCCGCCTCCCAGCCATTTCACGAAGGCTTCCACCTCGCCGGGAATGGGGCCCGAAAAAGCGCAGTCGGTGCGGCAGGAGGCGTCCTGCTGCACTGCGTAGGCGGGCGTGAGCGGTGCGATGCAGGCCCGAAACTCCCCCGACGCCTTGATCTCCTCCAGGCTTCGGGCATGCGACGGCTCGGGGAATGACAGCAAACATCCAACAGCGGCGGTAATCGAAATGAGAGTTGCAGCGCGGAGCATTCCAGGTTCCAACAATCGCATCATCGTCCCCTTTTCAATCTATTCCGGAAGCGAGCTGACCAGATCGATGAACTGCGTCAAATTCATGCCGTAGTACTTGCGCCAGATGGCGTTTAGCGCGGAATCGGGTTCGGAGCGCTGGTGCTCGAAAAACGTCCGGACCACCTCCTGCAGGTCTTTGTCCTCTTTCCGAAACCCCCAGCCGATTTCATCGGTTGGGCCAACCGGAAACGCCATGTCCGAATTATGGAGTTCGTTCTTCACCGCCCATATGGCCGCATCCGAATCCACCATCGTGAAATCCGCCTTCCCGCCATCGACGGCGCGCAGGCACTCGTCGGTCGCCATCAACTCTATGTGAACGGGGTTGTTTCTAAAAACCGATTTATTCTTCTCCTGAAGCCATGTGTGGTAGGACGTATCTCTTTCGACAGCCGCGGTTTTGCCCGCGAGATCCGCGATGCTCTTGAACTTGTCGCGGGCGGAGCGGTTCACCACAAGCATGCGCCTGTTAGGAAAAAGTGTGACGAAGTCGATCTTTTTGGATCGCCACTCGCTCTTCGCCAGATTGCTCGGATAGAAGTCGCAACGCCCGGAAGCGAGGAGTTCCGGCGTATAGGCGGCATCCCGGTCCACGGCCCCGTTCTTGTCAAAAAATTGTTCATCCCATCCGACTCGCAGAAAACGGGGAGAAATCCCATCTCCCAGGAAGGCCGCGAAGGCTTCGGCGGCTTCGTAGGCGGGCCCGCTTATGCGGCACTCATCGCGGCAGCCTTCGGGCTCGACGCTGCACACGGAAGGGTGTATGGGGGAAATGCAGACGCGCAGCTCCTTCGTTTTCTGGATTTCCTGCAGAGACCGTCCCTCCGCCGCCATGAAGGAAGCGAACACGAACGCGAGAGAAAGTGCAATGGATGACAGCGCCTTTTTCATCTGGTGTTCCTCTAGACCCGTGTTAGAAATTTTGAGGGGCGGAAGCGCTCCCCAGAGCGGTGCACCGCCCCATGGAGGGAATGCAAGAATCCTTCCAATTATAGGCGGCGCACTGGAATTCCGACAAGGGGGCGAAAAAGGAAGTAGAAATGCGTAACATGCAGGACTTACAATGTGTTTTGGAGGGGAGAGACTGCTATGGATGGGCGGGAAATCCCCTGCCCATCATCTCCTCAACGGGTGGCGCTTTTGCTGCCTTTCCGCCGCGCTGAGCAGGAAGCGCAACGAGGACGGGCGAGAGCCTGGCGGCGGGACGCACCGGCCTCCGCGCTACTTGACATAGAGCCCGGTGTAGTAGTTCCTGTCATACTCTATCTTCAGGTCCGACCGGCCTTTGGCGTTCATCCGAGCCTCTATCTCCGCCTTCTTCCGGTTGGATTCCGTAAGGCTCGCCGTTGCGCACAAACCCTCTATCATCGGCAGCAGCTTGTTGAATGGCATCCCTACTCCCATTTCGTCATCGCCCCATTTCCCCATATGCCTCGTGCCGGAACAGAGGAGCGATACGTTGATGCTGTTGCTCTCGAACGGATAGGCCGTGCACTCCGAACAAATAGCCTGGTTGCCCGCCATCTTATAGGAGGTCTGACAGCCGTAGATGTGCGTGTATCCCTGCACAATCCTCATGACGTTGTACGGTTTCGTGATAATCAACGCCACGTCCGGAGCCTCGCAAAACTCCTCCACCGGTTTGATGACCACGCCATGCGCCTGATGTTTGCACATGGTCATATTCTTATGGACATTCTTCGAAGTTGCGAGGTCCTGGTACAGGCCAAGGCGGTTATAGTGCCTGCCGGAAGCCGCGAACTCGTCCACCGCGAGCACCCCCAGCGCTCGCGCGGACGACATGCAGCCGAAATTTTCGAGTCGCGCCTTGACCGGCTTGCCCGACATCGCGGCCTTCACCATAACGCAATAAGGCATCCTCGATTTCAGCCTCTTGCCGTCCGCTTTTTCAAACTCCTCCTCGCTAAAGAGAAACTTCACGCCGACAATCTTTCTCTCCAGCTTCAAGGCGCAATTGGCCCGTATGATCGCGTCCTTCAACTTTTGCTTGTCCATGCCCCTCTATCCGGTCATTCAAAGAGAACGTACTTCCCCTTGTAGACTTCGTTGAATTTTGCCCTGTATGCATCGCTCCGCAGCACTTTCATGGCTTCCTGAGCCCATGGCGCGTCAAGATCCTCGCTCCTCACAATTAATCCTAGAGGATACTCCTTATTTTGCGGATCTTCAAACAGATACGACTTCGGGTCCACCACGCCCGTCTCGCCCACGTAATAGGCGGTCGCGATAATCGCGTCCACATCCGTGATGCTGCGCGCCGTCTGGGTTATTTCCGTCTCGATCAGCTTGACGTTCCTGGGATTATCCTTGACGTCGAGGATAGTGTAGAATGGACCCGTCTTTTCCCCAAGCGCAATCAGCCCCGCTTTGCTCAGTATGATCATGCTCCGGCTCAGGTTGGTCGGGTCGCCCGGAACGGCGATCTTTGCGTCCTTCGGGATTTCATCGAGCGACTTCCACTTTGTCGAATATATGCCGAAAAAGGAATGAAAATAGTAAGGCTTGACCATATCCAGGCTGCAATGGTTCTGTTCGTTGAAAGTCATGACCCATGGACGGTGGTTGGCGAATATTCCATCCAGGTCGCCATCCTTGAGGGCTGTCGCGGGAAGCTGATTTGCATCAAACATGACGATTTCCACATTATAGCCAAGCGGCGCAAGCCCTTCCTTGATCCATTGAAGGATGGGCTCGGAATACGCGAGACATCCGAGCTTGAGGTTCTTCTTCTCGGGAGCCGAACCACCTTGATCCGCCGCCCTGGCCGCTCCCGGCGCTCCAAGCGCAGCCATGGCCATAACGAGAATGAGCGCCGACGCAACCTTCCCAAATCGTTCCAAGCCCTTACCCATCTAAGAATCCTCCTTGCGGTCAAAAGATTTTCTTATACAACCAGTCCCCCACGCCCTGAATAACCTGAACCATCAAAAGCAGTATAAAAACGGAAGTGTAGAGGACCGTATTGTTGAAGCTCTGGTATCCGTAGTTGAGCGCCACAGCGCCTATCCCTCCAGCGCCCACCGCCCCCGCCATCGTCGTCGCGGAGAGGAACGTGATGGTTGCGAGCGTCATCCCCGATACGATGGACGGCGCCGCCTCCTTCACCATTACCCTCATTATGATCTGCCAATCCGAAGCCCCAAAGGACCGGGCAGCCTCAATAAGCTGCCTGTCAACTTCCTTCAGACCGTTTTCGATGATTCTGGCCAGGAATGGAGTGGCCGCCAGGGTGAGCGGCAGGACGGCTGCGGCCTCCCCTATCGATGTTCCGACAACCGCCCTCGTCACCGGCGATATCGCCACGATCAGGATGATGATGGGAAAGGACCGCACCGTGTTCACAATGAAATCCATGAACTTGTATAGCCGTCTGTTGGGTCGGAGCCCGTCTGGACCGTAAGCGACGAGCAGCACCGCGAGCGCGAAGCCGAAAAGAAAGGAAAGCGCCATCGATGCGGCGAGCATTCTCAGAGTGGCCCAGATCGAGGGGGCGATGATCCCATCGAAGTACTTCCACCAGTACGCCCAGTATGCGTGCGAAAACATGCGGCTTCACCCATTCATGCCTTGTCCGGCCTCACCGGCCGTCCAGCCCGAGCGCTTCCCACCGCACATGGCGGCTGTCAAGGTATTTCACCACCCGGTCGTAATCTTTCCCCGACACATTGATGACCAACGACCCCAGCACCCTATCCCGGTAAGATTCCATTTCGCCCCCCAGGATGGTGAAGTCTATCTCCAGATCTCTCGCCATGCGGGTTATAATGGGCTTCATTGCCTCCTCATGGGAAAGATGGACGCTCATGTTCACTCCCTCTCCGGGCAGGGTTATATTGCCTTCGCCGACCAGGTTCTTGAGCGCCTTCGGCTGCCGCAGGAAAACCTCATCCACCGCGCCGGCTGCCGCGACCTTGCCCTGCTCCAGGATGGCCAACTCTTCGCATGCGCTTCGGAGCACCGACATCTGGTGCGTTACGATCACTATGGTGACGCCCAGTTGGCGATTAATTTCGGAGAGAAGGGCGATAATGGTCTTGGCGGTCTTGGGATCGAGGGCCGACGTCGCTTCGTCGCAAAGAAGCACCCGCGCATCCATCGTGAGGGCCCGGGCTATCGCCACCCGCTGTTTCTGCCCGCCGGAGAGCTCTCGCGGCCTCTGCCGGATTTTGTCCGGAAGCCCGACGATCTCCAGCAATTCCTTCACCTTACGGTCGATTGTCCGTGCGTCGTATTTCCAACACCGGAGGGGCAGAGCGACGTTTTCATAGACCGTCAATCGGTTGAGCAGGGAAAATTGCTGAAAAATCATGCCGATGCCTTTTCGGAATTCTCGCATGTCCCTCGGCGCGAGGCTCCTCACATCGGTTCCATCAACCAGCAACTTCCCCTCATCGTAGGATTCGAGCCCGTTGACGCACCGCAGCAGGGTTGACTTGCCAGCCCCGCTTCTGCCCGCCAGGCCGTATATTCCGCCCTTCCGCACATGCAGGTCCACTCCGCGAAGCACTTGCGCACCGCCGTATGATTTCGTCAGCCCCCTGGCGATTATCAACTGCCGTCTCCATTACGCCGCGCACCCCAATCGGGCACGATTTCCCAGCCTCCGCCAGCGTGGTCCACAGGCATGCACTAAATCCGGATAGAAATTTTCAATCGTTTCGACCCCGAACGGTTACCCGGTAATAGTATCGTTGTCAATAGTTTTATACTATCGTTGGGATAGAAATATTGGAGCAAGAGACTTCACTGGAAATCTACGCCTTTCAAGGCCATATATTTACAATCATGCCGTTCTAATTATATTATTTAATATTAATAATGATATACACATAAGTGAAGGAGTCAAGGCAGACGAATTAATATCGCATATTTCGATAATACTTATTTAATCAATAGGTTTATAAAATAGATTCCTCCTCGATTCTCACAAGTTGCACAAGAGCCGAAATTTTCCCCACAATCACAAATGACTACAAAACCCTTGAAACGAGACTCCATGGTGCTATAGTGATCGCCGACTTATTCTCAGGGCGGGGTGAAAGTCCCCACCGGCGGTGATTCAGGTTGCACTGGAAAGCCCGCGAGCGCTCCTTCCATTGGGGGAGGAGGTCAGCAGACCCGGTGAAAAGCCGGGGCCGACGGTTACAGTCCGGATGGAAGAGGATAAGGCAGTCAGCAATCCCTCTCACGCGGCGCACGCATGGCTATGCGGCAGTGGTGCGCCCGCGCATCGGAAGCTCTCCGCCTTTTCGCCCTGATTCTGGCAACTTATTGCTTTAAAAGGAGAATTGCTATGAATCAGCTTCTGCTCAATCGATTTGGAAGCTCATCGGAACGCATGGAAAACGCATTGGACGCCCTTCGAAGCGGCCAGGGAATATTGGTCACCGACGATGAAAATCGTGAAAACGAAGGGGACCTTATTTTCGCCGCCGAAACTCTCACCGAGGAGCAGATGGCTATGCTGATCCGGGAATGCAGTGGAATCGTCTGCCTCTGCCTGACAGATGACAGAGTGAGAAAGCTCGAGTTGCCAATGATGGTCGAAGACAATTCGAGCCGATACCAGACGGCGTTCACCGTTTCGATAGAAGCCGCGGAAGGAGTCACGACGGGGGTCTCCGCCGCTGACCGGGTCGCCACCATCCGGGCTGCCATCGCCGACGATGCGAAGCCTGGGGATCTCCACCGTCCTGGCCACATTTTCCCCCTGCGGGCGCGTCCCGGCGGGGTGCTCGAACGCGGCGGCCACACGGAGGCGACGGTGGACATGGCAAGGCTCGCCGGTCTTAAGCCTTACGGAGTGCTCTGCGAACTCACCAACCCCGACGGAACCATGGCCCGACTTCCCCAGATAGCAGACTTCGCGGCGAAGCACGCATTTCCGGTGCTCACCGTGCAGGACATCGTCCGCTATCGCAAGTCCATCGAGCAACAGAACGATAACTAGCGTTCATCGCCCCGCCCGGCGCTCCAACACTAACGCCGGGCGGCGGCGCCTCCTCTCTTTCCTGCCTGTACGACGCGATTATAACCATCGCTCTCCCCAATATCGGCGCCATACTTGCTTCTACGTCAAGGCGATCGCAACCGTCGTCCCGGAAACGTCGCGGTTTTGGCGCGGCTCCCGGAAGAGGGGAGGGGTTTTCGCCCGAGTCATCTCGATTGCCGCATACCGCGCCCCCTCCTCCGCCCGGGGCGCATCCCCCTCCTCCAACTTCAATAAGAAGGAGCAACTCCATGAAGAAAAAAATGGCATTCCTTTCGTTGACGATCGTTTTCACCCTCTTGTGCTTTGGGGCGGTCATGGCCGAAGGAGAAAAAGCGACAAAGGAGGAGTGCGTCGCCAAGTGCAAGGAAGTCGCCGCCATAGCGCAGGAAAAAGGACTCGACGCCGCAATCGAAGCCGTCATGGCGCCCGGAAGCCCCTTCGTCTGGAAGGATTCCTATGTCTACATCCTCGACATGAACGGCACGGTGCTGGCGCACCCGATCAGCACGAAGCTGAAGGGCCAGAGCGCCATGGGCTTCAAGGACGCGAACGGCAAGCTTTTCATCGCCGAGAGCATCAACCTTATAAAGGACAAGAACGAAGGCTGGGTGGATTATATGTGGATGGTTCCAGACACCAAGGAAATCAAGCCCAAGCAAACCTATCTGTACAAGATTCCTGGCAAGGAGGCGCTGGCGTTGGCGGGAGTTTACGTCTATTGACCTTGCAATGCCGAGTGGCGCGCCTTATCCCGATGCACATTCACACAGTGAAGTCCATTTTCCGTCCTCATATTCCGGCGCCGACTCCAATCCGCTGAGCCGTCGAAGCCAGAAGGCATCATCCATTATTCCGTCCCTTTCCGGGATGACGGACGCAACGCGGCCGAGGCGCCCCATTACGCTCCGGCGGGGCGCCGGTTACAGCGACGCAACCATTTCAAATCGGGAGAACGACGATGGCAAGACGAAATATCCTTGCGATGCATGGGATCAAGGCCAAGATATCCCTCCTCCTCCTCCTCGGCCTGTTGGGCGTGGTCATAACTTCCAGCGGCAACATGCGTCTGCAATCCCGGACAAACAAGAGCATCCGCATCGCCAGCCAGGGCCATGCGATCATCGAACGCATACTTTATATTACGTCCCTTGAGGAAAACTTCATCAACACGGCTGATGAAGCCAAGCTTCCGGAGATTGCCAAGACGTCGCAAGACCTGAAGCAAGCCCTCGCCGAAACAGCGTCCATGGCGGTGGACCCGAAGATCGAAGAACTCATCGGGCGAATCCAGAAAAGTTGCGGCGACCAGGAAAAACTTTTCGCCTCCGCCACGGAAAACATCAAGGGCGGCCGCCAGGCGATGCGGGAGTTGAACGACTTCTTCCGGCGCATCGAGACATCCATCGGCGCCGTCCTTTCGGTCATAAATCAACAGCAAACCATGGCGATAATGCAGGGGGACAGGCTTCCCGAATCCATCCTCACCCTGCGCGATTCCATGAACATCCTCATCGGCCACATGAAGGCGTCCATGGTGAGCATTCAGGGATTGTGGCTCCTCTCCAACGCGGAGGAGTTCCTCCAGAGGCGGGAAGCCATCGTGAAGGCGGTCGCGATGGAGCGGCTCAACATCGAGGCGCAGCTTAAGATCGTGGCCAACGCCGATTTCGACAAAGCGTGGGAGGGAATATCGCGGGATGTGACCGCCACCGGAGAATACATGCAGAAGCTTTACGGGTACTGGAGCAAGACCCGGGAGAACACCCCCCTGCTCGAAAAATCGGCGGAGGAGATGCGAAAGGCGGCCGCGGCTCTGATCGAGATCACAACAGCCGAAATCGCAAGGAACACAAGGGGCGGCAACATCATCAACACCGCTCTGATACTGTGCTCCATCGTGCTCTTGCTGGCGTTCGGAGCAGCCGTAATACGCTCCATAACCCGCCCCATCAATCGAATTATCGACGGCCTCACCACAAGCGCGGATCTGGTGGAGCGCGCCTCGAATGAAGCTGCGGCGGCGAGCGAAACGGTTGCCGAGGGTGCATCCCAGCAGGCGGCGGCCATAGAACAAACATCTTCCTCCCTCGAAGAAATGTCTTCCATGACGCAGCAAAACGCCGAAAACGCCGGACAGGCGAACACCCTCATGGCGGAGGCCAACCGCATCGCAGGCGAGGCGGGGATGTCCATGCAGGAACTCACCCACTCCATGAAGGTGATCTCGGAGGCTTCGGAGGAAACGCAAAAGATCGTGAGAACCATCGATGAGATAGCGTTCCAGACGAACCTGCTGGCGCTGAACGCCGCGGTTGAAGCGGCGCGGGCGGGGGAAGCGGGCGCGGGGTTCGCCGTCGTCGCGGATGAGGTCAGAAATTTGGCGATGCGAGCCGCCGATGCGGCGAAGAACACCACGTCCATCATTGGGAGCACTGTCCAAAGGGTTCAGGAGGGCTCGGAAATCGTCGAAGAAGCCAACAGAAGCTTCTCGGAAGTCGCATCCATAATAAAGAAATCCGGGAACCTGATCGGCGAGATAGCCCAAGCGTCCCAGGAGCAGGCCCAGGGGATAACCCAGGTCAACCGGGCCGTCGTTGAAGTGGACAAAGTGACGCAGCAAAACGCCGAAAACGCGCAGGAATCCGCGTCCGCGTCCCAGGTGATGAGCGATCAGGCCGGGCGGATGAAAGATTACGTGGAACAGTTGGCGGTGCTCGTCGGAGGAGAAGGATCGGGAAACGCTGGAAATGGGGGAGCGCCGGGTGGGAAAGAGGCCCCGGTTGTTCTTGCCGCTGCCTCTCCAACCGGCGTTGCGGCAAGGAGCGGCGAAGCGGCAGCCGCTTCGCCAGCAAGAGCGGGAGATAGCGCACCGAAAGAAATCAGCCCGGAAACCGTCATTCCGTTCGATGACGATTTCTGATGCACGCCCGGTGCTGCACCCGGTGCGGGAGTGCGACGCCGGAGCGTTTTTCCGCTTCTTCACCTTATGCCATGCCACCGGCGCTCCCAACATTCTCATAACGCTATCTGCAAAAATCGCTTGCCCGCTCTCTCCCCTATTTTGTATCCTGCTCTCTACCGGGCGCCCGTGCGGGGCGCCTCTCTTCCCGCCCCCTACAACGAATGGAATCGCTGTGCAGAAAGAATCCGACCTTCGTGTGGAACTCATCGATATATGCCGCAAACTGGCGGCCAAAGGACTCATTGCGGCCACGGACGGAAACGTGAGCTGCCGCGTCGGGGAAGACCGCCTTCTCATCACCCCGAGCGGAACGGCGAAAGGGGATCTGCGCGCGGTGGATCTTCTGCTCGCAGACCTGGACGGACAGGTCGTCGCGGGAGCGACGAGGCCGTCTAGCGAAATCCGAATGCACCTTCTCGCCTACCGGATGCGCCCCGACGTGCGGGCCGTTGTGCACGCCCACCCGCCGATGCTCACGGCGTTCACGCTGGCCGGCGTCCCCTTTACGGCGGAAGCCCTCCCCGAAGTCTGGCTGACCATTGGCCGCACTCCGACAGCTCCCTACGCGACGCCTTCCACCGACGAAGTCCCGGACTCCATCGCGGGCCTTGTCCAGGACCATCAGGCCATTCTCCTCGAGCGCCACGGCTCGCTCACCTTCGGCAACAATCTCCGCGAAGCCTACCTGCGCCTGGAAAAGCTGGAGCACGCCGCCCACACCCTCTTCTTCGCCAGACTGCTTGCGGGTCGCCCGGCCTCCCCTCTGCCCGGTCCTGCGCTGGAGAAACTTGCAAGGGCGTTTGGGAGGAAGAACTGAGCAGGTATGAATGTTTCGATATTGGGGGGCTTATTCTGCCGTAGATACAAGGAGCGGCATCCCGCCGCGACTGGAGCTACGCCGAGGTAGGATGCCGCTATTGAAGTGAAGAGCGAATGTCCACCCGAGTCCCAAGAGATCATGATGAGCCCAAAAACTAGCCATTTGATTTATCAGTTCAAGATCACCCTTCGAGAGATAGAGCCGCCGATATGGCGAAGGATCCAGGTCCCTGCAAGTTACTCGTTTTGGGACCTGCACGTCGCGGTGGCGGATTCCATGGGCTGGCTTGATTACCATCTCCACATGTTCAGCTTCCATAAGCGCAATAGAAAAAAGACGCTCGATATCGGCATACCCGACGGCGAATATGATATAGAAATACTGCCAGGTTGGGAAATCGGCATTGTCGAGCATTTCACCGAACCTGGCGTTGCGGCTGTTTACGTTTACGATTTTGGTGATTATTGGGTTCATGACGTACTGCTCGAAGGCATTTTCCTGAAGGAGCAAGGCGTCAAGTATCCGCAATGCATCGCGGGCGAAGGCGCCTGTCCGCCTGAAGACTGCGGTGGAACGTCGGGACATTATCGGATTCTTGAAATCCTGGGCGCACCCGACCATGAAGAGCATCAGGAAACGGTCGATTGGCTCAAGGGCCATGTGAAGAACTACTACCCATACCCCGGTGACTTCGACCCAAAGAAAGTGCATTTCAGCAATCCGAAGAAAAGGTGGAAAACCGCCTTCGCGGGACGCTGAAGGCGGCGGGGTTGCGTTTTTACTTTCCAGAGGTCCCTCGCCTGTTCGCCAAAGCTTGAGTATGAGAAAGCGCGAGGGACTTTTTCGGTCCCGTGGCGCCATATAGGCAATGAGTCATGTTTGCAGGCCTGCACATCCAGATGCGATGCGACTCCTTCTGGGCAATGGTTGTGCTTCGGTTCCTCGTTCCCCTCACTCGTCCGGCATTATTATAAGCTCCTCCTCCACGTTACAGGGGGAGGTTTGCGCTCTTGACCGCGTATGGGATTTTACGCGCCAGAACCTGGTAAAGGGCGTTCTTCGAGAGAAAACCGTTCACTCTTCATTGCTGTGAATTCGCAACCTGCCTTTGATTCTTCGCGCCCGTGCGGGTACAATGACAATGAAAATTGCGCGGAGCGAGGCTGCACGGACGTCGCGCTATGTCCAGGGGGCATTGCGGCAAGAAGCGGGCGCATTGCAGCGCACGGATTTCCACATCCAAAAGGGGGGCGGGGCATGGAAAATACGCGGCGGAAACTGGGGTGGACGGTAGGCGTGGCATTGGCATTGTTCGCCATTTTGGCGCTCGGGTCGGCGGGAGCGCAATTTTTCTCGGGGCTATCTCCCTTTGCGCCAACAAACGCCCTGGCGGAAGACGCCCCGGACTACACGCTGACCATACTCCATACCAACGACGTCCACGCGCATTTCCTGCCTTTCAACAAGATGGGCGCAACGTGCGGGGAAAAGGGGACGGAAGACGAGAACTGCGTCGGCGGGGCGGCGCGACTCGCCGGGGTCATCAAGAAAGTCCGGGAAGAGCGAAGCGAAGCGATTCTCCTCGACGCGGGCGACCAGTTCCAGGGGACGCTCTTTTACACCAGGTGGAAGGGCGAAGGCAGCAGCCGTTTGATGACCAAGATGGGCTACGACGCCATGGTCGTCGGCAACCATGAATTCGACAATGGCCCGTGCAACCTGGGGGCGTTCATCAAGAGCGTCCGCTTCCCGGTGCTCGGCGCCAACCTGAACGTCCAGATGGAGCCCTGCCTCGACGGGCTCATCAAGCCATATACGGTGCTCACGGCGGGCGGCCAGAAAATCGGGGTGGTCGGCTTCACGACGGAAGACCTCGCGACGTCCTCCTCGCCCGGCGGCAACGTGACCGCGCAGCAGATCGAAGCCTCCATCCGGCCCGTCATCCAGGGGTTCAAGGCGCTCGGGATAAACAAGATCATCGGCCTCAGCCACGCCGGGCTCGAACGCGACAAGACGGTCGCGGAGGCGGTGGACGGACTCGACGTGATCGTCGGCGGGCACAGCCACACGTATCTTTCGAGCACGGACCCGAGCGCGCAGGGCCCCTACCCCGTCGTGGAGCATTCGCCGGACGGCGGGACGGTGCTCATCGTCACGAGCGGGGCGTGGGGGAAATACCTGGGCCGCCTGGATGTGACCTTTGACGCGAATGGCGCGGCGAAGTCCTGGACGGGCGGCCCTATTCCCATCGATGCCAGCTCGCCGGAGGACCCGAACGTCGCCTCCATCGTGGCGGACCTCGACAAGCCGCTCGCCGAGCTCCGCGAGCAGGTTGTCGGATCGAGCAAGACGGACCTCACGGGCGCCGAAGTCCAGTGCCGCTTCGAGGAGTGCCCCATCGGGAACCTCATCACCGACGCGATGCTATGGGCGACTGCCAACCGCGGCGTGCGCATCGCCTTTGAAAACGGCGGCGGCGTGCGCGCGGGGATTCCCGCCGGAGAAGTGAGGATGGGACAAATTTTGGAAGCGCTCCCCTTCGGCAACACGCTCGCCACCATGGAGATCAAGGGAGAGGACATCCTCGCGGCGCTCGAGAACGGCGTGAGCCGCGCCGACAAGCCAACCGGGGGAGGCACGGGGCGATTCCTGCAAACGGCCGGGTTGCACTACGTCTGGAACCCCGACGCGCCGGTCGGGTCGCGGGTGGTGAAAGCCGAAGTCGTGAAGCCGGACGGCGGCCTGGAACCCCTCCAGGCGGACGCCGTCTATAAGGTGGCGGTCAACAGCTTCCTGCGGCGGGGCGGCGACGGATACACCGTTTTCGTCGAAAAGGCCAAGAAGACGGAGGAAGACGGCCCGACGCTCGACGAGGCGGTCGCGGCCTACATACGCACCCACTCGCCCATAGCCCCGGCGACGGAAGGCAGGATCACGCGAAGCGCCGCGAAGAAGCAGGAGGATTCCGGAAATCCGGTAAAGTCCGAAAAGCAGGAATAACGGCAAGCCGTGCGGACGGGCGCATGGAAAGATCGGAATGCGGGATGGGGGAGGGCGCATGTCCTCCCCGCGGCGGAGCCAGCCCGCGCAAACACAACTGCGGGAGCCCTGTGCATGAGCATTCTGGAAGCGAAGGAAGTCTCGAAGACCTACATCATCGACGGGCGCGAGGCGACCGTGCTCGACCGCGCCTCGCTAAGCGCCGGGCGCGGGGAGTTTGTGGTGGTGAAAGGCGAGAGCGGAAGCGGCAAGACGACCCTCCTCAGCATTTTGTCCGGACTCGACAAGCCGACGTCTGGGCGCGTCATCCTGGACGGCGAAGACATCACCGATTTAGGCGAAGACCGTATGGCCCCGATCCGAAACGCCTCGATAGGCTTCGTGTTCCAGTCCTTCCACTTGGCGCCGGCGCTCACGGCCATGGAAAACGTGATGTTTCCAGCCGAGCTTCGGCGCGACCCGGACGCGCGCGCCAAGGCCGAATCCCTCCTCGAGCGCGTCGGACTCAAGTCGAGGAGCGGGAGCTTCCCCCACCAGCTCTCGGGCGGCGAGAAGCAGCGCGTCGCCATCTGCCGCGCCCTCGTGAACGCCCCCAAGATCGTCTTCGCCGACGAGCCCACCGGCAACCTCGACTCCACCAATGGCGCCGCTGTCCTCGATCTCCTGCTGGATCTTCGCAAGGAGCACGGCGCAACGCTTATCCTCGTGACCCACAACGATGAAATCGCCAGAATGGGCGACCGGATCGTGCATATCCGGGACGGGAGGATTGTGAGCGATGAGGCGGGGGGAGCGCGATAGGGCCGCCGGGGTGACAGAATCAGAAAAGCATCTAAAAATAAGGAGTTACCTATTTTGAGAAGGTGACTTCTTCCTTATATCTTCCGCCGTCTGCCAGGAAATGACACGCGTTGCGGCCTCCGCCTTCGCGGCGTCGCAAATTCCTTCCTCATTCAAGAAGTCCTCGAGGGTCGAACCCCAATGCAGATTCCTTTCGCTCATGTGATTATCTCCTTCACGAATAAATCTACCATAAAGATACAGACGGACAAACCAGGAAAAGATGACCCAGGACTCCTGTAGACGCCTCAGTTCCGATCGCACCCGGATGCGTTGCCTCTTCCTCTCACCAAAGATACAATCTATCGGAATTCGATTGGCAAAGCCTAGCCAGCGGTTTTCATCCATAAGACGGGTGTAGCCGCAGGTTGTTGATAGGTGATGGGTTGCAAGGAAATGCCAACAAAGCCTGGAAATTCCGAGAAACGCATGTTTTGCACGCCCATATGTATCAACAATGTTGCTACACGTGCTTGTGAACAATATAATAGGACCAAGAGAAGATAGATGGGAGGAACAAAATGCATGTAACCATCAAGAAGTGGGGTCATAGCGCATCGGTGCGCATCCCAGCCGCCATTATGAAAGCCGTCAACCTGAGCCTGGACGAAACAGTGGACGTGCGCGAGGAAGGCGGGCGCATCGTCATTGAGCCGGTGCGCAATACGAAAGAGTACGACCTCGAGCAGTTGCTGGCCGGCATTACTCCTGAAAACCTGCATTCCGAAGTTGACTTCGGTCCGGCAGTCGGCAAGGAGGCGTTTTGATGGTTCGACCCTATGTTCCCGAAGCCGGAGATATTGTGTGGCTGCATTTCGATCCACAAGCCGGCCACGAGCAGGCGGGCCATCGTCCGGCGCTAGTGCTCAGTCCATCGACGTACAATGGAAAAACCAACCTGATGCTTTGTTGTCCAATGACGACGCAGATCAAGGGGTACCCGTTCGAGGTGCTGATTGCCGGCGACCGTCCGAGCGCGGCGCTGGCCGATCAAATCAAGAGCCTTGATTGGGTTGTGCGCAAGGCCAATCGCAAGGGAAAGGTTTCATCTTCCGAACTAGCCGAAGTGAAGGCAAAAATCCTTTCTCTCATTGGAAGCCCACCACCGGTGAGCGCCGCATAACGGCAAAGAGCATACCCACGAACACCCCATCATCGCGGCCAAGACCAATGCCGCCAACAAGACAAACAACCATGGTGCATAAGCGATTCATCCTGCGACAGATTCGGCGGTCCGGAAAGCAGACGGCCATATTCGTGCTCTGCGTCGCGATTTCGATCGTGACGCTCTCGGCGCTCGGCAGCTTCGGGGAGAGCGTGCGCGCATCCATGCTGAAGGACGCCCGGAAGCTCCACGCGGCGGACATCATCATCCGGTCGCACTACGCGCTGTCGGATGGAATCGAAGCCCTCCTCCGGTCGCTCCAGGAGAAGGGGGCCATCGAGAGCGCGAGGGTCTACCTGTTTTATTCCGTGGTGCGGAGCGCCGACGACCGGCAAAGCCTCCTCGCGGGGGTGAAAGTGACAGACCCCGGCTACCCCTTTTACGGGGAAGTGCGGCTCGCGTCGGGCAGGCCGTTCCATGAAGTCCTGACGCCGGGCGGCGCCATCGTGGAGCAGCCGCTCCTCGACCGCATGGGGCTTGCGGTGGGCTCGACGCTTCGGGTCGGTGACGCGGCGCTCGCCATTCGTGACGTCGTCGTCGACGAACCGGACCGTCCGATGAATTTCTTCTCGCTGGGTCCAAGGGTTTTCGTGAGTTCGGCGGACCTCGGGGCGCTCGGACTGGTGACGGAGGGGAGCCGAGTGGACCACCTCGCTCTTGTCAAGGTGACGCGGGAAGAGGACCTGGACCGCATCGCGGCCCGGTTGAGCGCCGCCGCCAAGGCCCCCCAAGAGCGGGTGGACACTTACAAGACAGCGGGCTCTAGGGCGAAAAGGTTCTTGGACAACCTCCTCTTTTTTCTCAACATGGTGGGGGTCTTCACCCTGCTGCTCGGCGGGGTCGGCATCCAGAGCGCTGTGACGGCCTTTCTGAAGGGGGAGGAGAAAACCATCGGGACGATGAAGGCGCTCGGGGCGACCAACCGCTTCATCCTCACGCAGTTCATCATCCTGCTGACGGCGCTCGGAGCGGTGGGGACCCTGATCGGCCTTGCGGGTGGATTTGTGTTGCAGACCTTCCTGCCCGCGCTGCTCCACGGGATGCTGCCGTCCGCCGATGCGCCGGAGCTTGCGCTCACGCTCCGCGCCGTCGCGAGAGGACTCCTGCTGGGCTTCCTTGTGGTGGTCCTCTTTACGGCGCTGCCTCTCTACAGGCTGAGGGAGCTCAAGCCAAACACGATCCTGCGGGGAGAAGAGCCGGAGGGCGGAGGCGGCCGGGGCGCCGTGATTTTCTGGGCGCTCGCGGCGCTCGGATTCACCGCAATGACGCTCTGGCAGGTGAGGGACGCGGCCTTGGGGGCGCGCTTTGTGGGCGGGGTGCTCCTGCTCGCGCTGGTCATTTCCGTCCTGACCGGAGGGATGCTCGCGGCGCTCAAACGCCGCCCGCTCCCCACCCTGCAGGGGCGGCAGGCGGTGAAGGGGCTCTTCCGGCCCCGAAACTCCACCATGGCCATTGCCGCGACGCTCGCGGCGTCCATTGCCGTCATCTT
Source organism: uncultured Syntrophobacteraceae bacterium (assembly GCA_937958025.1). Classification (GTDB taxonomy): domain Bacteria; phylum Desulfobacterota; class Syntrophobacteria; order Syntrophobacterales; family Syntrophobacteraceae; genus CALFXO01. The sequence continues at coordinate 27,100 of CALFXO010000040.1, forward strand.
CACCATAACCCTGGTGGAGCGAAACCTCGACGCCACGTTCGTGCGCTCCTATCCGGAGGACGCCCCGAACATGTTTTTCCTCGACGTCCAGCCGTCGCAGCGCGAAGCTTTCGAGGAGGCGCTCGGCGCACCGGCGGAATATTATCCCATCGTGCGGGCGAGGATCACGGCGATCAACGGGAAGCCGATAGACGTCGAGAAGGAGCTGGAGCGGCGGGGAGACAACCTGGCGCGGGAGTTCAACCTGACCTACCGCGACCACCTGCTCCCGGGCGAATCCCTGGCGCGGGGGAGCGGCCTTTTTGCGAGCGGGGCCGACAACGACAAAGTTTCGGTTTCGCTCCTCGACGTCTTCGCGGACGACAACGGCATACGGATGGGGGATGCAATCGATTTCAACATACAGGGCGTCCCGATGGCCGCCAGGGTTTCGAGCATCCGGACCCAGCCGAAGCGCCTCATGCAGCCGTTTTTCTATTTCGTCCTCCCGGAACGGGTGCTGAAGGACGCTCCACAGACGACATTCGCGGCGCTGCGGGTGGATGCATCCCAGATATCCCCGCTGCAAAGCCGCATGGTGAGCCTATTCCCGAACGTGAGCGTAATCGACGCGACGCAAATCGCGGAGACCATGGAAAGGATCATGCGCAGGTTCTCGGACGTGACGCGTTTTTTTGCGTTTTTCAGCTTCGGGGCTGGAATCCTGATTATCGTGGGGTCGGTGCTGGCAACGCGGGCGGCGAGGATGCGGCAGGCCGTGTACTATAAAGTCCTGGGGGCGCGGAGCGCCTTCGTCATGCAGGTATTCGCCCTGGAAAACATCGCGCTGGGGCTTTGCGGCGCCATCCCCGCCCTTGCGGTGGCGCAGGCGGCGACATTCGCCATTGCCAGGATGGCGCTCGACATCCCTTACACACCCTGCTGGGGCGCAAGCTTTTTTATGGTCGCGGCGGCGATTTGCGCGATTGCTGGCGTGGGCCTCGTCGCCTCGATTCCCGTCCTGCGGCAGCGGCCCATCGTGTTTCTGAGAGAGGAAACGGAAGAATGACAATGAGAGAGACGGATAGTCAGCGTATGAGAAAAGTGCATGGGTCTGGCATTGTCTTGAGATGGACGCTCCTGCTGTTCGCAGCGGCGCTTTGCATCAACGCAGGCGCCGGACCGGCGGAAGCGGCCGGGGGAGCGGAGACGGCGCAGAGGCCAACTGGAACGATTGTTGCGCTCGGCGACAGCCTGACGGCGGCCTACGGGCTGCCGGAAGACGCGGGCTACCCCGCGCGGCTGGAAAAGAAGCTGAATGACGCGGGGCTCGACTACAGGGTGGTGAACGCGGGCGTGAGCGGCGAGACCAGCAGCGGGGCGCTTTCGCGCATAAAGTGGATGCTTTCCATGAAGCCCGACATCGTCATCCTCGAAACGGGGGCGAATGACGGCCTGCGCGGCATTCCAACGGACCTGATGCAGCGGAACATCGACGCCGCCGTGAAAATGATCCAGGACTCGGGCGCGACGGTGGTGCTGGCAGGCATGAAGATGCTCCGGAACATGGGGAGGGAATACACCGAACGGTTCGAGGCCGCGTACACGGCGGTGGCGAAGGCGCGTGGGGTGATCCTCATGCCGTTTTTCCTCGAAGGGGTCGCCGGGGACCCGAATCTCAATCAGGAGGACGGCATCCACCCCACCGCGAAAGGATACGCCATCATTACGGAGAACATCTATCCGTATGTGGTCAAGGCCATAGAAGAAAGGACATCCGGCCGCGACGCCTCCCCGCCCAGGGAGGCCAAACCCTCCGAATGACAGCGGATCACCCCTCATTTTCCTTTCGCTCCCGCCTTGTGGGGGATCACGGAAGTGCTTATGGTTGGTGCATGCAAGGACAACCGAGTATCGCATCGATAACATAGAGAGGAGTGACATCGCCATGGCGACTTCAACCGGAAAAGAGCTTGCGGAAGGCATCCGCCGGACCATCGGAATACTGAAGGAAATGTGCAAGGGAATCGACGAGGAGCTGGCGTCCAGGGCCCCCGAGGGACGATGGACCCCCAAGGAGATCCTCTCCCACCTTTGGGGACCGGAAGGAGGCGGCCACATGCCGATCCTTGAGGCGTATCTGACCAAGGAAACGCCGACGATAGACATCGATCCCGGAAAAACCAACTTATCGAAGGAGCGCGCCGGGATGACGTTCGCGCAACTGCTCGCGGGGGTGGAAGGGGAATACGAGCGCATCGCCGCGTTTGCCGAAGGCCTGTCCGAAGAGCAACTGGGCCGGAAGGCGCACATTCCCATGCTCAAGGAATCGCCGCTCGGCGAATATCCGACGCTTGAGGCCATCATCCGCGGCTTCGGCCAGTTCCATCTCCGGTCGCATATAGACCACATGCGAGAGGTTTTGCAGGGGTTGGGCGCCCCCGTGAAGTAAGCAGCCGTTCGCCGGAGACCCGCTCGCAGACGGCTCCGGTGAACAGCAACTCGCTACTTGAGGACGTCTCCCGCCGAGCGGTAGAGCGCCTCCAGCCCGAAAGCCTCCGCCACGGGGAGGCACGTAATGCTCCCCTTGTACATATTGAGCCCTTTGAGAAGGGCGGGCCGGTCGAGGCACGCCTTCTCGACGCCTTTGTTCGCCAACATCAGCCCATAGCGGATGGTTGCGTTATTGAGCGCGAACGTGGAAGTGCGGGCGTAGGCCCCCGGCATGTTCGTCACGCAGTAGTGCAGGACGCCGTCAACGGTGTAAACGGGATCGCTGTGCGTGGTGGGGCGGGAAGTCTCGGAGCACCCTCCTTGATCGATCGCCACATCGACGAAGACCGAGCCGCACTTCATGGCGTTAAGGTGGCTTTTCTTGATGAGCTTCGGCGCCCTTGCGCCCGGAATGAGGACAGCCCCGACGATGAGGTCGGCCTCGCGCAGGCCGCGCTCCAGATTGAAGCTGTCTCCGTAAACCGGAAAGACATTGGGGGGCAGAATGTTGTTCAGATGCTCCAGGACGTCGAGCTTGACATCCAGGATGGTCACCTTGGCGCCAAATCCCGCCGCCACGCGGGCCGCGTTCGTCCCGACCGATCCCCCTCCCAGAATGAGGACGGACGCCGGAGCGACGCCGGGAACTCCCGTTGGGAGGAGCCCCCGCCCGCCGTGCGGCTTCGCCATGTAGTAAGCGCCCATGATGGGCGCCATGCGCCCCGCCACTTCGCTCATGGGCTTCAGCAAGGGGAGCGAGCCGTCGCCCTCCTGCACCGTTTCATACGCCATGGCGACAACGCCCCGATCCAAACAGGCGCGGGTCAGCTTCTCATCCGCCGCTAAATGGAAGTAGGTGCATATGAGCTGCCCATGCTTCATCCGCGCGAATTCGGATGAAAGCGGCTCCTTCACCTTGACGATCATGTCCGACGAGGCCCATACTTCCTCCGCCTAATCGAGAAGGACCGCCCCCGCTTCGGCGAAGCTTTCGTCCGGGATGGCCGGGCCGCTCCCCGCACCTTTTTCTACGTACACTTCATGCCCGGCCTCAACATAGGCCCTCACCGCCGATGGAATCAGGCCCATACGGAACTCGTTGTCCTTGATCTCTTTTGGGCAGCCGATTTTCATGGATAGTGCACTCCTTTTGGATGCAAGGGGGGTCAGTTGCGGCGCGTCGTCTTCAGCCAGTCGACGATTTCTTCGAGGCTCCCGGCGTCGAGGATCTTATCGCTCAACTCGTCCTGTTGTTCGGGGGGGAGCCCGGAGAGCAGGGGGGCCAGCGCAGCGGCATCGGCTTGGAATCTCTTGGCGAGCAGTCTCAGCAGGGCGTTATTAAAACCTTCTTGACGCCCCATCCGCTTGCCTTCCTCAATGAGCTGTTCATAGGTGGTCATAACGGCCTCCCTGACATCGGGTTTTACATTTTGCGTCACCAGCCGGACAAGCTCGTCCTTGGGGATGTCGTGCACCTGGAGCACGTAGCGGAAGAGGACCTCCAGATATCTCGCGAATCCGGGGGCATGGACCAGCTCGTTCAAAGCATCGAAGGCACGGGCCACACGCGCTTTAAAGTCCCGGCGCCCGTAGGCCCCGAGGGCGTCCCCGAGTATCCTCACCACGGCGTTGCCCGCAAGCTCCTCCTCCCCAAAAGGAGACAGATCGAAGAGGCGGAACCGGAATCCTGGAGTGTACGGCGCAAAGGCGTCGTCCGGAGCGTCCACGAGGGCCTCGAATGCGGGCGCGCCCCGCCAGCCCTTCGGGCCATGGAAAAGAACCATGGGAACGATGGCGGGGAGCTTTCCGTCCTCGGGATTTTCCCGGCGGAAACGCTCCCAAACGCGCACCATGTATGACAGCAGCCGCAGGGCCATGAAGGCGTCCGGGCTGCTCTGATGCTCGAATAAGATATACACATAGCCGGGACGGTTGGCAATGGGGGTCGCAAGGAGAAGGTCCGCCTCCGACTGTTTGAATTGCTCGTCGATGAAGGATTCCTGCAAGACCTCCAGCGCCCCCAAGTCCATGAGGGAGGTCAGCTCACGCGGAAGATTGCTTTCGAGGAAGCTCGCCGCATTCTGGGGCTCCCCGAGCAACTGCTTGAACAGCCTGTCGTGCGGCTTCCAAATATCTTGATCCACCGGTCCTCCGTAAGGCGAATGCGCGGAGAGCGTTCAGTTGCGGCGCGTCGTCTTCAGCCAGTCGATGATTTCTTCGAGGCTCCCGGCGTCGAGGACTTTGTCGCTGAGCTCGTCTTGTTGTTCGGGGGTGAGCCCGGAGAGCAGGGGGGCCAGCGCGGCGGCGTCGGCTTGGAATCTCCTTGAAATCAGACGAACCAAGACTTTATTGGCCCCTTTGTGCAAACCGATCTGTTCACCTTCATTTATGAGCTGTTCATAGGTGGTCATGACGGCCTCCCTGACATCGGGTTTTACATTTTGCGTCACCAGCCGGACAAGCTCGTCCTTGGGGATGTCGTGCACCTGGAGCACGTAGCGGAAGAGGACCTCCAGATATCTCGCGAATCCGGGGGCATGGACCAGCTCGTTCAAAGCATCGAAGGCACGGGCCACACGCGCTTTAAAGTCCCGGCGCCCGTAGGCCCCGAGGGCGTCCCCGAGTATCCTCACCACGGCGTTGCCCGCAAGCTCCTCCTCCCCAAAAGGAGACAGATCGAAGAGGCGGAACCGGAATCCTGGAGTGTACGGCGCAAAGGCGTCGTCCGGAGCGTCCACGAGGGCCTCGAATGCGGGCGCGCCCCGCCAGCCCTTCGGGCCATGGAAAAGAACCATGGGAACGATGGCGGGGAGCTTTCCGTCCTCGGGATTTTCCCGGCGGAAACGCTCCCAAACGCGCACCATGTATGACAGCAGCCGCAGGGCCATGAAGGCGTCCGGGCTGCTCTGATGCTCGAATAAGATATACACATAGCCGGGACGGTTGGCAATGGGGGTCGCAAGGAGAAGGTCCGCCTCCGACTGTTTGAATTGCTCGTCGATGAAGGATTCCTGCAAGACCTCCAGCGCCCCCAAGTCCATGAGGGAAGTCAGCTCACGCGGCAGATTGCTTTCAAGGAAGCTCGCCGCATTCTGGGGCTCCCCGAGCAACTGTTTGAACAGCCTGTCGTGCGGCTTCCATATGTCCTGGTCCACCGGTCCGGTCTCCCTCCGATTGTCCGATCCGCTGCAAACGCGTCCGAAGCGTTCACTCCGGACGCACCATATTCTCGCAGCGCCCTTACACGCTGAAAAACACTTTTTGCAGCACCTTCGGCGTCACGCCCGCCATGTCCAGATGCATCGTGATGCCGCCCATGAAGAAGGGCCAGCCCGCGCCCATTATCATACCGAGGTCCACATCCCTCGAACTGGCAACCACCTTTTCTTTCAGGATGAGGTCTATTTCCCGCGCCAGGTTGTTGAGCACCCGTTCGCGGACCTCCTCGGGGTGAAATTCCCTGCCACCCGCCTCAGGCCATAGAGCTTCCACCTCCGGGATGACCTTTGCGCGGTCGCTGCCAGGGACATAGATAACGGGGATCCTGGCTTCCACCATCTTGCCGAAGCCGGGGCTTATCGGGAACCGCTCCGGCCCGAAGGCCCGGTTGAGCGTTTCGTTCACGTGGAGCGCAATGGCAGGCCCGACCAGCGCGAGCAGCTCAAACGGGGCCATCGGGAGCCCAAGCGCGAGCAGCGCGTCGTCCACCTGCTGGAACGAGGCCCCTTCGTCCACCATTTCGAGGCAATCGACCAGCATTTTCGTGAGCAGCCGGTTCACCAGGAAGGCCGGGGCGTCCTTCACGAGGACGGCCGTCTTCCTGAGCCCCTTCGCGAACCCGAAAGCCGCCGCAACCGCCGCTTCGCTGGTCTTGGCCGCCCGGATGATCTCGACAAGCGGCAGCACCGCGACCGGGTTGAAGAAATGGATGCCGACGACCCTCTCGGGATGCTTGAGCCCTGCCGCCATTTCCGTCACGCTGAGCGACGAGGTGTTGGTGGCGAGGATGCATTCCGGAGAGACGACGGCTTCGACTTCCGCGAGCACCTGACGCTTCACCGACATTTCCTCGAAGACGGCCTCGATCACCAGGTCGCAATCCGCAAAGTCCTTGTAGTCGAGCGTCCCGATGGCGAGTCCCGCGAGGTAGCGCGCCCGCGCCTCGCTCATTTTGCCCTTTTCGGCCATCTTCTGGAATTCCTGCCGGACGTAGCCAAGTCCCTTGTCCACGAACTCCTGCTTCACGTCTTTCATCACCACGGGGACGCCCAGCCTGTAGATAAAAAGCTGCGCGAGCTGCGAGGCCATGAGCCCCGCCCCGATGATCCCCACCTTCCGCGCCCTCGGGGCCTTGACCTCCGGCGCGCCCTTCGGCTTCTTGGCATAACGGTTCACGAGGTCGAACGAGTAAATGGAAGCCTTGCACTGGCGGCTTTTGATGAGGTCCCCGAGGGCCTTGTTTTCCTCCTCGAAACCGCGCTCCATATCCCATGTACACGCCCCTTCGATGAGTTCTAGGGCCCGGTAGGGCGCCGGGGCCGCGCCGTGCACCCTGGAGTCCACAAACGCCTTCGCCTTGGCGAAGAGCGGTTTGACGCCTTCCGCGCCGAAGACCGGGCGCTCGACGATCGCCTTCCCGGCGATGACGTCCATCAGGAACCGGAGGGACTCGTCCAGAAACTCCGCCCCGTCGAAGATCCGGTCCGCCAGTCCCATGGCGTGCACCTGCGGCCCGTTCAGCATCCGGTTTTGGTTGAGCGCGTTGAAGATTATGAACTCGAGCGCCTTTTCAGGCCCGAGAAGCTTGGTTGCGAGGGTGCATCCCCCCCAGCCCGGCACGATGCCCAGGAAGCACTCGGGAAAGGCAATCCCCTGCGCGCTCTTCATGATCGTCCTGTGCGAGCAGTAAAGCGCAATCTCGAGCCCCCCGCCGAGCGCGACGCCGTTTATAGCCGCAAGCGTCGGGAAGGGCGCGTCCATGATCCGTTTCATGACGGTGTGCCCCACCTTGGCAATGCCGTATCCCTGCTCGAACGTCGTCACGAAGGGGACCTGGGTCAAATCCGCCCCCGCCGCGAAGATATAGGGCTTGCCCGTAATCATCATGCCCTTCACGTCGGGCGTCGCGAGCACCTTGTCCAGCATCGCGTTCAGCGAAGCCATGGATTCCTCGCTGAACGTGTTGGGCCGCTTGTAATCGAAACCATTGTCCATGGTGGCGATGGCTATCTTCCCCACCGGAGATTCATAGAAATTCGCATAAAAATTGGTTGTCGGCTCGCCCATGGCGTCTCCCCCTATTTGTTGTCCGCGCATACGCCAGCGGCGCTGTCCACCCGGAGATTTTCCCACACCACCGAACCGCCCTGCCCCAACCCGACGCAAAGCGCGGTCAGACCATAGCGCACGTCCGGACGCTCGGCGAAAAGGTGCATCATGTGCAGCATGAGTCTTGGCCCCGATCCCGCCAGAGGATGGCCGAAAGCGATCGCGCCGCCCCATGGGTTCAGACGGTCGTCGACCGGAAAGTTCAGGCCGAACTCTTTCATGAACAGGATGCACTGCACGGCGAAGGCTTCGTTCAATTCGATAAGCCCGATGTCATCGATGGCTAGCCCCGTTCGGGCCAGGACCTTCTTCGTGGAGGGAATCGGGCCTACGCCCATGATTTCCGGGCGCACCCCTTCATAGGCGTAGCCCACCATGCGCATCATGGGCGCGACGCCAAGCTCCCGCGCTTTGTCGGCGCTCATGAGGAGCACTCCGGCGGCGCCATCGTTCAGGCCGGAGGAATTCCCCGCCGTCACCTTGCCCATCGTCCGGAAGGGGGTCTTGAGCGCCCGCAACCCGTCCATGGTGGTTTCGGGGCGGGGCTGCTCGTCACGGTCCGCCGTCACCCATCCCGCTTTCGTGTAGACCGTCATGGGGACGATCATCTTGGAGATGACGCCGGATTCGATGGCCCGGGCGGTCTTCCGCTGGCTGTGGAAGGCGTACTCGTCGGCCATTTCTTTTGTGACTTCCGGAAACATGTCGTGCAGGTTCTCGGCGGTCTTTCCCATGACGAGGGCGTCTTCGGAGACGATCCGCTCGGTCAGGAACCGGGGATTAGGGTCCGCACTCGCCCCGAGCGGATGGTGTCCCAAATGCTCCACCCCGCCCGCGATGGCAATGTCGCACGCGCCGAGCGCAATTTCGGACGCCGCCGCCGTCACCGCGGTCATGCCGCCCGCGCACATCCGGTCCACGGAAAACCCGGAGCAGCGTTCCGAGAGCCCAGCGAGAAGCGCCGTCGTGCGGCCCATCGTGGTCCCCTGGTCGCCTTCCTGCGTCGTGGCGCCCCAGACGTTTTCCTCCACCATGCCGGGCTCCACCTGCGGGTTGCGGCGCAGCAGTTCGCGGATCACCCGCACGACCATATCGTCGGCCCGCGTCTGCCAGAAAAAGCCCTTTTCTCCGGCTTTCCCGAAAGCCGTCCGGATGCCGTCCACCAATACAACATCTCTCGATTTCATGAGAGCCTCCTTCTATTATGGAAGATTTTGCGCGGCGCAGGCCAAGACCCGCCCGCCCTCCGGCCCGAAGCGATCCCGCCTAGCCGAGCGCGAACCCTTCGTCCGGGATTTCGAGGGCCGACTTGTCGTTGTTCATGATCCCCCGCACCTTGCCGCTCACCTGGGTCAGCACATGGTTCATGAAAAATTGGGCGGAAGCCTTCTTGCCGAAATAAAACGCCGCGCTCCGGTTGGCCGCGAGAAGCTCCCGGCGGGACGCTTCGTCGTTCGCGTTGTGGTCCCGGTAGATTTCCTTGAGCCGCCGGTCGGCGATGTGCGCCTGCCAGAGAAGCATGAAGCCCATCACCACGTCGCCGCATATATCAAGATAAGGCTTTGAATAGAGGACCGGAACGTGGAATTCGTCCGTCATCGCCTTGAGGCCGAAGAATTTGGTCAGCTGTATGAGGCTTTCCTGCGCCTCTTCGTAGATCTGGATCAGGTCCCGCAGCTCGAAGTTGCGCTTGATCTTGACCAGTATGTCATTGCCCGCCTTGAGGAGGTTCTTGAAGAGCCGCCCCCGGTCCATGGCGAGTTTGCGTCCTATGAGGTCGAGCGCCTGGATGCCGTTGGCCCCCTCGTAGATCGAGGCTATCTTGCAGTCGCGCATGAACTGCTCGACCGGGTAGTCCGACGTGAAGCCGTACCCGCCATAAACCTGTATCGCCGTTTCGCAGACCCGAAACCCCAGGTCGCTCCCGACCGACTTGCATATGGGGATGAGGATGTCCACGCGCCCCTGGTAGAGCTCCCGCTCCTCCTTCGTCTCGGCGACTTCCGCCCGGTCGATGCAATAGGCGGCGAAGTGCAGCATGGCCCGCATCCCCTCGGTGGAGCTTTTCATGAACATGAGCATCCGGCGGACATCCGGGTGCTGGATGATCGGAACGCGCGGGGCGTCCGCGTCGCGCATCCGCTCGATGGACGGCCCCTGGACGCGCCCCTTGGCGTATTCGAGCGCGTGGAGGTATGCGGCGCTTCCGTGCGCGAGCCCCTGCATCCCGACAAAGAGGCGCGCCTCGTTCATCATGTCGAACATGATGCGCATCCCCTTGTTCTCTTCTCCCATGAGGTAGCCAACGCAATTATTGCTCTCCCCGAAGTTGAGGATGCAGGTGGCGGACCCATGGATGCCCATCTTGTGCTCGACGCCGCCGCACACGACGTCGTTGTCCTCAAGCTCCCCAGCCTCGTTGAAACGGAGCCTTGGCGTGAGGAAAATGGATATTCCCGGCGTCCCCTTGGGCGCGCCCTCGATGCGGGCGAGCACCATGTGGACGATGTTTTCGGTGAGGTCGTGCATCCCGGAGGAAATAAAAATTTTCCGCCCGACGATATTGAATGAGCCGTCAGGGCGGCGGATCGCCTTCGTGCGGAGCGCCCCCACGTCGCTTCCAGCCTCCGGCTCGGTAAGGCACATCGTGCCGCCGAATTCCCCGGAGAACATCTGTTGCATGTAGAGCTCCCGCATTGCATCGGAGCCGTATTTCTGGAGAAGACGCGCCGCGCCGTGCGTGAGCCCCGGATACATGAGGAACGCCCAGTTGGCCGCCGCGAAGAATTCGAGGCAGGCGTTGGTTGTGACGAGCGGGAACCCCTGCCCTCCCACGTCCGGGGAATCCCCCATCGCGGGCCAGCCCCCTTCGCAATAGAGCTGGTAGAGGCGGTGGAAGGACTCCGGCGCCTTCACCGCGCCGTTCTCGAAGACGCACCCTTCACGATCGCCCAGCTTGTTCGCCGGGTAGAGCTCCTTCTCGGCGAGCTTTTCCGCCTGGTCGATCGCGAGGTCGAACGTCTCCCGCGAATGGTCGGCGAATCGCGGATAGCCGCAAAGCTCGTCCACGTGCAGCTGTTCATAGAGCACGAAAGCAAGGTCCCGTTTATCCACAAGTATTTTCATTCCCGTCTCCTCCGGAGGCGTCCTCGCCGGAAGCCCCCTTGGTAGGTGTGCACGCTCCGCTTCCAATCCCGCGCAGAAAAAGGTCCAGGATGGGCTCCGCGTTGGATTCCAGATCGTGGCCCTTCCCGGTCTGCACCCATGTGGACACCAGTTCGTCCAGGGTCCCGAAGATGAAGCGTTTCACGAGCCAGATGGGGAGATCGCGCCTGAAGATCCCCTCTTCCTGACCCTGTTCGACAATTTCCCCGATAATGTCGAGGTAGCGCTTGAGCTCTTCCTTTTTGTACTCCCGCATGAAGCGGCTGCTCTGGCGTAGCTCCACCTGGAGCACAGCGGCGAGATCCGGGTCCGCCTGGAAGCTCGTCAGGTGCATGCGCACGAGCGCTTCAAAGCGGGCCCCGGCGTCTTGGCCAGATCCCGCAACGGTGTGGAATCGCTGGATGATCTCGCGCATCTTCTCCTCGAAAATCGAGATCAGCAGATCGTCCTTGTTCTTGAAGTAGAGATACACCGTGCCGTCGGCCACGCCCGCCTCCCGGGCGATCTCCGCAACTCTGGACTGATAGAAGCCTTTGCGCGCGAACACTTTCACAGCAGCATCGAGAATGATTTGATGTTTTTCCGAATTCTTATTGCGCATAGGGAAATCGTCCCAAACCTTGTGAGGAGTCAATGGTGGAGCGGTCCAGCCATTAGATAATGAATGAGTGTTCATTCATAGTGACGATAGGACGCATATCCCTTTCTTGTCAAGCGGATTTTCCATGACGGCAAGCGCGAACAAAGGAGGCTGAGGCGCGGGGCCGCGTTGGCCCTGCGCCCCGAAGTCAGACGGAGGAGAACTGGCGCATGGGATTTTCTCAGCTGAATCGGCTTGAGAGGCCCCTTTTCATTCGGGTTCGCCGATGAACCGGTAGATAAGGGCCCCAAGGACGCCTCCGACTATGGGAGCGATCCAGAAAAGCCACAACTGGGCAATCGCCCAGCCTCCCACGAAAATGGCGACCCCAGTGCTTCGCGCCGGATTTACGGAAGTGTTGGTGACCGGAATGCTGATGAGGTGGATAAGCGTCAGGCAAAGGCCTATCGCTATGGGTGCAAATCCCTTGGGGGCGCGCTCATCGGTGGAGCCAAGTATCACGAGCAGGAACATCATGGTCATGACGACCTCGCAGACCAGCGCCGAAAAGAGCGAATACCCGCCGGGCGAATGGGCCCCGTAACCGTTTGAAGCGAATCCGGCCGCAAGATTGAAGTCGGCCTTGCCGCTCGCGATGAGATAGAGGACGCCCCCCGCAGCGACAGCCCCAAGCACTTGCGCCACAATGTATGGAATGAGTTGGTTCGCGGGAAAGCGCCCGCCCGCCCAAAGCCCGACCGAAACCGCCGGATTCAGATGGCAGCCCGAGATGTGACCGATGGCGAAAGCCATCGTCAGCACCGTCAGGCCGAAGGCGAGCGCCACGCCGAGCAGGCCGATGCCCACGTTGGGGAAAGCGGCTGCCAGCACGGCGGCCCCGCAGCCTCCGAGAACCAGCCAGAAAGTCCCGAAAAATTCCGCGGCGTATTTCTTCATGATAGACTTCTCCTTTCGATCGATAATTACATGGATTGGCGCCCACGCGACCGCATGCGACAAGCATTGAATTTCAGTGAGTCCGTTAGTTGAGAAGAAGTTGCATGAAAACATCATCCTCCGGATAAGGAAGACGTCATGTTTTGAAAGGGTCCGGCAATCGAGAGAAAAAGAAGGAGCCGAAACCGGCATCCTCCGCGGGTTCGCCGGATGTTGCCTCTACGTTGCGCCGACAACGCCAGACCTCCGACCTTGTTGAATCGTATGCTATTTCGGGTGGAATTTCCACAAGAATATCCTAAATCTCACCATTCGCGTAAGTAAATGGATGTTCAAAAGGTGAAATCTCCTGCATCCTCGGATAATGGGAACAACTCACGGGATGGAAGAGCTTATCGCCTACTCCTTCAAACGTCGGGAAGAGATCGATCGCCGCTCTCAAGAAACGTTCAACAGCACCCTTCGCGGTCGCAGCGCCACTTCCCGCGAGAAGACAAACACCTATGCAAAGAGTGAAGCGCCCCAGCAGAAGGCGCTGGACGTTTACCGGGTGGTTCACAATTTCATTCGGCGGCATTGCACAACAAAGCGGGCGCCAGCCGTAGCCCCCAGAAATCTCGACCACGGGCTCTCCTTGGAAGAGATCTTCATGCATCCCTTGTCAGCATAGGCCGGCATAGGTTGCATCCCATCGAACTGCACCAGCGCCCCTCCTTCCATGCCTGACGCAAGAGGTCAAAGACCGAGCTTTTACTGTTTTGTTTCGACATGCAGCCTTTGCCCGCCGTCGCCAACAATCGTAAATCCCCCCCAAGCCATGGGATGCGATGTCGCTGGGTCCTCCATGAGGCCGATTTGGGCGCTCTGCATGGCCTCGGCCAGAGTGGCGTCCCTGGACCCAAGGCGGTCGAAGCAGGTGACGAAAAGCTTCACCGTGGGTTCATCGGGTATTTCCCAGTGGGAGACCAAAAGCGATCTGGCCCCCGCATACAGAAACGCGCGCGCCATGCCGGAGAGCGCCTCGCCGCCGGTTTCCTCGCCGGGTCCGCCTGTGTCGCAGGCCGAAAGCACCACCAAGTCCGCATCCAGTTTCAGGTCCACGATTTCGCTGCTGGTGAGGAGCCCGTCGTCGGTCTTGCCCCCTCCTCCCCCCTCGGGAGATCTTGAAAGCACCAAGGCAGGCTCAGGCAGGCATTCCAGCTTGTAAGGGAGCAGGCCGTGCGTCGCGAAGTAGAGAATGCGATAGTCGGAGAGTTTCAGCTTCTTTAGCGTCGGCTTACAAAAAGCGGGTCCGAGTATGAGGGAGCTGTCCGGAGCCTTGAGGCGCGCGGCGGTTTGTCTCAACTCCTTCGCCGTATTGGGGAGAGCGGGCAGGTTGGCGATGAGGTCTGCTTCCGCCCGGCAGCCCTGCGGCATCCCAAGGGCGTCCATAACCACGCCAGCGTCTCCGTGAGGAACAAAATCGCCAAACCCGATGAATGCAAGCGGAGACTGGGAAGGCTGCACCGTGGTCCGCAGGTTCACGAAGGATTGCGCTGATGGGGCCAGGGTGAGTGCATATTTTCGCGCCATCCAGGAGATGTTGGAATAATCCGTCCGGGACGCTTGCTGCGGTGGCTCCGTCACGAGAACGCCGAAGGGGAGGCTTAGAAGCGGCCCGCCAGGAACCGCAATAATGTGCTTCACCCCCGCGAGGCGCTCTTCCGCTGGGCCGAATATCAGCTTGTACAGCGCATAGGCGTCTTCCACCGGAAAGCGCGGCAGCCTCCCGCCCGCGTCGAGCGCCCGGCGCAACCTGTTCACCATGCGACGAGCCGTTTCGAGGTTGAGGTCGATTTCGTACGCGGAGACGTTCCCAGCCGCAGCCACAAAAACGAAGGATTGCCTTGATCCGACAAACACCTGTAGGAAGGCTTCGTCAGGACGCAGGGACTTAAGGAGGTCCGGGATGGAAACGGAGGCGTCCACCAGCTGGTTGTAGTGCGGCGCGGCCGCCTGCACGCGCCGCTCGAGGTCTTCGATCCTGGCTTTCATCGCCGCCCAGCGATCATCGAGGTCCGCCTCTTCGGTTCCCAGGGTGTGCGGGTCGGACTGCGCGAGCGTGAGGCGCTCCCGGAGCGCGTCGCGTTCATAGCGGGCGTCCTGGAGCTCCCGGATGAGGCTCCCCACTTCGTGCTCGCCAGAGGCAAGCCGCGCCATGGTCATGGCCATCGTCTGGGCCACCGTAGCGCCGCGCAACGACTGTCCCACGGCGAACATCTCCGACAAAATCCTTGGCTGCTCCTCCGGTCTCTTCTCTGCCTCCGCCAAGGCGATACGGAAAAAAGGCGCCGCATCGTCGAGACCCACCGCTCCTCCGGCCTTGCCAACAATGTCAAACCCCTCCCGAAATTCCTCTATCGCATCTTCCGTCCGCCCCTCCGCCGCATACACTCGCCCGAGGGCGATGCGGGAGAGTCCTTCCGCCCGCGATTCCACATAGAGCCCGCGTTGCGCGTCGATGCAGGAGAGCAGCAGTCCCTCCGCGCGCGCCCAATCTCCGCGCTCCCCGGCGATACGCGCTTGCATCATCCACACCTGGGGAGCCCAGCGCCGTGGGGCTCTTGGCTCCCTGTCGAGGATTTCGAGCGTCTCTTCGAGCGCTTTTTTTGCTTCATCGAGGCGGCCCAACTCCACCAGCATGGCGCTCTCGAGGTAGAGGCTCTGCGCCGCATCCCCGACCGCGGTCGCGCCCCGCGCGCTCAGGAGGCTTCTGGCTCCCGGCCCTCCGCCTTCGATAGCGGACGGCATGACGCCTTCCAGTGACTGCCCGCCCCCCATGGCCAGATCGCCGCCATACTGTTTCGCCAGTTCCCGGCGCATCTCGGTGGCCTTGCGCGCCATCTCGAGCGCTTCCTCATTCCGCCTCTGATTGGCGAGATGGATGGCCCGATATCCCATGAGCCGCGCTTCGTCGGTGGACTCCAGCGAGTAGGCGACAAGGTTGTCCGCTCGTTGGAACATCGCGTCTGCGGCCTCGAACCGCCCCTGGTTGCTGAGTTCGAGGGCAACGTGCATATCGAGGAAGGCCTGTTCTCCATGCGCGCCGGGGAGGACCTTCTGCTGGAGTTGCAGGGCTTTCACGTAACGATCTTCCGCTTCCGTGTGGTTTCCCTGGAAGTTGTAGTACTGGGCCAGTCGCAGAAGATTGCGGTAGGACGCAAGGTCGCCCGCGCTGTAGGACGCCCCGCCGAGGGTCGCCTCGAGGCGCTTGATTTCTTCTGAAACGCGCGTCTCCGCGCCGCCCTCGACCTTGGGCGCACTGCGTCCGGTCAGCATTCCCACAGCGAGTTCGGTTGCTGGATAAGCCGCCGGTATGCTTTCGACGAGGTACGTCCTGCCCGCAATGCTTGCAGCCAGCGCATGGTATGGCCATCCTCCGACCCGAAGCGCACAGTCAAGGGCCACTGCGTCTACGCCATCCAGAATGCGGGTGGGAGAGGGCGCGCGGCAATTGACGAATCGGTCGAGGCGATTCCGCCACCAACCCTCCGCAATCTGCATTGCAGCGTCCTTGTCTTCCGCAGAAATGAAAATCCGACCGCTCGGCTCCTCCCACTTTCCGCAAAAAACCTTGTACTCCGAGATCCCCTTCGGTACGTCCTCGTCGGGAGGAGAGGCCACCGCACGGCACTGTTCGCCTATCGCATTGGTGCCTATGGCTAATGACGCCCCCGGCCCATCGTCTTTCAGGACGCTCGACATGGCGCCGCACCCGGTGGCCAGCGCGCCCGCAATCGCTGCGAAAAAGCACATTCTCAACCACCGACCGCCTTGAACCCCACTTCCCGCCCCTTCCGGCGTCCTTACCATGATCTCTCCCCCCTCAACCAATATCGAGGCCCGGCATTCAACGCCGCGCACCATCCCGTGCTGATGGATTCATTACAATGCTAATCGCCGCTGACGGGTCCCCACAATTCCTGGTTCCCATCGTTTGAGAAAAGCAAGTCCTCCTGAAAAGGAAGCTTCGGCATCCCCTGCGTCTTGAAGACTGCTCCCGGCGTTTCCGTGAGCGAGATCGGCAGAGACGGCCCAAACTTTTGCTCCAGGTTGACTTCCGGCTTTATGAGGTTGCTCTCTTCCACAATGCCCACATACGAAGGCCGCGCCTGCGGAGCGCCTCCTCCTTGCGGCGAGGACGCCGCCAACACGGTGAGTTCGCCATTCACCAGGTTCAGACGATATCGAAGAGGAGACGAGAGCCCTTCCGGTCCGACCAGGATCGCATAGATCCCCCCGGGGCTGTAGAGAGTCGCGGTCGTAGAGAGAACCGGCAACAGAGAAAGCGCATCGTCCAGGGAATCGCCTTCCATAAGGCCGCTGACCGTGTATGTGAACTGGGGGTTCTCCGTCCCAAAGGGCCGTGAGGAATTGGATGCCGTGATCGTCAGAGCAGGGGCCATGGAATACAGGAAGTAGTTCCCTTCCATGGGAAGCCCGGCGGCGGCCCCTTCGGGATCAGAGGCGTTATAGGGGAAATCATAAAGTTTCCCATATGATCCACTCTCCAAGCCGCTCTCGTCGCCCGTGGGGCTTGAAGAATACACCAGATAGCGTCCGTCCGCCGCGTCGAAGACCGAAGGCCCCCAGCCATTCAGAAAATGGCTCTCCGTTGCGGCTACGATCACCCCGCCGTGCGTGCTGACAGGGGCCAGGAAAGTCAGGTTCCCTATGCTGTGGAACGTGGCGTCGCCGCCGGAATCCGACGGATCGGAGGCCCTGTTGCTTGAGGTTTCATAATAATATTGCCCGGTCGTTATATAAGATGCGATAGTCAACGCACCGAGAGCGTCCACTTCCACGTCGCCCCCATCGGTGACCAGATAGCAGTTATAGACATAATCGCCACTCAGGTGAAGACTAACGCTTCCGCCATAGGTGTACAGGCTTTCGGGCAGCACAACGTCGGAGGGGCGCGTTGTCTCGCCGATGAGGACGTCGGCGCCCAATGGAATGAGTCCAAGGGAAAAGGCGACAACGCCCGGCGCATCGGCCCGCAACGCGCCCTGATTCATGGTGGAATAGCCGCCGAGGAAAACCGGGCCCGCATAGATGGAGCCGCCGCTCGTCAGCGTAACGGCGCCTCCGCTGCCCGTTTCCGAGTAGGAATAGACGTAGCTCGTATAAATGTCCCTGGCGGCGCTCAGCGTGACGTTCCCCGCAGTCCCGGCGCTCGACCAGGAGCCGAGCGCTCCACCATTTACGTAAATGTCTCCGCCGCTTTGGATGAATATGTCTCCGCCGTCGGAATCATCCGCTCCAGCATCAATATAAGCGTTGAGGATTTGCACTCCCGAAGCGCCTTGCGAATCTTTTCCCCCGATTCCCGTGAAGTCTCCGCCATTTGTCGTTATTTCGGTCGCCCACAGGTTGTATCCGGGCTTCGAGGTCGATGCAGCCCCGGCCAGAGCGACTTCTCCGCCATCATTCTCCTCGCCGCCAATGATAAGCGACCCCGACCCATCATTGTCGTAATCGGCGTGGAGAGCGACATCGCCTCCGTTAGTCGTGATGTTCGCATATGGAGCCACGGTGACGTTGTTCTTCGCCTCCGCGGTGAGTCCCACCCCCGGGGCCTCGATGTCCACGGAAGCCTCAAAGAATATATTTTCGGTCGCCTGGAGGACCACATTGGCTTTCGCGCTGCTTATGAGATAGGCGTCTATCGCGGCCCCTGTCAGGTAGTCCGGCCCCCAGACAATCGAGTCGGGATCGCTGAAGTCGTCCACGTCCCCGAGATCCGATCCCGCCTCCACATCGTCAATGACCCATATGTTTGCGGGATCGAGGAGAAGGACGCCGGTTGCTCCAGCAATGGAAGATGCGTCCACCGCGCCCCGAAAATCGAGAAAACCCGCCGAGGATATTTCAACTTGTCCCCCATCGCCCGAGCCAGCCCCGCCGCGTGCGGTCACGGTCCCAAAAAAACGGGCGATTTCGTCGCCCCACACCACCACCTGTCCGCCGTTCCCGCTGGTCAGCGCGTCGGCATGGATCTCCGCGCCCGACGAAACGTAGGTCCGTTTCGCGTTGACTTCCGGGCCTTCTCCCCTGAAGGCTCCCCCCACCAAGACTTGACCGCCCCCCGCGTCTCCAGAGGCGTCGAGTTGCGCACCCGAGTAGAGTCCCACCTTTTCACCCAAAACCTTAACGACCCCACCCGCCTGCCCCGCTTTACGCCCGGACGCGTCGAGGCTCCCGGAGACGCGCACGGCGCTGTTGTCTCCTCCGTCCAGGATAATCGTCCCGTTATGCTCTCTGAAGCTCTTCGCCTCCACGACGCCGCCCACGTTGATGGCTTCATCCACGACGCCCGCCGCAGCGCGGGCAGTGATAAGCACCGAGCCGCCGTCCATGCTGATCCTGCCGTTGTTTGAAACGAGGGGCGCCGAGGCGTCAAGCGCTTCCACAACCTCCGAGCCGGCAGCGAACTTCACCAAGCCGTCGCCGTAGAAATCCAGGGTGAACGTGGGTGCACCGCCGATCAACACCTGCCCGAGCCGCCCATTTATGATTCCGTCGTTCTCCACATGGGGAGCGACGAGCGCCCCGAGCCCGCACTCGCCAATGGAAATAGTCCCCTTGTTGATAACGGAGGCCCCGGCGTTGGGCGATGGGGTGGAGAAGATATAGCGTCCGCCAAGGAAATCCTCATCGGCTATGTCGGCGGTGGTTGCAACGAGCCCGTGCACATCCACCGTCGCGGTCGGACCGAAGAGCACTCCGTTCGGGTTCACCAGCCATACCTGGCCGTTGGCCTGGATGCTTCCGTCTATGCGGGACGGATCTTCCCCTACGACCCGGTTCAGGGTGATGGCGTCCTGGCCGGGTTGACGGAAACGGGTGAGTTCCCCTCCGCCGACGCTAAAACCCTGCCAGTTGATAACGGCCCGGTCGCTTTTCTGATCGATCGTCACGACCCCCTGCGATTCGCTGATGGTCGCCTCGCCGCCCGCCGTCACTCCGCCGGTTGGGTTCGCCAGGCACGGCGCGTTTGCGGCAACGGCCCAGGCCACCGCCGCAAACGCCAGGAGCCCCCTGCGAAACGCGGACAAACTGGCGACTCCGTAGCCGACGCGTGCGTTGGCCGGGCGAACACGGAAAAATCTCTTACGCTCATCCATTATTAATCCTCCCAGAAACCAAGGGACCGTGCATTACCTCAGGATATTGCCGAAATTGAAGAAGGGCCGGCTCCGCAGAGGGCGGGAGCCGGGAAAATACTCCCATCTTAAAAACGCGTGTAGGCCCGCAGGAGCACTTGTGGGTCCTTGCCGCCGTCCGCCCGCAGGGAATCCATAGTGAGCGGCCTGGCGACGGTGAGTTCCACCGAAACGTCGTGCGGGAGCCACCCCCGGAGACCGCCGCCCGCCGACGCCAGCGAATCGGACGCGTCCTGTCCCCTGTCCCAGACGTCGCCAAAATCGTAGAAGCCGAAAACCTGCCACTTATCTAGGTATGCCAGTTCGGCCGCGCGGGTGTATTGAAGCTCTCCAGAGAAGCCGGCGCCGTGGTCGCCGCTCAGCTCGCTCGGGTCATATCCTCGCCCAAACCGGGAGCCGCCGACGTCGAATTCTTCGTCGGAGAGGAGATCCTGAAAGGCGTACTGCCCCGCGATGCGCCCCAGGAGCGCCAGTCCTCCTAATATGTGCTGCATGCGCCACGCTTCCGCCCTGACCGTGGTGAAGACGCCATCTCCATCGGCGCGGGAAAGATAATCGTCGCCTGATTCGCTCGCGTTAAAGATAGGGAGCCCCTGCCGGATGCTCACTCTGCCGAAATTGGAGCCCTGCCAGGAATCGCGGAAATCGAACACCCCGCTCAGGTGGAGCACCCGCAGACGGTCGCGGGAGAATTTTACGTCATCGAATATATCGGTGCTGCTGTCGATGTAGTCGAAGCCAAGTTCAACGGACAGGTTGGCGCGACGCGACCGGATGACGGGATAACCGGCTACGGCGCTGAGCAGCAGTTCATCGCTATTGAAGTCGAATTGGCTGATCTCTCCGCCCGGCTTCGAATTGCCGTAGGACCCCAGCAGGTTGATATATACGCCCTGGGCGCCGGGGCGTAAGGAGCCTCCGAGTTGTATAACCTTCTGGTTTTCATCGTCGCCTGAAAAAATCCTCCAGGGGTCGCTGACGAGGCCGGACAAGAAGATATTTTCGCCAAGGGACGTGAAGGCGCCAAGGCCGGCGCTCACTGCGAATTCCCACTTACCTGTGAGGGAGGCGCCGAAATTGTCCGACGTCACCGCAGCTTCCACCGGACGCCGCTCGACCGCGACAACCAGTTCTCCCGCTCCCGCCTGATCGGGCGAGGGGCGCAGGACGCCGCTCACCTTGACGCCGGGGATGTCGTCGGCGAGCAATAAATAGCGCTCCAGGGTCTTCATCCTAAGCGGACGCTCATAGACGACATTTTGCAGCTGCGCCTTGACAAGCTCCGCCACCGCTCCCGCGTCTCCTTCGATCTGCACGTCGCTGATAAATCCCTCGAACACCCGAATGCGAGGCCTTCCATCGGTCACCGCCTGGGGGGGGAGGATCGCCCGCGCGAGGATGCAACCGTCTTTCCGGAGCATCCGCTGGATCTCCTCCGCGATGCCGTACACATCGGCCAAGGAAACCTCGGAGCCGATCTTGTCCGCGTAGAGGCTTTTCACCGCCTCGGGCGAATAAGCCGTGACTCCTTCCACTTCCACCCCGTTCAGGATGAAACGCACGCGCTCGGAACCCGCCGGGGCCCTCGATGGAGCGGACTCCGGCACGCGCACCTCGGACGGAGACTGGACAGGCGCGGCGGGGGCGACCCTTTCCATGCGCACATCAGGCTCGGCTGCGGACGGCAGCCGCACGGCGGGCTCCTGTGCGTAGGCGGACGCAACCGCTGTCAGGGCCAGCAGCCAGGCAAAGCGCAAAGCGCTTCTTAAGGCAATAATGCAGCTAACATTTCTCAAGGTTTTCCCCCTTGCCATGCGACAATCATTGCAAATGGAAACGGCGCGCTGTACAACTAAGTGAATTAAATAACTATAGCATAACCGGGGAAGCCCTTTGAATACAAAAAGCGACATAAATTTGAATTTATGATTTTAAATCATCTCCCTTGGGCAGGTCAGTGATCTGGGAGCGTTCGATATCTTAATGAAGGGCTCCGGCTGTCCGGACGGCGTTTCAAATCCGAGCAGGTGAGTTAAGCTCCCCAAGGAACTCCTGAAACCGTGCAAGGATGGAGGCTGAGTATGCATATTCTTATGGTTGCAGCGGAAAACGACGGTCTTCCGGGAGGAAAGGTCGGAGGCATAGGCGACGTGGTGCGCGACGCGCCCCCCGCTCTTGCGGAACAATCCTGTCAAGTAACGGTTGCGACGCCTTCCTACGGGTTCCTCCACACGCTTCCGGGGGCCGAGCGGCTCACGGCGCTGACGTTCCACTTCAACCGCTATGAACACACGGTGGAGCTGTACGACGTTCCCGGGCGGAAACAACACGAAAATGTGCGCCACATCGTTATCCACCATCCGGATTTCGAGTCGTACGATTCCGTCAATGGAAGGCGGTTGATCTATGTGGACGATCCGCCGGACGCGCCGTTCCGGTCCGATGCGACAAAATACGCCCTGTTCTGTATGGCCGTGACGGAAGGCGTCCTGGAGGGGGCTTTCGGCCGCGTGGACGTGGCGCATCTCCACGACTGGCATGCGGCTTTTTTCCTCATCCTGAGGGAGTTCCACGAAAAATGCGCGCCCCTCAAGGAACTCCGCACCGTCTTCACCATTCACAACCTGGCCTACCAGGGCGTGCGGCCTCTGCGCGGCGGAAGCAGCTCGCTCGAGGCGTGGTACGCAGGGCTCAAGTACGATCCCGCAAAGCTCGTCGACTCGTGGCACGGGGACTGCGTCAACCCGATGGCCGCGGGAATCCGGCTCGCGGACGCGGTCCACACAGTGTCCCCCTCTTACGCCGAAGAAATAATGAGACCGAGCGATCAGGAACGCAGCGGCTACTACGGAGGAGAGGGGTTGGAAAGCGATCTTCGACAAGCCGCTGAGGCGGGAAGGCTCTTTGGAATTCTCAACGGGTGCGACTATCCCCAGGATCAGGAGCCCGCCAGATGCAACCACAGGGAGTTGGCGCGGCTGCTGCGATCGAGCGTGCTCGGTTGGGCTGGGGGACAGCAGAGCGTCTCCGCGTCGCATTTCATAGCCTATGCACGGCTCACTGAACTCGCCGAGCGCCCCGAAAAACCGGGAGCTGTCGTCACCAGCGTGAGCCGCGTCAATGAACAGAAAATGCGCCTGCTGATGGAGCAGGGGAGATCGTTTGCTTCCGGACTCCAGGAAATCCTGCAAGATCTCGGGGGAAGGGGGATTTACGTAATGCTCGGCTCGGGCGATGCGCATTATGAAAACTTTTTTGTCCGCATGAGCTCACGGTTCGAGAATTTCATCTTCCTGAACGGCTATTCAGACGAATGTTCGAGAGCGCTCTACGCCAACGGCGACCTCTTCATCATGCCAAGCTCCTATGAACCCTGCGGCATCAGCCAGATGCTCGCCATGAGAGACGGACAGCCTTGCCTTGTGCACAGCGTCGGCGGCCTGAAGGACACCGTTTGGAATACGGTGAACGGCTTCGGCTTCGGAGGGGAAAATATCCCAGAGCAGGTGGACAATATGGCGCGCACCTTCGCGTGGGCCATGGAGGTGAAAGAGAGCGACCCGGCCGCCTGGGGGCGAATCCGCCAATCGGCTCTGGAGGCGCGCTTCCTGTGGAAGGACTCCGTGCGGCAATACATCGGGAAGCTTTACACCGCGCATTGAGCCAATGGGGCAATGCAGCGAGCGTGGGCAAAATGGCCTCCCGCGGAAAAGGTCAGGAGGCTGGGGCGGCCTCTGCTTCCTCCTCCTCATGGATATCGTTTTGAAGGCTCAGAAGGTGGTGATAGAGACCTCGCGCGGCGATGAGATCTTCGTGGGAGCCCTCCTCGACGATGCGTCCTTC
Source organism: uncultured Syntrophobacteraceae bacterium (assembly GCA_937958025.1). Classification (GTDB taxonomy): domain Bacteria; phylum Desulfobacterota; class Syntrophobacteria; order Syntrophobacterales; family Syntrophobacteraceae; genus CALFXO01. The sequence continues at coordinate 50,650 of CALFXO010000040.1, forward strand.
CTCCATGACGAGAATCCGGTCGGCCCGCCGGATTGTCGAAAGACGGTGGGCGATCACGATGCTTGTCCGGTCGGCGAGCGCGGCCTGAATGGCGCGCTCGATGAGGATTTCCGTTTCCGTGTCGATGCTGGCGGTAGCCTCGTCGAGCACCAGGATGCGGGGGTCGCGGGCGAGCACGCGCGCGAAGGAGAGGAGCTGCTTTTGCCCCGCCGAAAGGTCGCGGCCTCCTTCTCCGATGCGTTCATCCAGCCCGTTCGGGAGATGCTTCACCACGCTTGCAAGCTGTGAAAGCTCCAGGACCCGTGCAATCGCCTCATCCGTCATTTCAAGCCCCAGCAGGATATTCTCCCGCACGGTTCCGGAGACGATGAGCACATCCTGCATCACGAGGCCGATCTGCCCCCGGAGCCATTTCACGTCAAGGCGGCGCAGGTCTGTCCCATCGAGGAGAATCCTGCCCCGGTCAGGGTCGTAGAACCGCTCGAGCAGATTGATGATGGTCGTTTTTCCCGCTCCGGTGGACCCGACGATGGCAAGCGTCTCGCAGGGGCGGATCACGAGGTCGAGTTCCCTTATGACCGGCCGGCTGCGGTCGTATCCGAAGGTGACTTTTTCCAGCGTTATGCCTCCCTTCACGCATTCGGGAACCACGGGAGAAGCATCCACCGGCAGGGCGTCGCGGGATTCTATCAGCTGGAACACTCGCTCGGCGGAAGCCATTGCGGACTGCACGATGTTGTACTTTTGCGACACTTCGCGCAGGGGCTGGAAAAACTGACGCATATAAGTAATGAAAGCGACCAGCACCCCGAGCGTCATATGGCCCCGGATCATTTCGCCGCCGCCGAACCATATGATGACCGCCATCGCTCCGGAGCTGACGAGTTCTATCACCGGGAAAAATACTCCGAAGACGTATATCTGCTTCATCGCGGCCTTGTAGTGGAGCTGGTTGAGCTCTGAAAAACGCTCCACCGATTCCTTCTCCCTCATGAAAATTTGCAGAATCGACGCTCCCGAGACCGCCTCCTGTATGAAGGCGTTTATCATGGCGAGGCGCGTTCGCATGTCCCGGAAAGCCCCGCGCGACAGGCGGCCGAACCAGATGGTTACGAGGATCATTATGGGGATGCTGATGCTCAACATTAGCGTGAGCCGCCAGTCCATCCAGAAGAGTATGACGAGTATGCCGGCCAACCGGATGGCCTCGTTGAAGAGCGTCACTATGATCGAGGTGAACATCTCGTACATGTTCTGTATGTCGTTGGTGATCCGCGTGACCAGCTTCCCGACCGGGTTCGCGTTGAAATAGGAAAGATTGAGCGACGTAAGGTGGGTGAAGGCGTGCTGGCGCAGGGAATGCATGATGCGCTGGCCTGCCCACTCCAGCACGACGACCTGGAAGAAGTTCGCCACGAGACCGGCAAACGAGATCGCCAGGAATAAGAGCGACAAGCGTCCAAGCTCCGCCATTCTCGCTTCTGGTGCGCGCGTCGCATCCATGATGCAACGATCGATGCCCTCCCGGACAATGTGCGGCAGGGCGAGCCCAGAGGCCGTAATGATGAGGGCGAGCGCAACGGCCAGGGCCACCCCTTTCCCATAGGGGAGAACGTAGCGCATGATGCGGCTCCAGAGGCGCAGGTCCCCCACTTGCCCGAGACGCTCTTCCTCGAAGTACCCTAAGCCGTGGTCCATAATATCCTTTCACGCGGGGGCGCATGCTGCCACCCCTGCTGAAGAGAGCGCGCCCAACGATTGGCGGCGCGTGGAAATCAGCGAAAATCCCTGGAAGTCTGGTGATTGAAAATAGTTGCGTAGAACGGGCTCCGCTCCATAAGCTCCCGATGCCCGCCCACGGCCGCGATGCGTCCGTTTTCCATGACGATGATCGTCCTGGCCTCGGCGAGGGGAGCGACACGGTGCGAAACGATGATGCAGGTGCGGCCCTCGAGATAAGAAGCAATCGACAGTATGATCGCGTGCTCCGTCTCCATGTCGACAGCGGAAAGTCCGTCGTCGATAATGAGGATGGGGCGGTCGAGGAGCAGGGCCCTGGCGAGCGCAATCCGCTGACGCTGCCCGCCAGAGAGCTTTACGCCCCTTTCGCCAATCCGCGTCCGGTACCCTTCCGGCATGGCGGCTATTTCATCATGGATGGCCGCCGCTCTCGCGACGGCCTCGATTTCTTCCTGCGAAGCGCCGGGCTTTCCCAGCGCGATGTTGAAAGCAACGGTCTCGGAGAAAAGGGTCACATCCTGCGGAACGTAGGCAATTCCAGCCCGCGCCGTGGCGAGCGGGATGCGGTTTGCATCCCGCCCGTCGAAAAAGATTTCCCCGTCCGCTATCGGATAGAGGCGGGCTAGCAACTGGCAAAGCGTCGTTTTCCCCGCGCCGGTTTTCCCGACGATTCCGAGGAGGCCGGGTCGGACGTCGAGGGTCACATTATCCACGGCGGGCCGCTTTTGGCCGGAATAGCCGAAGGTCAGCCCCCGCACGTCGATATTGCCTCGAATGGGCTCCGAATCCCAGCCGTCATGCTTAATGCTCGCGTCGAGGCTTGGACGCTCGTTCAGCAGGGCCTGTATCCGGTCAAGGGATGCGAAGCCCCGCTGGAAGAGGTTCGCCACCCAGCCGAGAGCCATCATCGGCCAGTTGAGCATAAAGAGGTAGGTTATGAAGGCGACGAAATCTCCCGCCGTAATCGCGCCCCGCATCGTCATGCGCCCCCCGAAGTAGAGCACCAGCAGCATGCTTAGGTTGCTGATGAAGCCGGACGTTGGCCACAGCACCCCCTGCGCCACCGACAGCCGCACGTTCTGGCGGACATAATCCTCCCCCATTTCATCAAATCGGGCGGCCTGCCGGGGTTCTTGCCCGAAAGCCTTCACCAGCCGCATGGACGAGATCGTCGCGCGAGCGAATTCCGTAAGGGTTGAGAACTGCTCCTGCACGCGTTTGAAGCGCTGGTGCACGCGCGCGGAAATGCGCTGGGTGAGGAAGGCCAGCACGGGCATAGGAGCCAAAGCAATGCAGGCAAGCTTCGGGTGGATGTACGCCATGAAGACCACGACGGCCAAGCTAACGACCACCGCATCGACCATGGCGACCATCCCCATGCCGCTCGCGAGTTGTACGGAGGATAGGTCGTTCGTTGCGAGCGCCATAATATCTCCAGTGGTGCGGCGCTGGAAGAAGGGGCGGTCGAGCGTCAGGATGTGGGAGAACATGCGGTTTCGCAGGTGCGTTTCGAGTAGCCGCGAGAACCCCAACAGGAGATTGCGCCACAGGAAGCGGAGCCCGCCGACCCCGACCGCGACGAGCATGATTTCCCCTCCATAGACGAGGAGGCGGTGCTGCGTGGCGGTCCCTGTCTGGAGGTCGTCGACGGCGTGTTTGATGATTCTGGGTATCCAGAGTTGCAGGAAATCGACGACAATCAGCGCGAGGAGCCCCCCACCCAGCCGGAGAGCCTGCTTCCTGGCAAATGGCGCAACGAGGCCCATAGAGCCCCAGGCGCTCTTCCCCCCGGCTATGGTATTGTCTCCCAAAGGTTCAGACATTTCGATGGAACAGTCCTTTTCGTTCACAAAGAAGGCGATACAGGCGAAAAACCCCGGAATGCGCCGATCATGGCGCCACGAGCGCATTTCCAGGGCAACTACTTTAATAGCATTTGCCACGCTGGCGGACAAGCCAAAGGCCGTCGAGGTGGTATTCGGGAACATATCCAACGAGAGGCTCCGGGGGGCAAAATAAGACTTTATTTAATAAAAACAAAATATTGAAAGGAACATAAAAGAGAACCCCGAATCCCTGGCACAGCTATTGCCTTATGAAACCGCGACTGAGACAAACACGCTCCACGGAAAGGCGCCCTCAATAGGAAAACAATGCAGGAAAGGACTTTGGGATTATGAAGAAAATAATGTTGCTGATGCTGGCTCTCGCCCTCACGTTTCTTGTCGCGCGCCTCCCGGTCTCGATTGCCGAGGATGCCGCCAAGGGGCTGGAGGGAATGACTCCTCTCAAAATCATGCCGAAGATGGGCAAAAAGCCGGTGACGATCGAAACCCAGACGCTCGATGAGGTGGGGAAGAAGATCGGAGGAAAGATAGACCATATTGGAGACGACATACTCTCCAAGACGCCGTCGGGACTTAGCGGTTGGTTGAATTCTAAGGCGTACGGGAGGCTGACATGGTTGAAGTTGCTTGTCTGCCTCTGCCTCCTCACAGGGGTGTTCGTTGGAGAGCGGCGGCTGCAGCGCTGGATCGGGTCCATGCTGCGGCGGGCGGGAAACGGGGAGGCAACCACGCCGCTTTCCGGAAGCTCCATCAATACATTCCGCCGTCCGATAACGCTCTTTATTTGGGTTTACGGCTCATATGCGGCCCTTTCTCCTCTTTTTGAGCACTTCCAGCATACTGACGGTTCAAACCCCCTCCAGGCCGCCATGAAAAAGGGGGCCGAGGCCGGCGGGGTCGTTGCCATCATATGGTTCGCCTATGCGCTCGTTTCGCTCTTCGACGAGCAGCTCCGACGGAGGATGCCCCCCGGCCAGAGCTTCCCGAGGTCTCTCGTCTCCCATTGCAGGGCGCCGTTCCGGTTTTTCGTCACCCTTGCGCTGGCCCGCATGGCGCTTCCCCTCTTCGAGGGGTTTCCCCACCTCTTTTCCATGCTGGTCAACCTCCTGAGCATACTGCTCATTGCCTCTATAGCATGGTTTCTGATCCAGGCGACGCTCGTGCTCGAGGACCTCATATTCAGCCACTACAGAGTGGATCTGAAGGACAACCTGATGGCCCGCAGGGTGCGGACCCAAGTCCGGTTTCTGCGCAAGGTCATCGTCGTGGTGGTTATAGTCGTAGCGGCGGCCTCCGCGCTGATGCTCTTTGAAAAGGTGCGCCAGCTTGGCGCCAGCATCCTGACCTCGGCGGGGATACTCGGCGTTGTCGTCGGTTTGGCGGCCCAGCGCTCCATCGCCAATCTGCTCGTCGGCTTGCAGATAGCCATCACGCAGCCCATGCGGATCGACGACGTCGTCATCGTCGAGAACGAATGGGGGAGGATCGAGGAAATCACCTCCACCTACGTTGCAATACGGCTGTGGGACCTCCGCCGCCTCATCGCGCCGCTCACTTACTTTACGGAAAAGCCTTTCCAGAACTGGACCCGCACTTCGGCAGAAATCCTGGGCACGGTCTATCTCTATACGGACTACACGATCCCGGTGGAAGCCGTTCGGAAAGAGCTGTTGAGGGTCCTCAAGGAATCGGAACTATGGGACGGGAAAGTCTGGGGGCTCCAGGTGACCAATGCAACGGAGAACGCCGTGGAGCTTCGGGCGCTCATGAGCGCCGCCGATGCCTCCATGGCCTGGGACCTGCGCTGCGAAGTCCGGGAGAAGCTCATCGCATTTATCCGGAGCGCCTTTCCGCAAAGCCTCCCGCGGAAGCGGGCCGAAATCGCTCCCGGACGCTCAGGGTCGATGGGTTCGGAAACGCCAGGAGGAGATGGACGGGGGAGGGAAAACCAGCCCCCCGCCCCATTTCTCTAAAGCTCTATCCGCCCCTGGCTTCCGTGCATGACGGACACCATCAGCGTGAGGTATTCCCGCAAATGACGGGTGAGAAGGAAGTTGTCTCGAATGAACTGCTTCGCCTTCCTCCCCATTTCCTCCAGCTTGTCCCTGTGTTTGAGAAGATAGCGTATACGGAGGGCCGCCCCTTCCGGGGTGTTCACGAGGAATCCCGTGTGGTGGTTGATGACCTGGAGCTTGATGCCTCCCGTATCGCCTCCGATGACCGCCTTCCCCTTCCACATGGCCTCGGTGACTGTAAGCCCAAAGCCTTCCTTGACCGACTTCTGCACCGAAATGTCGGCTATGCGCTGGAGGGCGTTCACCGTGCGGTGCGCGTCCGAGGGTAGGAGCAGCAACCGGATATCCGGGTCGCCGTTCGCGGCCGCATTCACCTCGACAAAAACCTTCTCTCCTTCCGGGTCGTCCGATGCGCCGCCGCCCGCCAGCACCAGTTGCAGCGGTGAATGCACCTTCGCCAGACGGTGGGCCTGAATCACGCCTATGGGGTCCTTGAAGCGGTCAAAGCGCGAAATCTGAACGATGGTCGGGCGGTCCGGGTCGATCTTGTACCGCTCGCGCACGGCGCCTATTTCCCTCTCGTCGAGGTCGATGTTTTTCTCCGAGAGCGGATCGATGCTTGGTGGAATGAGATAACAGGGGTGGGGCATCGGCTGGGCGAATTCGGCGAGCGACCAGATGCTCGCGTCGTAGTCCTGCACGAAATTGCGCAGGTATTTCCATACGGGGCGATACGGATGGCTGACGTCGATATGGCAGCGCCAAATCCATTTCCCCCTGCGGTTCGGGGTGCATTTGAGGAGAGAAGAAGGCTGCGGGTCGTGCACGAAGACAAAGTCCGCCTCTTCCAGCTTCTCACGGAGCTGCTCGGCGTTGCGCTCGCTGGTCGCCTCGAACCCCTTCAGGAGGGATTCCGGAATGCTCACTTCGTTTCCCTGCAAGCCGTTATGAAACGCCTTGGTGCACTGGAAGAAGGTCTCGTCGCCGGTGACGACCTCCCAGGACGCGTCGAGCCCGAGCTCCTGCTTGAGCGGAATGAGCCAGTGAAGGATTTCCGCGACGCCGCCGCCCTCCCGCGTCGAATTGATGTGGACGACGCGGCTGCCCTTGAGGGCGTCGGACAATTGCCGCAAATGGTCAATGACGTCCTCTCCCACGATTTCCGCATACTGGTCGAGCTTCGCCATTAGATCCCTCCCTTCGGCGTGTAGGTCTGAACGACGTCATTTATTTCCCGACGGAGCTCGGTGAGGGGGCTGAAGTAGGGATCGATCGCCGCGAGCCGCACCGCGAGCGGTTTATAGTCCTCGCCAAAATCGATAATCCACTCGCTGAAATCGTCTTTGCCGATCGCAGAGCGCTGGCGCGCATCGATAAAATGGTAATAGATGCTGCCCACCGAAAAACGGGGTATGAGGTCCCGGAGCATTTCAGGGTTTTCCGGACGCATTTTCGTGTCGAAAACCACGAGGTGGGAGAGCATGAAATAAAACTGCTGGTTCACCTTGGCCCAGGGAACGAACTCGCTCTCATCGAGCGTTTGCTCTATGACTTCCACGAGTTCGCGCCGCAACTGCTCCATGTCGGTGTAATCGCACGGGTCGATCAGGGCCAGGCGCTCGGCGAGGCGGTTAGCCCTGAGGCCGTGGTAGGCCCAGGCCGCGAAATCGTTCTGGAACTCGGGGTCGTCGAAGCGGGGACGGAGAAGGTTTCCCCAGAAGTGGTGGTAGATGCAGGCCTGATCGACCGTCAGCAGCCGGTCTCTCAGCTCGCGCAGATTTTGCGCCCGCTCGCCGGTTCCCATCGTGATGAGCGCGCAGTCCTTGATTGCAAAAGGATCGGGCATAACGCATCCTCCCATATGCAGCAGGTTTGGATTTTGGGTCTAAGATCGTCTGTGATCCGGGACTTTCAGGGATGGGCGCGCCATGGCGGCGCTTCTCAGGGCGCCGTCTGCCCGTGCTCCCCGGCCCGGTCGGTGATAAGACTGTGTTTCAGGAGCTCCTGGCGATAAGCGTTGAGAAGCTGGCTCCGGCTGATGACGCCCTTTATCAGAAGAGCGCCGTTCTTTTTTTCGACCACCGGCAGTTGATCGATGTCGATAAAGCTGAACTTGTTGAGAGTGGAAGCCAGGGACTCGTCCGGAGTGACGAATATGATGTCCCGGTTGTAGAGGTCCTTTGCGAGCACGAGGCCCCGCAGACCCTCCTCGAAGATGAACTCCTTGAGGTCCGAGAAGGAAATGACCCCTTCCAGGCTGCCCTTGTCATCGGTGACATACAGATAATCGGAGCCTCCGTTAAGACATTTTTTGAGGACCGCCTCGTAGGGCGTGTCGGAGCGGATGCTGGGCGCCTTTTTCCCCATCACGTCCCGCACGTGCAGGCCGGAGAGGATGCCCACCTCCCGGCCCGCGTGGATGTCGACTCCCCTCCGCGCGAGGCTCAAGGTGTAGATCGACCCCTTGACGATGCTCTTCTGGACGAGCGTCGCCGTGATGCAGGCCGTCATCATGGGAAGGATGACGGTGTAGACGTTGGTCAGCTCGAAGATCATGATAATGGCCGTCATCGGCGCCTGCACCGCCGCGCCGAGCATGGCGCCCATCCCCACGACCCCGTATCCACCCGCCTCCGTCACGATTCCCGGAAAGAAATGGTGGAAGACGGCGCCGCTCGCGCTCCCCGTCACGGCGCCCAGAAAGAGGGCGGGGCAGAGAATGCCGCCGGAGCCCCTGGAGCCCAAGGTGCAGGCCGTCGCGATAATCTTGAAAACCACCAGGGCGGTCAGCATCCAGAAGGTGTAATTTCCGGAGATGGCCTTCATGATCGGACCATACGAGTAGCCGAACACCTGGGGGAAGAAAAATCCTATCACGCCTACGCAGAGCCCACCGACCGCTGGCTTGAATGCGTTGGGCAGCCGCACGCGGTGCTCGAAAAAACCCTCCATCAGCTGCATCGTCTTGATGAATGCCGCCGAAACGCATCCCGTCACCACTCCCATGAGAGCATAGAGAGCAATTTCCCAGGGGTTGAAGATTTCATACGGCAAAACCCATAGCATCTGTCCGTGGCTGATGAAAGCCCGCGAGAAGGCTGTAGCGATTACGGAGGCTATCACGATTGGGCTGAATGAATGCACGTTGAATTCGCCGAGCACGACCTCGAGTGCGAAGAGCACTCCCGCGATGGGGGCGTTGAAAATGGAGGCGAGTCCCGCCGCCGCTCCGCAGGCGACAATCACCCGCAAGCGATTGCCTGAAACTTTGAGAAACTGTCCAAATCCCGACGCAAGCGCCGCCCCTATCTGGATGATTGGCCCCTCGCTCCCCGCCGAGCCGCCAGAGCCCAGGGTGATGGCCGACATAATCATCCGCAGAAAGGAATTCGACCAACGCATCAAGCCGTTGTGGAGCGCCACTGCCTCCATTGTTGCGGGAACCCCGTCCTTGGTGGCGTCCTTGGGGAAAAGCGTTATGAACGGAACCAGGAGGAGCGCTCCGAGGCAGGGAGCCAGCACTAATGCAACCGTCCGGTTTCCGATCCATTCGGGCAGGATCACCCAGAAAAAATCGCTCGAGTATTCCAGGGCCTTTTCAAAGAGGAATGTGCCGCTTCCGACCACCACGCCCACGACGACCGCTGCGATGATCAAGAATGTTTGGTCGCTTATGCGGAAACGCCGAATGAGCGACAGAAGATTTTTTTGAAATTGAGCAGAATTTACTGAACTTACGATAGAAACCACGCACCCACCTCGAGCCGCAACGATTGTGGAGCAATAGGGGGGCTCGAAGCCCCCCTTTCCGGAACAACGGCGCCAGACGGGCCCGGTTGGATGGGCCGGTCGGGCGAGCATATTGTTGCAAATTATATGCTAATGCGTTGCATTTGACGAGCCTCTAGGCAAATATTTCGATATGCGTGCAAACCGGAATAAATCCGTGCATCTCGAAAAGGCGCCCCAAATCCGTCCCTGACTGTGGAGCGGGAGATGGAGCAAGCGACTTGAGGGAATGAAGGTTAATATCGAGAGTCATTTAATTTCCTGTAACACAGGATAAATTCCTGCCACACAGGACTATTTCCGCTTTTGCCAGACAAAGAGCCCGCAGGACCGCTCCGCGCCGTTGCAGATAGCGGCCCTTCTCGCGTCTCCTCCCCCCGCATGGAACGTCCTATAGCGCCTGCTGCTGCATGGGAACAAAGTACTCAATATGTGGAAAATTGCTGAGATCCTTTGCTATTCCCGCCCTGAGGAACGAATTCACCCAAGCGAAAATGTCCTGCTTCCGTATCGAGCGCCTCAGTTGCCGCATATTGTTTTGCTTTTCACGGTCATCCATATTGAACGCCTGATGGATTGCGTTGGCCACGCCTTCGACGTCATAGGGGTTGACCAGCAGAGCGCCGTGGTGCAGCTGAGCCGCCGCGCCCGCGAATTCGCTTAAAATGAGCGCTCCATCCTGGTTGACGCGGCTTGCGCAGTATTCCTTTGCAACGAGGTTCATTCCGTCCTTGAGCGGGGTCACGAGAGCCATATCGCAGGCCCGGTAGTACGCTGCCAGTTCGTTGCGGGTGAGCGAGCGGAAGATGTAATTGACCGGCGTCCAGCCCACTTCCGTGTACTGTCCGTTAATTTCACCAACAAGCCGGTCGATCTCCTGTTTCATCATGTCGTATTCCTTGATGCTCTCGCGGCTCGGCACGACCACCTGCACCAGGGTGACCCGCCGGCGCAGCTCCGGGTAACGCTCCAGGGCGTTTCTCAGGGAATGGAGTCTGTTGGGAATGCCCTTCGTGTAGTCGAGCCGGTCCACCCCGAGGATAAGTTGCCGATTGGGCAGATTCGCCCGTATTGTTTCGGCCTGCCGCCCCACTTCGGGGTCAGAGGCCGTTCGAGCGAATTCGTTGAAGTCGATGCTGATTGGGAAGGCTCCCACGCGGACTTCTCTCCCCTGCCTTGAGAGCCTGTATATATTGCCCTGCCGCATAGCCTTCACGTCCGGCATGAGGGCGCGGACGCAACCGATGAAGTTTATCCGGTCCCGCGCCGTCTGGAACCCGATGAGGTCGTGCTGCATGAGCCCGTCGAGAATCTGGGAGCGCCATGGAAGCCTCACGAATACATCGAGAGGAGGGAAGGGGATGTGCAGGAAAAAGCCGGTCTGGCGCGTTCCGCCAAGCTTCTTGAGCTCCGCCGCCACCAGGGCGAGTTGGTAATCGTGTATCCAGACATAGTCCTCTTCTTTCGTATGCTTGAGGACGGCTTCGGCGAACTTGGCGTTTACGGAGCTGTAAACGTCCCAGTAGCTGGGGTCGAAGTTGCAGCGCGTCGGGAGGTCGTGAAAAAGGGGCCAGAGTATTTCGTTGGAAAAGCCGAAATAGTATTTCCGGACTTCATCCTCCGTGAGATCCACGGTCTCCAGCGTGTAGCCCGTTTGCGCGGCTCCCGCGGACAACAGGGCGCCCAGGGAGGACGCATCCTTCAGTTCTTCCGTGGTGTTGCCGAGCCACCCTATCCAGGTCCCCTCGCGGTCGCGCAGCACCGGGCCAAGGGCCGTGACAAGCCCCCCCGATCCCGGGCTGATGCTCCACTCGCCGTTATTGTCGCGGCTGACTACTATTGGCAGCCGATTTGAAACCACAACTAGTCTCTTGGCATCCATTTTTTGTTCAACTCCTTTCTCTCATGGCAAGGGAGAGCCATTCCCTCAGGAACGCCCTGACGGCCTCACAGTCCGGCAAAAAGCGTTCGGCTGCCGTTGCGGGACCGTGGGAGCCCACCTTGATGCCGATTCCCCTATTTTTGAGGAACCGGAACGCATCCTCGTCGGTTGCATCGTCTCCTATGTAAACCGGGAATGCGCCCGGCGGAGCGTTGCATAGAAGCTCCCGGAGGGCGTCCGCCTTGTTCCACCCGGCGCAGAACAACTCCACTCCGCCGTTGAAACTTCGGCGGCTCACCCCATATGGAGTGAGCCGCGACCATTCGCGACCCACCGCCAGCTCTATTTCCGCGGCCTCCTCCGGTGGAATCCCACGCGTGTGGAGCGCGACGCTGGCGGTTTTCACCTCCAGCTTTCCCGCCACACCCAGCCGCACAGCCGCCTCTACGGCCATATCCATGGCATCCAGCTGGTCCTGGCTCGGGCTCTTCACCGTGAGACTCCCTTCCGGATCGAGACTCTCGAATCCGTGGCAGCCAACCATGGTTAGGCCGATTTCGCCTAGGAGCAGCGAAACCTCCTGGACCGGGCGCCCGGAGACGATTGCTACAGTGGTGTTTGCGGAGTGGTTGAGCAAATCGAGAATCTCGGGGATTCCCGGCAGGGGGTGAGCCTGCATCGGGTCGATATGAAAAGGCGCAAGCGTGCCGTCATAGTCCAGGGCGAGCAATCTGTGCCGTGCATTGAAAACCCGCGACCAGAAATCAGACGGCTCAACCGTCTGCACGGTGATATCGGCAGTCGATTCCATAAAACCTCGATTTTTTTTCGCAGCGGCATTGTTTGATTTGATTAGCCGGTCAACGACGGCCCGGCGGAGCACACTCCTCCCCGAGCCTCCTTAGAGAACTGCTTCATGGCGCCTGGCCAGAATATAGAGCAATAAATGTGCCGTTACAATTTTATGTTTATTTAAAGCATGTTGCCATGACCGGGAGGCCCGTGCTCCTGTTGGAGCCGGGGCATGACGCTATCTTTCCGGAGGACAATGGAGCACTACGTAGATGTTTGAAGAGCGTCGAGCGTCACCCCTGACTCAACACTTCCGGCGCGGGTTCGGTTTCACCCCCTGCCGCCGTCTGAGTCTCCCACAGTCTCCTGTAAGCCCCGTCGCGCTTCAGGAGTTCTTCGGGGTTTCCGGATTCCACTATGCGCCCGCGTGAGAGCACGACGATAAGGTCCGCGTCCGAGGCAGTCGCAAGCTGATGGGTGATCGCGACGGTCGTCCTGCCGGTCCCAAGACGCCTCAGCGCCTCCGTCACCTGGCGCTCCGAGATGGCGTCGAGTCCCGTGGTCGGCTCGTCCAGGATAATGATAGGCGCGTCCCTGAGGAATGCGCGCGCGATGGCTATCCTCCTCTTCTGTCCGCCCGAGAGCGCCGCGCCGCCTTCCCCGGCCCTCGTATCGTAGCCCCGCGGAAGCTTGCGGATGAACTCGTCGGCCATGGCGGCGCGGGCGGCCTCCACCACTTCCCCGTCGCTTGCCCCTGGACGGGCGATCGCAATGTTCTCCGCTATCGTTGCATTGAAGATAAACGAATCCTGCAGGACCACCGCCATTTGCTGACGGAGGGAGGTGAGCGTAAGCGTCCGGATATCGGTTCCGTCGATCATCACCTTGCCTTTCTGTGGATCGTAGAGGCGCATGAGGAGCTGGAGGATGGTGGATTTACCGCTTCCGGACTCTCCGACGACAGCGATCTTGCGCCCCGCCGGGACTTTGAGGTCCAGCCCCTCGATCACTGGGAGGCTCGGGTCGTATCCGAAGCACACTCCCCGGAACTCGATGGCCCCGCGAAACGCCGGAGCCTCGACGGCGTCCGGAAGCTCCGCCGCCCCGATCTCAGCGGGATTCAACCTTGCGATTTCCTCGATTCTCTCGATGGCCGCCGCGGATTTCGCGATGCGCCCGGTGAACTTGCTGATTTCCCTGATCGGCTTGAAGAGACTGTTGAGGTAGGAAAGGAAGACCATGAGCTGGCCCACGGTCAGACACCCGTGCATGATGCGGAGCACGCCGACAAGAAGCACCAAGAGGGACGTTCCGCCGACCAGTAGATCGAGCCAAGCCGTGAGAAGCCCCTGAAACCTCCCTGCCTGCACCCCGTGGAGGGCGATTTCCCGGCTGCATTCGACGACGTCTTCCACCACATCCTGCTCCATGGAGAGCGTCGCAATCGCCTTGTGGTAATAGAGCGCCTCCTGAACGTTGGAGGCCATGGAGCCCTCGATGCGCCTCTGGCAGGAAACTTCCTTCTTGGTGCGCCTTGTGAAGACCACGTTGATCCAATACACGAAAGGGATGACGAACAAAAAGGTGAGGGCGTAGATCCAGTCCAGGGTGAAGCAGACGATGAGAATGCCGATGACCGTCGGGATGCTGCGGACAAGAATCGTAATGGAGGATTCGAGTATGTCCTGAGCGTCCGCCGTATCTTTAGAAATTCGGCTGGTGAGGTCCCCCGTCTCGGCTTTCTCGAAAAAACCATGGGGAAGGGCGATCATCTGCGAAAAGAGGCTCTTTCGGACGCGCAGCACAACGCGCTGCCCCAGGCGCGCGAGAGCGATGTTTTGCCGGTACAGCAGCACGGCATTCGCCATATATATGACGAGAAGGACGCCGATCCATTTGTAGATAAAATGGAAATCGCCTGAATGGAAAGACTTGGCGACCGAGGCCAGGATAAAATCCCACAAGCCTTTTTCGCCCATGGGCTGCACGGATGCAGAGACCGCGACGACCCGGTCTATGATGGCCCGAACCGGCCATGGCTGGGCGAGCATCAGGAGCGTTTCGGCGATCATGACGGCGCAGACCTGCGCAAGGAGCCCAGGCGACGAGCTGACAGCCAGAACTATCTGCGATGTTTTCACGCGGTGCATGCGCGCTCTAAACGAGCTTCCCATTTCATCCTCCATTCCCTGCGCGAGTCCAGATAAGAATAACAGACAGTGACTGCAAAAAAGTAGATCCTACTCCGATCGCCCGTCGTGCACCCTAACGTGCGGCTGTCCCAGGGAGCCCCGCGAAGCCGTAGGATGGCCTTCGGGAGGAGGTTCGTGGTAAGGAGGCTCATTGATATTTTCTAAGCAAGAGCCATGCCTTGCTAGCGTTCGGGAAGACTCGACCATAGGGCCGCGAACGTCGCTCGCCAAGTAAGCGTATTCCTATTCGGAGAGCGCCAAACCGCTCGCCGTCGTTGCCACGGTGGCTCTCTTTTGCTATGGTTGTTATCGAATCGTGCGCGTCCGCGGCGTGCTTTGGAGCCAATCGGTGAAACAAGGAAACACCATTGTCGAACGTGCTGATAATCGACACAAATGAAGATTTCATCGCGTCTCTATCGGGCGAAATCTCACGGATGGGGCATCATGTCGTGACAGCTCGCACTCTCGCTCAGGCCTTCGATCTCACCGCTTCCGAACCCTTCGATGTGGTTTTCCTCAACACGGAAATGCCCGACGGAAAGGGGCTGGAAGCAGCCCCAAAGATCATCGAATCCCCGTCCTCTCCCGAAGCCATCATTTTCACCGATTCCGGCGACCCCGATGAAGCCGAGCAGGCCGTCAGGATGGGCGCCTGGGACTATGTCGAGAGGCCCTCCACGGCGAAGGCAATGACGGTTTCGCTCGCCCGCGCCATGCAGTACCGCGCGAGGAAAGCGCTCAAGCGGCCGTCCACAACCCTGAAGCAGGAGATTCTCGACAACATAGTGGGGGAAAGCCCCCAGATGAAACAGTGTCTCGAGCGCCTGGCCCTGACCGCGAACAGCGACGCGAACGTCCTGATCCTGGGAGAGACGGGAACCGGCAAAGAACTTTTCGCCTGGGCCATCCACCGTAACAGTCGGCGTGCGGGAAAGCGATTCGTGGTGGTGGACTGCGCCGCTCTCCCCGATACGCTCGTCGAGAGCACGCTTTTCGGCTACGAGAAGGGGGCCTTCACCGGGGCCGACAAAGCCCAGAGCGGCCTCGTGAAGCGTGCGGACGGGGGCACGCTATTTCTCGACGAAGTGGGGGAACTGCCTCTCTCCGTCCAAAAGTCTTTCCTCCGCGTCCTCCATGAGCGCCGCTTCCGACAGGTTGGGGGCAGGACGGAAATAAGGAGCAACTTCCGGCTCATCGCGGCCACCAACCGGGACCTCGACGAAATGGTGCGGCGTCATCAGTTCCGTAAGGACCTTCTTTTCCGGCTGCGCACGTTCACCCTGGAGTTGCCTCCCCTCAGGGAGCGCATCGAGGACATACGGGCGATTTCCATCCATCACATGGCTCAGCTCTGCGAGTCGTACGGGGTCCCCAAAAAGAGCTTCTCACCTGATTTCTTCGAGACGGCGAACCGCTATGACTGGCCGGGCAACGTCCGGGAGCTCATCAACTCCCTGGAGCGGGCCGTTTCGGCGTCCGGGGGCGAGCCGACCGTTTTCCCAAAGCACCTTCCCGTCTATATCCGCGTGCAACTCGCCAGGAATTCCGTGGGGCAGGAGTCGGCCTCATCCGATGCGGGCGCCCCTGCGGCAGGAACAGAACCTTCGGCCTCATTTCCGAAGCTCGCGGCCATACGGGCCGCTGCAATCGCCGAGGCCGAGCAGCGCTATATTCGGGAACTCGTCGCGCTTACGGAAGACATGCGCACGGCCTGCGCCATTTCAGGCCTCTCCCGCTCGCGCCTCTATGCAATTCTCAAGAAATACGGCGTTTCCTCCCCTTTCCGAAACTCCTAATACGGATTTCCAAATGCTGGACTTCTCATTGTAATGGCGCGCCTTTTCCAAAAGCCTCCCCGATTGCGCCGCCCAGGATTCCAGCACCGGCGCACCTTGATCGATTTCAAATATATTTTTTAAAGTAAGGAGCACAGCTAGCCGATTACTTGTCAAGTCAAGCTAGACACCCGTATAGAGTAAAGCAAAGACCCGAATCCAGGAAGGAGAATGGAAATGGCAGATTGTGAGATGCTCGGCAAGTGCGGGTTTTTCAAAAAGTATGCGGAAAGTTACGAGTCGGCCTGCCGTGGACTGATTGCCCAGTATTGCCGGGGGTCGAAGCAGAGCCAGTGCAAGCGTAAAGAATACCGCCAGAAGCACGGAACTCCGCCCCCCGACAACATGCTCCCCGCTGGTCACCTGTTCAACAAGTGACGATTTATCACCGTAGAGACGGCTGCTACCGCCGCGGAGGGTGAGACCGGGGATAATGCCGATAATAGACCCCACCCCACGGATAGTAGTAGTATGGATACCCCCACCAGTAACCGTCCCACCAATACGGATAATAATAGGGGCCATAGACAGACGGGTAAGCGGGCGCAGGTTTTGGAGGCGGCCATAGATAAAGTTCATCCGCGTCGATAAGCGGATAACTATATTCCGAGCCCCCGACCTGGCCGGGCGTCGAACCGGCTACGGAGCCCCCAACGGTCACCGCCCGATCTTTGGCGTACACCTCGGGATCGAGGAACTGCTTTGTCCGAATGATGAATCTGCCCTGTGACTGGCGGTCGTCTCCCGGTTGCAGCCAATGGTCGAGCGGGGTCTGGAGCACAGTGACGAACGTTTCGCCCTGCTCGTTGCTGACCTCCAGGATATAGCCTCCCAAAATCACCTTGCGGCCCTTGTAGGCGTCTGGCTGCGCTATGAGAGTCCCAAAGGAGACTTCCGGACGGGCCATATCCTGATACGGCCTGGAGATGGCCGTCGCGCAGGCGCTAAGGGCGAACGCCAGGAGGAGCAGGAGGCCGATCCACAACCACCCCCTTCCTCTCGCCGACGGAAACCATGGCCGCATCCTTCCCGTCCGAAGGAGGTTAGAAGGTCGCGCCCACCCCGACCGAGAAATGTATGCCATTCCCCAGCCACATTGGCTCCTTCCACAACTTGATCTCACGCTCCTGGATAATGGGGTGTACATAGTTGAAATCTCCAATCTTTCTGGATTCACTACCGACGATCTCTCCGACGACCGTCACCATTGCGCCCTTTTCATACACTCCTGGATCGAGGAAGTCGTTGGATCGGACCAGAAACCGCCCTTCCGACGCGTCCGGGCTGCCCGGACGGTCATAAGACCCCAGCGGCGTCTGAAGAACCGCCAGCTCCGAGCCATGCGGCAACGTATCATTTTCAATAATCCTGCCGCCAAGCAGAACAACATCTTTCTTATGGGCGTCCGGGTTTTCCTGCATCTCGGAAAACGGCCCCCAGTAAGTGACTTGGGATCGAGCCTGCCGTGAAATCCCGGCGGCGCATCCCGCAAGCGCAATACAGGCTATCGCTGCCGCAAGCGCTCGGAGCATTCTATCACGGCCCATTGCACTTCATCCTTTTCTTGTTCTCGCCGGGGAGGCAACACACGGCGGGCCGCTTCGTCGGCTCCCGCCGCGCTTTTACAATAATCACATTACTACTATAAGCATTAGGGGGTGTATAGTAAACAAAGGCCGTCCCCCCTGTCGAAGCGGAGAATGAAGGCGATATCGTGGTCCTCATAAAGAAGGAGAAGGCGCATTCCTCCAGCACGTTTTTTGCTTCTCGCTTACTGGT
The DNA here is from genome assembly GCA_937958025.1 of uncultured Syntrophobacteraceae bacterium. Taxonomy (GTDB): domain Bacteria; phylum Desulfobacterota; class Syntrophobacteria; order Syntrophobacterales; family Syntrophobacteraceae; genus CALFXO01. The sequence continues at coordinate 68,524 of CALFXO010000040.1, forward strand.
CATTGTGCTCGCATGCATCTTCCCAGGTCGTCCGGTGAAGAACGCAATCACAACAACCGCCAAAGAGCGCAGCGCCCTTTACGGTTGCGCAGGAAAGGCACTTAGGAAAATGGAGCGAAACAAAGTAAATGTAACAATTGGTGGAGAGGCGGGGCAGGGGCTTGTCACCGTCGGCGCCCTCCTCGCGAAGGGGCTTCACCGATGCGGGTATGACGTTTTCGTGACCCAGAGTTACATGTCCCGCGTCCGGGGAGGAAACAATGCATACATCGTGAGCGGGGCAGTCGACCCCATCCACGCGCAGCTTGAAGAAATAGACATTCTGGTTGCACTGGATGCGGAGTCGGTGGACATTTATTCGGGGAGCCTCGCCAAGGGCAGCATGATTGTCGCCGACGAGGCGCTCGGCGTGGATGGGGAGCGGGTCCTACGCGCGCCCTTTAAGGACCTCGCGGAAAACCGCTACCACAATATTGTGGCCCTCGGCCTTATCGGCTGTCTGCTGGGCCTCGACCATCCGACGCTCAGCAGCATCGTCCACGACACGCTCGGCCACAAGAAGCCGGAAATGGCTGAAAAAAACCTCCAAGCCCTCGAAGCGGCTTACGCGTGGGGGAATGGAAAGTCCATCAACGGGTTTAAACTCGCCGCGCCGAAGGGCGCCGACGGACGTCTCCTCATGAACGGCAACGAAGCCATCGCCCTCGGCTGCCTCTCGGCGGGCGTAAAGTTCTGCGCGTTCTACCCCATGACTCCGTCCACTTCCATTCCGCTCGCGCTGACGGCCTGGGCGAAACGATCGGGACTCGTGGTGGAGCAGGTCGAGGACGAAATCGGCGCCATCAACATGACCCTTGGGGCGTCTTATGCGGGGGCCCCGAGCATGGTGGCAACGTCCGGAGGCGGCTTCGCCCTCATGACCGAAGGCGTTAGCCTGGCTGGCATGACCGAAGTCCCCATTGTCATCGCCGTCGCCCAGCGCCCCGGTCCCGCGACGGGCCTTCCCACGCGGACCGAACAGGGCGACCTGGAATTTGTCCTGCATTCCGGACACGGGGAATTTCCACGCGTCCTCTTCGCACCGGGTTCTCCCGAAGAATGCTTTCACCTCGCGCGGGCGGCATTCGATCTCGCCGAGCGTTACCAGATTCCAGCCTTTATCCTGACAGACCAATACCTGGCCGACGCCTACCGCTCCATTCCCCCTTTCGACGTCTCGGCCTATCCGCCCGTCAAGGCCGGGAGTTCGCCGAATTCGGTGGAAGCACCGTATAAGCGATACCGCATCACGAAAGATGGAATTTCGCCCCGACTCCTTCCCGGCGCGAGCGAGCACCTTGTCGTCATTGACAGCGACGAGCATTGCGAATTCGGCCACATCACCGAAGATCTCTCCATACGCGTCGCCATGATGGACAAGCGCATGCGCAAGATGGACGGGATCATGTCGGAGGTCGCCCCGCCGGAGCTTTTCGGCGACGAGAAGCCGGAGTTGCTGCTGCTGGCGTGGGGTTCCACGAAAGGTCCTGTATTCGAGGCAGTCCGGAAGTTAAAGGAAGAGGGCGCGTCGGTGGCAGTTCTCCATTTCAAACAGGTCTGGCCGCTCCGGGAAGACCAGTTCCTTCCGATGCTGGAAAGGGCGAAGGAGGTTGTCTGCGTGGAGGGCAACGCCACGGGACAGTTCGGGAAGCTGCTGCGGCGGGAGACCGGCTTTCGGCCTCACCGATGCATCCTGCGCTACGACGGGCTCCAACTGACGCCCCGCTACATTCTAGAGGCACTCAAAAAACCGGCTTCGCCCGAAACGGCAAGGAGGTCGTAAAATATATGTCCACCATTGAAGATTACGGAACATACGAAACCGCGTGGTGCCCCGGCTGCGGGAACCACTCTATCCTGCAGGCGGTCAAGAAAGCGCTGGTCGCATCGGACCTCAGCCCACGCGACGTGCTGCTCGTTTCCGGCATTGGACAGGCGGCCAAGGCCCCGCACTATCTCAATGCCAACGTATTCAACGGACTGCACGGACGGGCGCTCCCCGCCGCGACGGGCGCGAAGCTCGCGAACCCGGAGCTCACCGTCATTGTCGAAGGCGGCGACGGCTGCAACTACGGCGAGGGCGGCAACCATTTCACTTCCGCCATCCGCAGGAATATCGACCTCACGCTCCTCGTGCACGACAACCAGGTGTACGGCCTGACCAAGGGACAGGCGAGCCCCATGTCGCAACAGGGATTCGTCACGAAAGCGCAGCCGGACGGCGTTTTCTCCCGCCCGTTCAACCCCCTCGCGGTCGCGGTGGCGCTGAACGCGGGTTTTGTCGCGAGGGGATTTTCCGGCTACATCGACGACCTTGTCGAACTGATCCGACAGGCCATTGCCCACCCGGGCTTTTCGCTCGTCGACATCCTCCAGCCCTGTCCGTCGTTCAATAAGGTGAACACCTTCGCATGGTACAAGCAGCGGGCTAAACCGCTTTCTTCGGACCACGATCCGACCGACCAGGATGCGGCGCTGAAAATTGCCATGCAGTGGGGGGACAGCATCCCCATCGGCGTGATTTACAAAAACGATGCCCCGACCTTTGAGTCCTACTTTCCAACGCTAAAGCAGGGGCCTATCGTGGGAAGGAGCGTCGACAAGGGCGTGGTGCAGGACATCATGATGGGTTTCGCGTAACAGACATTTGGGGCGATGCGGCGGGACGCCGCTTCGTCCTTCACCCTTCGCGTCATGTGATCTTCCACAGAAATACTGACCAGAAAGTTAAGCTCCTCATGAAATTCGACGTTCAAGTTCCTGGTCCGGTGTAGCAGCCACACGGGTTTATGGTCAGCCAATTCGTGAATTAAAAAGGCGGAAAACCCGTGCAGAACCTACTTTCCCTTCTGCACTCATCTGAAAGATTTAAACATCAACAAGTAGAGGCGTCCCGCCAGGCGGACAAAAAAAAAGGACCGGGCGAATCCCGCCCGGTCTGCTCGTCAAGCAAACGCCAGAAGCCTGCTGCTAAAAGGTCCAGAGTAGTTGCGCGCCTGCTTCCCAGATATTGTCGTCGTTTGCATAGACGCTGATCGCATCGCCGGCGACAAGATACGCGCCGACCAGACGGAGCGCCAGACCATCGACTACCTGCTGATCGAGGTAGAAGTCGAACTCGTGGCCAATTTCTTTGGAAGTCTCGTTGACCGTTTTACTGGTCATATTGAGGTCGGAGATGACATCCTTGGCCGTCTGAATGTAGTAGTAGTTGAAAGTCAGCTTTGTGGTGCGGAGCGCCTGCCAGGATGCACCCGCCGTGATCGTCCAAAGGTTGGAGGGGCCGTCCACCGCATTGAAATCGCCCCTGTTTTTGGACAGGACGTGATCGACGTCGCCCGCCTCTCCTATCCGTGAATCCAGCGTGCCGTTGCCCATGATTTCAGACCAGTAGTGGGATGCGCCTTTGGGATACCGGAAGGCGTTGTCCACATCGTCCGCGGCGTCGTCATCGCCCGATGCATAGAAGCCGCCCAAGGTGAACGTAAAGGGGTCGAAATTGAAATTAGCTCCGGCTTCCACCATAAAGCCTCTGTAATCGACGCTCGATGCCGCTCCATTTGTCACATCATAGCTGCCGAGGTTCTGGACGTAGTTCAAGAACACATTGACCCAGTCCATCTTGTAGCCAAGGGAGAGGCCGATATCGAAGAGGTTGTTGTCGTCCACGCCAAGGACGCTGGAGTCGCTGACGGTGATCTTCTTTGCTCCGTCGCTCTGATACCGCACGCCCATCCCCCCGATTTCCTTCCACTGGGAATATCCGCTGTCGCTGATGAGTTCGCCGCCGGTTGAGCTTGGCTGATACTGCGTGCTGATGACCTGATTGCGCGCAGCCTGCCAGAACCCGTAAAGGGATGCCGACATAGGGCCGTCGGCATAGTCGAAGCCAAGCAGCATGTCATCCATGTTATCCGACGCGTCCGTGACGTCTTCGTTGCGCGCGGCGATGTAGCCAAGTCTTATGTTGAATGCTCCGTACTTTGTGGAAAGCAGGGCCGCCGAGAAATCGTCGTTAATCATCCATCCGCTCAGGGCGTCGATGCCCTGAATGCCAAGCTTCGCCTTCACGGGCGTCTCGGGAATCAGGAAATCGAGATAAACGTTTTTCATTTCGAGGTTCGTGGCGTCCGCCCCGACGTCACCGCCGCCGTGGCGGCTCGATCCGCTCACCTCGTTGCCCCACGCCGTGTCAGCCTCCCATTTTGTAACCACCTGCAAGCGCTCGCTGGCGATGAAGGAGAAGTGCATTCTGAGGCGCTGATCGACCCAGTTGGAATTGTCGTCGAGGTCGTTCGTTCCATCGGCCAGGTTGTCATGGGATTGCAGGCGCACCCACATGGCGCCGCCATATTTGAATTCAACTTCCGCAAAACAGGGAGCCGCGATAATAATTGCAAGCAATATAGTTGCCAGAACCAACAGTTGACGCTTCATATCTCTTTCCTCCCAAGAGAGTTGATCGTTATTTGAGTACAGGGCCGGGAAACGGGAACAAGGATCTGCCGAAGACTCTCGCATTTATCATGCAGGCCGCCGAGTAAAGCCCCAGGAGGCCAGCAACGCCGATAGCGTTGCCGAGTAGCGGCGCGATGGTCCGTGGAAGCAGGCCCAGTTTCAATCCCGTTATCAGCGGAGCGCCGAGGTTCATTATCGTGATGAGCAGGGCCACCGTAAGCGGCATTGTCTTGAGGAACGTAGGGAACAGAAGCCACATCACGAAAGTTATTCCCACCCAGCAGTATCCCTCGATGCGAGGATCAACACTCCATCCGAGCGAATGCGCTATGTACTCCAGGAGATACACGCTCCCGGTCGCCAGCATGAAGTAGGCGCTGAACCAGAGGAAGGTGTTTCCTCCCGCGCTGCTGCCAAGCTTCAGATCGATTACGCCAACGATGATCTGGACAAAAAATCCCGCGATCAACCACAGCCCCACCACCCCGAAACCCTCCGGGGTGACCTTTCCGTTAAGCGTCGCGTAGAAAATCAAGCATGCCAGACCGAGGGCAATCAAGCCTGCCGGGACGGGATTGGACCAACCGGCGTTGTCTCCGGACATAAGAGTTTCTCCTGTCGTTTATTGTCCATCTCCATCCAATGGGAGGAAGTCCGACAGGATGACATGACGAGCTGCAACGGCAGATGATTATGATGGAATATGAATGCGCGCATGAGGCCTCATCCTGGATAGAGACGGTCTTGGTTAAGGGTCGTACAATCCGTGCACGGATTGATTTTTTCACAATAGGCGACAAGTCGCCATTAACCGAAACACTCCTCCGAGATTGCCGCCGCCGTAGAATCGCCAATTTCCAGCATTCTGCGGAGCGCGAAAATCTGCGGAAGCACGTTTTTCACATAGAAACGGGCGCTCGCCACTTTTCCTTCGTAAAATCTGGTTTCGGAGCCTTCTCCGCCCTTTTCCTTGAGCGCTTTTTCGGCGAGAAGCCCCTGGTCCAGGATAAGGGTCGCGCAGTACAGCATGGAGGCCGCACGAAGGATGCGCGTGGAAAAGAGAGGCATCACCTCGGGCTTGCCCGCCGCACCGTATCCCTTCAGCAACTCCATCATGGCCAGGAAGGCGTCGTAGGACTCCTGGAGCAGCGCAAATTCCGCTTCAAACCCTGCTGCGTTCTTCCCGGTCTCAAGAAATTTCTTTATTTCTCCTATCCAGCTCTTAAACACCTTGCCCTTCCCCATGGTGAACTTGCGGGCCACGAGGTCGAGCGACTGAATGTAGTTGGTGCCTTCCCAGATGGAAGTGATCTTAACGTCGCGGGCGAGCGACTCCACTTCGTACTCGGAACAGAACCCGTAGCCGCCGTGCACCTGAATGGCGTCGGAGATGAGGCTCCAGGCCATGTCCGTGGCGTACGCCTTGCACATGGGGTTGCTTATCTGGAACATCCCCTCGGCGAATTCCCGCTCCTCGGCGTCCTCGCTGTCGTGAGAAAGATCTAAGTAGTAGCAGGTCTTCAGAATCAATGCCCGGATGGCTTCCGTGCAGGATTTTTGCATCAGGAGCATGCGGCGTATGTCCTCGTGCTCGATGATGCGGACGCGGGGCCCCTTGCGCTCCGTGACCTTCGTTCCCTGCACTCTCTGCTTCGCGTACTCGCGGGCGTGAAGATACGCCTGCGACGCCGCGCCGAGTCCCTGTATGGCGGTCGCCAGCCGCTCCTCGTTCATCATCGTGAACATCTGCTCGATGCCGCGCCCTTTCCCGTCCGCATCCGGAGGATCGCCGATCAGGTAGCCGATGCATGCATCGTTGTCGCCAAACGACATGGCGCAGGTCGGAGAACCATGGATGCCCATTTTCTCCTCGATGCCAGTGCAGGCGACGTCGTTGGGCTTTCCGATGGACCCGTCGTCTTCCACCCAGTACTTGGGCACGATGAAGAGCGAAAGCCCTCCAACGCCGTCCTTCGCGCCTTCCACGCGGGCGAGCACCAGATGGATGATGTTCTCCTGGAGGTCGTGGTCCCCGGTGGTGATGAAGATCTTGTTTCCCTTGATTTTGTAGAGCCCCGGCGTTTCCGTCGGATAAGCCTTCGTGCGGCTCGCGCCGACGTCGGACCCAGCGCCCGGCTCCGTCAGGTTCATGGTGCCGCCCCACTCGCCTGAAATCATCTTCGCCAGGAACTTTTCCTTGTGGAAATCGCTCCCGTGCTGCCGAAGGACCGATATAGCGCCCGCCGTCAGCCCCCAGAAAGCCACGAAGGAGAGGTTGACCCCGCAGAGCATTTCATAGGTGGACTGGATGATGGTGTAGGGTAAGCGACCCTCCGCATCGCGGTCGGCGTTCTGGGCGCCTAGACTCGCTTCGTTCAGAACCGCGAAGGCCGTCTTGAAGGATTCGGGCGTTACCACTTTGCCGTCCACGTACTTCACCCCGACCTCGTCGGAATCCTTGCGTAGAGGCGCAATGGCCCCGCGAGCGATTTTGTAGGCCGTTTCGAGGATCGGATCTATCTCGCCCACACTGTAGTAGTCCCTGTACGCCGGACAAGACAGCAACTTCTCCATGTCCAGCCATTCCTTGAGAACGAACTTGATTTCTCTCATATCGTATAAAAAATTGCTTACCGCCATAATTCCTAGCCTTTCTTATGCATCGCTTGCCTAAAACTTCAGTCGATGACGCCTTTGCCTTTAAGGGCTTCGATTTCGGCGTCACTGTAGCCAAGCAGTCTCTTGAGCACGTCTTCCGTGTCCTGTCCAAGCCTCGGAGCGCCCCGCCACACCTTGCCGGGCGTGTCGCTCATGATAGGTTTGACTCCAAATCCTTTTACTTCCCTCCCCAGGGTCTGGTCTTCAAACGTAATGAAAGAATTCCTGCCGATCCAGTGGGGGTCGTTCGCGTTTTCTTCCACGGTCTTCAGGATGCCCGCCGGAACGTTGTGCTTCATCATGATTTCCTGCATTTCCTGGGCGGTGTGGTTGGCCGCGAACTCATGGGTCTTTTGGGTAAGCTCCTTGCCAAGCGGGCTTTGCAGGGCCTCGGGCGACGCCCCCGCTTTCTCGTAGGGGTAGTCGTCGGGGTTCAGCCCGAAAGCCTTGATGGAGCGCTTGTAGACGCTCGGTCCGAAGGCGCCGATGTTGATGTAGCGCCCGTCTTTCGTCTCGAATATTTCGCCGGGCTGGAAGATGGGAATCTTGTTGCCGAAGCGCTTCTTCAGAATCCCGCCGTTCATCCACACCGAGTAGCAGTCGTCCATGCTCCTCATGATGGATTCCGTGAGGCTGACGTCGATGGACTGCCCCTTGCCCGTTTTTTCGCGATGGTGCAAGGCCATCAAAATCCCCGAAAAAGCGAACATGCCCGTCATGTAATCGGTGAAGAACTGACTCGCCCAGACCGGAGCCCGGTCGGGAAAGCCCTGGAGGAGCGAATAACCGGACTCCGCCTGGCAGACGGGATCGTAGCCTCCCCGGTCGGCGACTTCCGGAACGCCTCCGAACTGTGGCCGCCCGAAGCCGCTCACATGAACGATAATCAACCTGGGGTTGATCTCGTGCAGCATCGCATCGTTTATTCCCAGCTTGTCGAGCCAGACGATGTTCTCGATCCAGACGTCCGCGTTCTTGATAAGAGACAGAAAAATCTCTTTCGACTCCGGGATCTTCATGTTGGTGTTGAGCGTGAAGCTCAGACGGTTCCTGGCGTTCCCGAGCCACGCCAGACTCACTTCCTTGTCTCCCTCCTTCAGGAACGGACGCTGCGTGCGATAGGCGTCGCCTATCTTCGGCATCTCGACCTGAATTATTTCGGCCCCAAAATCCCCCAGCATCGTCGCCGCGTGCGGCGCGGCCACCACGCTCGCACTCAGCAAAACTCTCAACCCCGTCATGGGACCATACACAGGCGCAAAAAGCGGTGCGGGCTTGTACTGGATCGTCTGCCATCTTTCCACGTCATACTCCTCCTTCAGGTTGCACGGTTTACATCAAACGTCCCTCGTCCAGATGGAAGCCATGCCCGCGCCGCCTCCGGCGCAAAGCGATGCTCCCCCCGTAGTCTTCCCGAGCCTCTCGAGCTCGTAATATAGACTGACGACGAGGCGCAGCCCGGTCTGTCCGACCGGATGCCCCAAGCCGATCCCGGAGCCATTGTTATTGATGTTTCCATTTTTCTCGAACGTGCCGAAATCCATTTCGATTCCCTGCGCATCCTTCATCATCCGCATGACGCCTATGACCTGGGACGCAAAGGCTTCATTTATTTCCCAGTAATCGACGTCGCCGTAGCCTATCCCCGCCTCGGCGAGGGCCTTCGGCATGGCGACAGCGGGTCCGAGCCCCATGACTTCCGGCTCCACACCCTCCGTCACGATGCTCAAGCACTTCATGAGCGGCTTGATCCCAAGCTCTTCGGCTTTCTTCCGGGTCATGAGGACCGCGGCGGCGGATGCGTCGTTGAGTCCCGAGGAGTTCGCGGCCGTCACGATTCCGCCCTTTTTGAAGACCGTGGGAAGCTTGCCCATTTTCTCCAGGTTGGTGTCGCGCAGGGGATGCTCGTCGGTTTCATACATGACGGAGCCCTTGCGGCTCTTGATCTCGACGGGGACGATCTCCCTCTTGAAGCGGCCCTCGTCGATGGCTCTCACCGCGCGCCGATGGCTGATGAACGCAAGCTCGTCGCACTCCTCCCTCGTGATTCCGTAACGCTCGGCGACCACTTCCGCCGTTCCGCCCATGTGCATTCCGGCGAGCGAGCACACCATGCCATCGTGCTGCAAGGGGTCGATGCACGTCGTGTCGTTGAGCCTTCCGCCCCACCGCATATGGGGGAGAATGTAAGGGACGTTGCTCTGCGTTTCCGTCCCTGAAACCACGGCTATCTGGGTCTGCCCCATGGCGAGCTTCATGATCGCGATGTCGAGCGCGCGCATGCTGGCGGCGCAATTCTGGCTCACCATGCTCGCCCCCGACCGCGGGTCCATGCCTATCTGCATGGCGACAATGCGGGGCGGCAGCGAGCCGTTCCCATGCCCCATGGTCATCCCCATGACGAGTTCGTCCACCTGCTTCGGCTCGATCCCCGCCCGCCGTATGGCCTCTGAAGCCGTAATTTTTGCAAGCTCAACGGCTTTCATTCCCTTCAGCGCTCCGCCGAATTTTCCAATGGCGGTCCTGCAAGCGCTCACCATCACGACTTCGTTGCACTCATTCTTCATCCTGCATCCTTTCTTAAGATTTTTGACTTATTGAAATTTCCGGTTTATCCGCTCTTGCTGAGCGGGGACCTAGGGAGGTCCCCGCATCTGTCATTTTGAAATAGTGGGGGCGATCACTTCCGCCTCCTACGCGATTCCGCTCCGCCCCGGTTACTCCTGGTGGAAAGTCTTCCCGGCAGAGGCCATATCCCTGAGGAGCGCCGCCGGCTTGAATCTCGGCCCGTAGCGCCCTTCAAGCTCCACGAGTTTGTCGTACACGTTCGCGGGACCCCAATTATCGGCATAGCGGAGCACTCCGCCCCTGCACTGAGGAAACCCCGCCCCATAAACCATGGCCAGATCCATGTCCTGCGGGCGGTCGCAGATCCCTTCCTCGATCATCAGGGCCGCTTCGTTGATCGCAAGCGCGAGAAGCGCCTCGACGATCTCCCGACCGGAAGCCTCCCTCGGGGAAACGCCGTTATCGTTGAGGTATTTTTCTATGACCTCCGCCACCTTTGAATTAGGAACGGGGCGCTCGCCGGAGTAGTCCATGTAACCGCTTCCCGTCTTCCTTCCGTAGCAGCCGGTTTGATAGATGCGCTCCGTCAGGGGGTGGACCTTGTATCTCTCGCCAAGTTTGCGCTCGAACGTCTTTTCGACGTGGAAGCCGACGTCTATTCCCGTGAGGTCCTGGAGTTCGGCGGGACCCATGGGCATCCCGAATTCCTTTATGGCCCTGTCGATTTGCGCGACGCCAATCCCATCGGCCATGAGATGCATCGCGCCGCATGGGAGGGTTATGAGTTGCCGCGTCACGTAAAACCCAGGGCCGTCATTCACCACGATGGGAACTTTCTTGACCTTCCTGGCAAACGCCACCGATGTAGCGAGCTTCTGATTGGAGGTTGCGCCGGTGCAGATGATTTCAAGAAGCTGCATGCGCTGCGCGGGATTGAAAAAATGGAGGCCTATCATCCGCGAGGAATCGCGAAGCGCGGCGCTCATTTCGGTGATGGGCAGCGCAGAAGTGTTCGTGGCGAAGACCGCATCGGGCTTGCAGACCGCATCGAGCTTCCTCCAGATATCCTGCTTAACCGCCATATCCTCGAGAACCGCTTCGATGATAAGATCGGCGTCCCGCGCATCCTCCAAAGAAGTCGTGGTGCGAAGGCGCTCGCTAAGCATCTGTTCGACATCCGCCTCCGCCATGCGCTTCTTGGCGACCAGAGGCTCAAAGGTCTTTCTCAGGGAGGCCATGCCCTTTTCGACCGCCGCATCGTTGACGTCCCAGAGGAGCGCCTCGAAGCCGCAGGTGAGGAGCAGGTGGACGATCCCCGAACCCATCACTCCTCCGCCCAAAACCGCAACCTTGCTAATTACGGTCGGCTGGACCCCTTCGATGCGCGGCAGCCTTCCCGCCGATCGGGTGTTCAGGAACGTGGCCATCACGCTCCGTCCGGCGTCTGAAAGCGCGCAATCGCAGAAGAGTTCCACCTCGCGGTCCATGTCGGCCTGGATATCCAGTGAAAGACCTTTTTCCATGGCCTCGATCGCTTTCAGCTCGGAGATGCATCCTCTGGCTCTCTTCATGGCCGTGGCTTTGGCCTTTGCAGCCGCATCCTCCAGCTTCGACGCGGAAGGAAGTCTGCCGCCCCTGTTGCGGGTCCTCGCCGCCTCAAGCGAAAGATCGCCGGAAATAAACCTTCCCGCAGCATCCACCGCCGCCTGCACAGCGTCTACGGCCAACTCGTCGACAAGCCCCAGGGACGCGGCTTTTTCGGCGGGAATCGCGAGGCCGGAGGCAATCATGTTCATGCCATCCTCAAGACCTACCAGGCGCGGGAGCCTTTGCGTGCCTCCAGCTCCCGGAATTAGCCCCACCTGAACTTCCGGGAGGCCGAGCACCGCATTTTTCAGCGCAACCCTATAATGGCAGGCAAGGGCAAACTCGAGTCCGCCTCCCAATGCGGTTCCGTTGATTGCAGCGATTACGGGCTTCGGTCCGAGCTCGATCCGGTTGTAGAAATCGCCCGCTGTTCTCACCTTCCTCAACAGGAGTTCTTTTTCCCTTATCCGGTAGATTTCTTTGAGGTCGGCGCCCGCTATAAAGTTTTTCCCCGTTCCTGTCACTACGACTGCTTTTACATTTTCGCTAAGGAAAGCTCCTGTCACCGCGTCCTGAATTTCGTCGGTGAAATGATCGGACAATTGATTGACAGGAGGATTGTCCATGTAAACAACCAGGACGCCATCCCGATTTTCCGTTTTCAGCGTCTTAAATTCGCGGTCCAGCATCATTCACTCCCTCAAAGGTGCATCTAGAAATCTTTTTTCCGATTGGCTGCATATTCCCATTCCAACCCCGGATGCGCCTGAATTGATGATCGCTCCACAATTAGCGGGGATTTTGAGTTTTTAGATTTTTTGCAAAGCGCCCAAGGCAGGCTCCTGGACTGACCGATCAGTCCATAATATTCCAAGGATTTTTCGCTGCGCCAAAAGCTCAAGAACCTCGACATGAGCTTGTCGCCGTCACGGCAAACTACGCCCTCACTTGGTTATTTCTGTAGAAGAAACCACTGGAGCCGGGAGAGCGCGGCCTTACTTCAATCTGATCAGAAGATGAATAATTCGCTGGAATCTACGGAGCAGTGATTATCTATTTCGGCGCTTCTGCTTCAAGTTGCATCACCAAACCCTAGACCGACCGATCAGTCTATTAAAATCCGCATTGTTCCTTCCGTTCGCCGTGCTACAGCGCTCCCTATATTCTTTTATTCTTTCAGAACAATAAAAACCTGCTGTTTTATTTTTTTCCGTAGATAGTAGGCAGTCGAGCAGTAGAGCGCGGTGAAGTAGCGCAGGAGCCGGGAGATTGGAATATTAAAGCAATCCTACGGAATATTATGATTTAGTCTGGACGTCAGCTATACGCCCCCTCTTGACCGACCGATCGGTCCAGTTAAGCCTAAAAAAATTTTCTATTTTTCGGCCGCAATCGCACTAAAAAGAACATCGCGGAAAGTCTTTACAAAAAGGCGAACATCCAGGTTTTTTCCGTGGATGAACCATTGCATAAGCATGCCTGTGTGGGCGGCTACAACGATATGGGCGTAAAGTCCGGCGTCTATGTGTTGCGCCACTATGCCTTCACGCTTTCCATCCTCCAGCATCCCCTCGAAGAAGAGCCTGTATCGCTCCCATATGGCCTTGGCAAGCTTTTCCGCTTCCGTGTTCGTTCCGACTATTTCATTCAGAAGGGTGTTGAAGGCCAGTGATATATTCCTGTTATCACGGGCGAACTCGGTGGCGTATTTATTGAACACCCTGAATTTCTCCGTGAAGTCGCCATCCGCCTCCTTCACGGCCTCGATAACCCCTTCCAGAAACTCTTTCTCGAATTTACGGAGAACGCCTTCGAGAATATCGTCCTTGCTCTTAAAGTACCAGTAAAGAGTTCCCCTACCGATGCCTGCCGCCTCGGTGATCTCCTTAACGGAAGTTCCACGGAACCCATTAGCCAGAAACAATCTGGCGCTTTCCCTAATTATGGTTTCCCGGACATCGTTTGTAGCGCCGCTATGCATTTTATCAACCTTTGATCGACCATTCAGTCTATAAATCAATACACGAGACAGAACAGGGTTGTCAATAAGAAAATCGCCATCGAAACGTCATAGTTTAACGAAGCGGGCCGAGTCTGCCGACGGGCATTCAGTCCCATCCGCCCGCCGTTCAAAGATGGCGGAGTTCTTCGCTTCTGAAGCTGCAATGCTTTCATCCGACAAGTCGATCGCAAATTTGCCTCTTTTTATGAAAACCCGGTCAGAAATATGTTAAAAACCTGTTGAGAGTCGGTTGACGATTTGTGAAGAAGCCTGACCGGAATGCATTGACAGTGTGGAAAGACGAGAAGGTTTCGAGAACCTGTTCAATGATATTTAATGTAAAATCAATGAGCTGACAAAGATTTTGACAATTAGACAGGCTCTTATTATTATGATGGTTTCTATATAAAGAAGGAAAAGAAATAACCATTAACACACCAGCGGGGACAGGAAATGAAAGTCCAGGTAGAAAGGGCGGCTCTCGTTCAGGTTTTGCAAAGGTTGCAGAGCATCACTGAAAAGAAAACCACCATGCCCATACTCTCCAACACCTTGATGCGGACCCTGGACGAAAACATCCTCGAATTCTCCGCAACCGATCTTGAGTTGAGTCTCCGGACCCAAATGGGCGCTCAGATGGAAGCCCCCGGAGACAGGTGCGTATCCGCCAAAAAGCTTCTTGAAATTGTCAGGGAGCTTCCCCAGGATCGGATTGTTCTCGAAATGCTTGACAATGGCAGGATTGCCATGCGCGCGGGTCGATCCCGCTTCGAGCTTGCCAGCTCCGCGGCGGAAGATTTCCCCTACGTTAATTTCTTCGAGGACCTGGATTTCGTCACCTGCAATGCGGCGGTGTTCCGCTCCTGCCTGGAGAGGACCATCTACGCGGTCCCATCGGACGAAGACCCTTTCAGCGTCGCCGGGCTTTTTTGCCATCCCGCGGAAAACGACCTGATTTGCTTCGCGGCTTCGGATGGACATCGACTGGCCTATTCCCATATGTCCGCCGACGGCATGCAAGCGTTGCAGTTGGGGGAGGGAATCGTCATCCCGCGCAAGGGCGTGCAGGAAATCCTGAAAGTGCTCGAGAAGGAAACCGAGGTGTTCCTGGCGGCGCACGAAAACTGCCTTATCCTGAAGACTATGGACGCCCTGCTCAAGGTGCAGCTCCTGGAGGCGGAGTTTCCAGAATACCGGGTCATTATACCCGAGGAGCGCCCATTCGGATTTAGCGTCGACAAGGAAGTGTTTCATGCGGCCCTCAAACGCATGGCGGTTCTTTCCAACCAGAAATGGAGACATGTGCGATTCGTCATCAAAAACGGCGTGCTGGAGCTTGAAGCCGGAGACCCGGAGCTTGGCCGCGCCGACGACGCCCTCGATGTGGAATATGAAGGGGACGAGTTCGCGGTGGCCTTCAACATCCGCTATGTCGTGGACGCCATCCAGTCCGCGCCGGGCTCCCAAGTGCGTTTCGAGTGGGTCGATCAATACCATGGAGGCGTATTCGTCGGGGCGGATGACCCGTCGTACCTGGCTTTGATTATGCCCATGGTGGTATAGACGTTTCTCACCCTCTCTCGAGCTTTACGCGTTCTCTGCGCTGCGGCTTCATAGCCTGTCCAGCGCCCTCTCCACGGGGTTTCACCACTGTGGCAGTGCAAGCCGGTTCTTCAATTTCGCTCCACCACTCATTGAAAGATTTCCCTTTCCAGGATATAATAAAAAGCTTAAGGGAATCGAGTTCGAGGCTGGGCAGCTCTACGGCCCGCTTTGCGCTCGCGCTCCCGTCATACTCTCACAA
>CALFXO010000041.1 GCA_937958025.1 uncultured Syntrophobacteraceae bacterium
AATGTTTCGTTCCTGGGGGGCCTATTCTTTTCTAGAAGCGTAATTTTCAATCCTCAACGGGTATAAGTCATTGAGACGCCAAAGGAGGGCCCAGAGATGCATAGCCTCTGGGCCTGTTCTATTTTTATGTGATTTCGCATGGTTCTCCAGTCGCCCACTTCGCCTCGGGCCTCTCTCGCATTCGTCCGCCAATTCCATTCAGAGTCCTTGTGCAAAGTTTCCCGAGTAAAAATCCGGAAATTGGGGATGCGCGCGGGGACGTGTGGTCTTATAGTCTGAGGATAGATATATTGTAGTTGCTGGCCGCGCCGCGCTCCGTGGTGGAGCGGACGCCTATAGTGCATGTGGAGTGTGTCCACTTACTCTGGAGGTTGTGGTTGTGAAAACGCTCAAGATTTCCGGAATGTCCTGTCAGCATTGCGCCAACGCGGTGACTAAGGTCCTTGGCGCCATCGACGGAGTGAGCAATGTGAAGGTCGATCTCTCGAAGGGAGAGGCGAGCTTCGATGAGAAGGGGCCCGTCGACATGGAAGCGGTTCGCGCGGGCGTCAAGAAGGCAGGGTATGAAGTCGTCGGCTAAGGAAAGCATCCATGTCCAGGGCATGACGTGCGCGGCGTGCGTCCGGCGGGTGGAGAACGGCATCGCGGAAGTGCCGGGGGTGATCGGCGCGTCGGTCAATTTTGCCTCGCAGAAGGCGACGGTGGAATACGATCCGGGCGCCGTGGATTTGAAGGCCATCGAGGCCGCGATTGCGGACCTGGGATACGATGTCGTCCATGTGGAAAATCCCTTGGCCGAAGGGCTGCTCAAAACGACGGTATCCGTGGGCGGCATGACGTGCGCGGCGTGCGTTCGGCGGGTGGAGAACGCCCTCAAGGAAATTCCCGGCGTCAAGGACGCCGCGGTGAATATCGCGACCGGGAGGGCCACCCTGATTCATGCCGTGGATGCGCCGACTGTCTCTCAGATCGAAGAGACGGTCAAGGATGCCGGATATGAGTTCCTTGGCGTGGTCGGGAAGGACGCGGAAGACCCGATCGAGGCGGCGCGTAAGCTGGAACTGCGCGACCTCCAAATTAAGGTCGCGGCGGGCCTTGTCCTTAGCGTCCTCGTTCACGCCGGCTCCATGCCTCACTGGATTTCCTTCCTTCACGCCGTCCCGGATGGATGGAGATTGTTCGGAGTTTGGGCGCTGACCACTCCGGTGGTTTTCTGGGTGGGCGGCCGCTTTCTTTACGGGGCGCTCAAGGCGGCGCGCCAAAAAACTTCCGACATGAACACGTTGGTGGCCATGGGGGCGCTTTCCGCGTATTTCTATTCGACGGCGGTCGCGATATGGCCCGGGTTTTTCACAAGAGCGGGCGTCGCGCCCTATGTCTATTTTGATGGCGCGGCGATGATAACGACGCTGGTGCTGCTCGGGCGGCTTCTCGAAGCGAGGGCCAGGGGAAGGGCGTCCCAGGCCATCAAACGGCTTATGGGGCTCAAGCCCAAGACCGCTCGAGTGGCGAGGGGTGGGCAGGAAGTGGACATCCCCGTCGAGGGGCTTTTGCGAGGCGACGAGGTGGTGGTTCGGCCGGGCGAGAGCATCCCGACCGACGGGAAGGTGACCTCGGGGGCTTCCTCCGTGAACGAGGCCATGCTTACCGGGGAGAGTCTCCCGGTCGGCAAGGCGCCGGGGGACTCGGTGTTCGCCGGAACGATCAACATGAACGGCAGTTTCCGCTTTGAGGCGACGGGCATAGGATCGGAGACCGCCCTTGCGAGGATCATCCGTCTTGTCGAAGAGGCGCAGGGCTCCAAGGCCCCGATACAGCGCTTCGCCGACAAGGTGGCTTCCATTTTTGCTCCAACGGTCCTCATGATTGCCGCGGTGACCTTCTGTATCTGGTTTTTCGCGGTTCCGGGAGACAACTTCAGCCGGGCGCTCCTCAATTTCATTTCGGTGCTCATCATCGCCTGCCCCTGCGCGATGGGACTCGCCACTCCAACGGCCATAATGGTGGGGGCGGGGCTCGGGGCCGAGAACGGGATTCTCATAAAGGGTGGAGAAAGCCTGGAGAAGATCTACAAGCTCACGACCGTCGTGTTCGACAAGACGGGGACCCTCACGAAAGGAGCGCCCGAGGTTGTGGACGTCCTGACGGGAGAGAACGTGGAGGATAAAGAGTTGCTGCGGGCGGCGATTTCCGTCGAGGCGCTCTCCGAGCATCCCCTGGCGAAGGCCATCGTGACGAAGGGACGGGAGATGGGGGTGGAGCCTCAGCCGGTGGAAGGCTTCGAGTCGCTGTCCGGCATGGGCGCGAGGGGCGTGGTCTTGGGGAAAGCGGTCCTGGTTGGAAGCCGAAAGCTCATGGAGAAGGAAGGTGCGGACGGCGCGGAGAGTCTCGCGCGGCGCTCCGAGAGTTTGTTCGAGGCCGGCAAGACCGGAGTTTATGTTGCGGTCGATGGGCGCCTTTTAGGGATACTGGCCCTTGCCGACGCTCCGAGGGAGCACGCGCGGGAAGCCGTGGCGAAACTGAAAGAAATGGGGCTCGGGGTCGCGATGATTACTGGCGACAACGAGCGCGCGGCGCGTGCGGTCGCGGCCATGGTGGGCATCGACCGCGTTATGGCGGAAGTCCTGCCGGCCGATAAGACGGGGGAGATAAGGCGCCTCCAGGAAGAGGGGCGGGTGGTCGCCATGGTGGGAGACGGGATCAACGACGCACCGGCGCTCGCGGCCTCGGATGTGGGAATCGCCATCGGGGCGGGGTCCGACGTCGCGTTGGAGGCGAGCGACATTACGCTCATCAAGGACGATCTGCGGCTGGTCGCATCCTCTATCCTTTTGTCTTCGCTTACGATGAAGGTGATTAAGGAGAATCTTTTCTGGGCCTTTTTCTACAATGCATTGGGGATTCCGATTGCGGCGGGGGTCCTTTATCCCTTTTTCGGCGTGCTGTTAAACCCCATGTTCGCCGCCGGGGCCATGGCCCTCAGCTCCGTTTCGGTGGTTTCCAACTCGCTCAGGCTGCGCGGGATATGGGCGCGACGGCGCAATGCGTGATTCCCGAAGAATGCAGAAATCTTAAAGCATTTCGGTTTGCATTTGGGGGTAAAGCATTATATTCTTATAATCTTGATGCTGGTGAGAACCTGTAACCCGACGCATAAACAAATCTCGAAAGGAGGCTTATAGATGGACCGCTATGTATGCTCCGTGTGTGGCTATGTGTATGATCCCGCCAAAGGCGACCCCGACAATGGCGTCGCAGCGGGAACGCCATTTTCCAGCTTGCCGGAAGATTGGGTTTGTCCGGTTTGCGGCGCGGCCAAGAGCGACTTTGAGAAAGAGTAAGAGCTACAGCAAGTAAGAACCGAGGAGCCATTACATGATTTTCAGTTTCAACGCCCTTGAAGTTTTTCAAATCGCTATCTCAATCGAAGAGAACGGGCGGGTCTTTTATGAAAAGGCTCAGGCCGTCGTGGATGACGCCGAGGTGAAAGAGCTCTTCAAAGATCTTGGGCTTCAGGAAGTGGAGCACAGGAAAAAGTTCGAGACTCTCAAGGCGCAGTTGCCGGCTCCCGCCGCCGAGCCCACGGTGTGGGACCCGGACAACGAGGCGGAGCGTTACCTCAAGATGATGGCGGATGAGCACATCTTTGGCCCCGGAAGCGACCCGGGGGCAATGGTCGGGAAGATCCAAAATGCTTCGGACGCTCTGAAGGCGGCCATGGGATTCGAGAAGGATTCGATCATTTTCTTCCTAACGATGAAAGACGCCACCGACGAGCTGAAGGGACGAGAGTATATCGACCAGCTCGTGAAGGAAGAGCAGGAGCATCTGAGGCGGTTGGCCCTTCAGCTGAGAAAAAGAACGAAAGCCTGAGGGCGCTTCGATATCGCATCACCGATCCATTACCGGTTCCTTCAAACCCGAAAATGCCAGGCGGCCGGAAGGCGCCTGGCATTTGAATGAACAGGGAGCGGGAAGCGGCGGCTCAGGCGCCGCTTCCCGGAAGTTCCTCGCTGTTACGGAGGGTGGTCATGACAATCGAACCGCTTTCCCCAAAACGGTGCGTGCAGGCGACGCTCCATGCGGAGCGGTTCGAGGAGAGTCTGCCGGATCTGGCGCGCCTTCCCGCCCGTCAAGTCATTAATTTTCTCATTTCTTCGCTATGCAATCCTTCCGAGCAGGTGAAATGGAGGGCCGTCGTCGCAATGGGATTTGTCGTGGCCCGGTTGGCCGATGAGGACATGGAATCCGCCCGCGTGGTGATGCGCAGGCTTATGTGGAACCTCAACGACGAATCGGGCGGGATAGGATGGGGCTCCCCGGAGGCTATGGGGGAAATAATGGCCCTGCACGACGTGGCGGCGAGCGAATACCTCCATATCCTGCTTTCTTATATCCAGGAGGATGGCAACCTGCTGGAGAACGACCTGTTGGAGCGGGGAGCGCTCTGGGGGCTCGCAAGGGTGGCGGAGGTCAAAGCGCACTTGCTTTGGGGCGCGGCCCGGGACATCGCGCGCTACCTGGATTCTGGGGATGCGGCCTCGCGGGCGCTTGCGGCGCGCGCTCTGGAACTGATCGACGCCAAGTCGGAAGCGCCCCGCATCGAGCCTCTCCTAAACGACCCGGCGGAGGCCCCTCTCTACCTGGACGGCGAGCTTGCCGTCCACCGCATCTCGGATATCGCGGCCCGCGCCCTGCAATCCCTTAAGGACTAACGTCTTCACCGGAAGGAGAAGCGCATGAAAGTCTTTCTTACTGGCGGAACCGGTTTTGTTGGCGGCTACGTGTCAAGAAGGCTTGCCGAGAGCGGGTGCGAGGTTGTGGTTCTGTCGCGGAGCGAGCGCTCGGGAAGCCGCCTCCCTACGGAAGTTGCCCTCGAAGCGGGCGATTCCACCCGCCCCGGCGCGTGGCAGGAGCGGATCGCCGAATGCGACGCGGTCATCAATCTCGCGGGAGCGTCCATCTTTACGCGATGGACCAAAGAGGCGCGAAAGGAGATCGTGGAGAGCCGCATCCTCACGACCCGGCATGTGGTGGATGCGTTGAGGGCGGGCCGCCAAGGGAAGAAAACGCTTCTCATCAGTGCGTCGGCGGTGGGGTTCTACGGGGGCCGCATGGATGACGCGCTGCTGGAAGAGGAAAGCCCGGCGGGGAGCGATTTCCTGGCTGGTCTCAGCCGGGAGTGGGAGGCCGAGGCGCGGGTGGCGGAAAGCGCAGGGGCTCGCGTGGTGATTTGCCGATTCGGAATTGTCTTTGGACGGGGAGGCGGCGCCCTGGAAAAGATGATTCCGGCTTTTCGCAGAGGCCTCGGCAGCCCCATCGGCAGCGGGAAACAGTGGTTTTCCTGGGTTCACGTCGAGGACTTGTTCCGCATCATGGCGTTTCTCATGGAAAGAGAGGGGCTGTCGGGCGTCGTGAACTGCACCGCGCCGAATCCGGTGACGAACGAGGAACTGACGAGGGCTCTGGCGCACACGCTCAAGAGACCCCTCATTGCGCCCTCCATTCCCGGTTTTGTGGTCCGGATGGTGTTGGGAGAGTTTGGCGATGTGCTGCTGACGGGCCAGAGAGTTGCTCCGAAAAGGCTGCTGGAGGAGGGGTTCCAGTTTCAATTTCCGGAGTTGAATGGCGCTTTGGAGGACCTGGTTCATTGAGGGGGCGGTCTTGAGAGCGCCTTTGCCGCGACTTGGTGGAATGATTTTTGCTTCTTTGGGGCACGAGGGAATGCGGCGCCAGAGGGGCAAGGTGGGCTGAAAGCGCCCGAATCTTGACGTCTGGGCAGGATGGCTTCAAGAGGGCGCGCGGGTCTGGATCGGCTCGCGGAGGGTGGTCCCGCCTCCCTGCCCCGGGGTAGGGAATGAGTGGCTTGATTGAGTTTAACCTATTGATATAATTAAAAATCAATAGATATTTATTTGTTCCGCCTTCATGACTCGATCGCCGTTTTCGGTCGCATATCGGGGGGGGTGGACGCGGCATCGGAGTTGACTTGGGCGCCCCTGTGTGCTAATAGACGGCGGAGTCTTTATCACGCATGGAGCCAGAGTTGAGCTTATGGAATGTGAGCGCGAGGCCTTTCCGTCGGACAGGATGGTGAATTTGGAGCAGGATTTTGTTGTTCCCAACAGGCTGGGCATACACGCACGAGTTGCGGCGCAGATCGTAAAGCTGGTGAATCAATTTGACTGTGAACTCTGGATCGTGAAAGACGGCAACAAGGTCAATGGCAAGAGCATACTGGATCTGCTGAGCCTCATGTGTCCGCAGGGCAGCAGAATCAAAGTGATGGCGTCGGGAAGAGACGCCGCCGGGGCCTTATCGGCTTTGGCTGGATTGTTTCAGTCAAAGTTTGGAGAGTCATAGTTTCAACCAGCATTGCAGAGAATAGCACTCCTGTTAAGCGACCATTTGAATATTCCGCTTTTCCATCACTTCCCGCCATGATGGAAGGAAACTTTCCGGACCGGCGCTGCTGACTCGCACTCATCGGTAAAGACTTCGCTCCTCCGGGAGAGAGGATGCGGGAGAGGCCGCGAAGGTTTCCTCCGCCTGTATAATCTGCTGATACGGATGGATTGCATGGGCCAAAGTTCCATCAAGATTCAAGGGATCGGGGTTTCTCCGGGCATTGCCATCGGCAAGACCTATGTGGTTGAAAGAGGCCAGATACTTATCCCGTACTACAAGGTGTCGGGGGATGGGCCGGTCGAGGAGGAGTGCGCCCGCTTTGAACGCGCCGTCGTCAAGGCCGAAAACGACCTGGAGAGCATCAAGCAGAGGATGTATCCCGAGCTGAAGGATCACTCTTACATCCTTGACGTGCACCAGATGATCCTGAGGGACCATCTGGTTTACGACGAGGTGCTGCGCCTGATCCGCCAGGAAAACCTCAACGCCCAGTGGGCCCTCAACAAGGCGCTTGTAAACGCCCATGAGCTTTTTGACGCTCTAGAGGACGAATACATCCGAAGTCGCATAGCCGACGTGGATGCGGTCGGGGAGCGGCTGCTTCGGAATTTGGCTGGTCAGGAAATTGACGCGCTAAACGGCATCC
This sequence comes from uncultured Syntrophobacteraceae bacterium, assembly GCA_937958025.1. GTDB lineage: Bacteria > Desulfobacterota > Syntrophobacteria > Syntrophobacterales > Syntrophobacteraceae > CALFXO01. Next base: position 7,055 of record CALFXO010000041.1, read on the forward strand.
GGGAGCGCGTGATCGTCGTGGCGGACGACCTTTCGCCGGCGGATGCCGCACAGTTGCAAGTGGAGCGACTGCTGGGGCTGGTGGTGGAAATGGGCGGGCGCACCTCGCATACGTCCATTATAGCGCGGTCCCTGAACATCCCCTGCGTCGTGGGGGCCGAACAGGCCACGAAGTTGAGCCGGATGGGCGAGGTCATGATTATCGACGGCGCTTCCGGCCTCGTGATTTTCAACCCCACCGAAGAGGAAATCAGCGACTACTACGAGCGTCAGGAGGCTCTCGAGGCCTACCTCAAGGAGATCACGCGCAAGTCCCATCTGGAAGCGTGCACGCGGGACGGATTCCGGGTCAGCGTGGAGGCCAATATCGAACTCCTGGAAGAGGTGGTGGCCGTAAAGGACAACGGCGCCGAGGCGATAGGGCTCTACCGGACCGAATTCTATTTCATGAACCGCACGGAAATTCCCGATGAAGAGACGCTCTATAACCACTACCGGGAGCTTGCCGAGTTGATGGCGCCCCAGTGGGTCACGATGAGGACGCTTGACGTTGGGGCGGACAAGCTGAGCGCGTGGCACCCCAGCGTGAAGGAGGCCAATCCGGCGCTAGGGTTGCGGTCCGTGCGGCTTTGCCTCCACTTCCGGGATCTTTTCAGGATGCAGCTCCGGGCCATCCTGCGGGCGAGCGCGGCCACGCGCAACGTGCGTCTGATGTTCCCCCTGATTTCGGGCGTGGGGGAATTCCTGGAGGCCAGGAAGGTGCTGGAGGAGGCCAGGGAGGAGCTTCAGCGCCGGCGAGAGCCGTTCGACGAAAAAATGCCGCTGGGGGTCATGATAGAAGTGCCGTCGGCGGTCGCCGTTGCGGATATGCTGGCGAAGGAGGTTGAGTTTTTCAGCATCGGGACGAACGATCTCATCCAGTACAGCCTTGCGATCGACCGTGTGAACGAGCATGTTGCATACCTCTATGAGCCGCTGCATCCGGGCGTGCTGCGGCTCATCAAGATGGCCGTGGACGCCGGGCACAAGGCCGGCATCAAAGTATGCATCTGTGGCGAGATGGCCGGGGAGCCTCTTTATGTGCCCATTCTGCTGGGGCTGAATCTGGACAGTTTCAGCATGAACCCCCAGGCCATTCCGAGGGTGAAGAACCTTATTAGCCGCGCGCGCGTCAAGGACTGCCGATCCTTCGTGAAGAAGGTCCTTGGGCTAGGGACGGCCCGAGAGGTCAATGAATTGCTGCAGGAAATGGCGTTGAAACGCTTTCCCGAAGAGTTTAAATTTTTTGATCCCAGCGCACTGACCCCTCGTGGGGTTGACCACGTTGGGAAGAAGGCCATGTTGAAATCGGAGGGCTGCGCGTCCCCCGAAGGAGACGGCGCCTGCATCCGGGTGTAACGTATGGCCAAGGAAAAAAAAGCGGAAGGCGACGGGTTCAAGCTGGTTTGCCAGAATAAGAAGGCGTACTTCGACTATGAGATTGTCGAGACCTTCGAGGCTGGAATGGTGTTGCTTGGCACCGAAGTGAAATCTTTGCGGGACGGGCGGGCGAACCTGAAGGACAGCTACGCTAAGATCAAGAAGGGGGAGGTCTTTTTGTACGGCTTCCACATAAGCCCCTACAGCCACGGTTCTTACAACAACGCCGACCCGGAGCGGACGAGGAAGTTGCTTCTTCATAACCGTGAAATCAAGATCCTGATCGGGAAGACCCAGGAGAAGGGGCTTGCTCTGGTCCCGTTGAAGGTATATTTTCGGACCGGAAGGGCGAAGGTTGAACTGGGCCTCGCGCGGGGCAAGAAGCTCTACGACAAGCGCGAGAGCATCAAGAGAAAAGATGGGGTGCGCGAGATGGCGCGCATCCGGAAGGGGGACAGGTCGTAGGCGTAGGCGTCGTTGTCGGGTCCGAAGCTTCGCGCGGCTGGCTTGGCAATGAGTGGAACGCAACACGGGGACAAGTGCGGCAGGTTCGACGCTGAGAATTTTTGCCTGGACGGCTTGATTTTTCCATTACCCATCTTATAATAACTTATATTATTGATGATGATCCTGCAATAAAACTTGAGGGGGCGAAACGGGTTCGACGGAGGTAGAGAAGTCCAAGTTGCATGCCGAGGTCCTGGCGCCTCGTTAAACTGACAGGGCTAAACACAAACGCAGACGATTACGCGTACGCTGTAGCCGCTTAGCCGGCTACCGTTCCCCCGGTTCACTCCCGCGGAGCCGGATGGAGCGTCGACTTGTGGGATAGTTCGCGGAGCGCCGCCTGACGCTTCGATGGGCGAAACTTTTAGGCTAGCTCTGATGACATCCAGCCCAAGGGGAGGTCGTCCGAGCGAAATTTAAAACCCGGGATATGCATGTAGACGCTTGAACGGAATGCTTTCGGACGCGGGTTCAACTCCCGCCGCCTCCACCA